>NZ_LVDR01000002.1:0-376189 GCF_007636515.1 Shewanella sp. MSW
AGTTGGTTTATGCGCTGTTTAAACGAAGATATCGCCCGCAAGGCCAATCGAGAAGATGGTTGCAAGGGCGTATTCTGGGAAGGGCGCTTTAAGTCACAGGCGTTGCTCGATGAACAGGCGCTGCTGGCCTGCATGATGTATGTGGATTTAAATCCCATTCGCGCAGGTATTGCAGATTCGCTGCAAACTTCTGATTACACATCCATTCAGGAGCGCATAGGAGAAGTTGCTGAGCCTGCAACCACCAATGCTTCAATTAAGCCACTGCTGCAATTTGATGGTGCAGCCACTGCCGCCGAACAAAGCGGCATCCCATTTCACTTTGCCGACTATCTGGAGTTAATTGATTGGACTGGCCGGGCGGTGCGGGAAGACAAGCGTGGCTATATTGCCTGTTCCAGACCCAAACTACTGCTTGAGCTTGGTATCAGCGACGATGCCTGGATAACTTCCGCCAAAGAGTTTCGCCGTCAGTACAGTGGCATGAGTGGCCGATGGGATGCAATGTGTGCCATGAAGGCCAAATATGGTGGTAAATGGTGCCGGGGTAAGCAACAAAGCCAAGCAATACATCCCCATTAACTTCAAGCAATACATCCCCATTAACTTTAAGCCGTTGGAAATTTTGCAGAAACAGGCTTAAGCCTGCCGTTGGCCTGCCTGGTAACTGCAGTTTTTGTATGAAGCATGCAAATTACTCGTCTCAGAGAGTCTACTTCCAAAAATCCGTCGTTATTTATCAGAGACTGACACCTTGCAGCGGGCTTCCTTGCAGCTCGGAAAGTGTTTAGGATGTCCTATATATTGCTATATTGTCTCTCAAACTTTTACCGAGCTTGAAGACAGATTTCAGGTAGTTACACGTTATTGTATGGTTCTTGACGATAGCAATAATGGTGAATTTTCGGGATGTGAGTTTACTTATACGCAAGATAGCGACAACATTTTTAAGTACCAAGTCGAAAACTCCATAGCGCCTGAAAATGAATGTTGTACACCTTTGAACCAGCTTAAACTCTCCGTAAATGGAACGCTAGAGTGTGAGGTTATGGAAGAACCGTTAGTAGGTTCTTTTCTCTGCCCATCGAAAAGATAGCGAAAAGATAGGACAGCCATATCTTTTTGATGTTTCACACAGCCTAGACTAGGTTTTGAATACCCATCAAAGCTCAGTCGAGGTTGGTTATGACCATCGCCCGTCGCCAGTTGATAGATGCTGAAAGTACGCCCTTTTACCACGTGATTAACCGTTGCGTGAGAAGGGCATTTTTGTGTGGAGAAAAAGACAGGACAGCCATATCTTTTTGATGTTTCACACAGCTTTGACTAGGCTTTGAAATACCCATCAAAGCTCAGTCGAGGTTGGTTATGACCATCGCCCGTCGCCAGTTGATAGATGCTGAAAGTACGCCCTTTTACCACGTGATTAACCGTTGCGTGAGAAGGGCATTTTTGTGTGGTGAAGATGCACTGTCGGGGCGCAGTTACGGGCATAGACGTGGCTGGGTAGTGGATAAAATCAGGCAGTTGTCGTCAATATTCTGCATCGACGTTTGCGCTTATGCGGTTATGAGTAATCACTACCATTTGGTGCTGGCATCCAAATTCATCCACGGATAAGGTCTGCTCACCATCCTTGGCTTACACCCATAAGCTCACTCGCCGCTGGCCACTTTATTTGCGCCAATAGGCTCTCGGCAACGCCCAAGTGCAGCGCAATTCTGTAAGTCTAAATTCGTGAGTTTAGGATGTGTGTCTATTCCTCGGTGCAGGTTCGCACCTTCCTTAGTTTCAATACAGCTTAAAAAAGACTAGGATCCAGTAGCTTGTCTAGTTTTTAACAATTGTTTCGACAGGCCTTGGAGGCCTTGCGCCGCTGCGCAGCAAGGTTAACTGGTGGCCGACAAGCGAGGATGATATCCTTTTTGCTCAGGAATTAGAGTTTTTACTCTAGGGGTGTAGATGAAATTGACCAAATTTGCCTGGTTGCTGTTGTGGCCGCTGGCGGCTCAGCCTGCGCTTGCCGCAGACTATAGTTTTGCCTCGGCCTGGCAACAGTTGCTGGAGGTGAGCGATAAGCTGGCGGCCGAAGGCCAGGAAGTCAGCCGCGCCGAGGCGCAGCAAGAGGCCGGGCGCGACCTTAACCTGCCATCGCTCAACATCAACGGCAGCTATACCAGGCTGGAAAAACCGATAGAGTTGGATCTTAGCGATCTCAATCCACTCGCCTCTATGGATCCCGCCACTCTGCCACCGGCCATAGGTGGCATTATCGGCTCGCTTCCCGGCTCGATGTTTGTGACTCCTTTTACCGAGCAGGATGTGTTCCGAGCCAGCTTACAGGCGATGTGGCCGATTTATACCGGTGGCCAGATCTCTGCCGCTCAAGGCATTCAGGCGGCTCAGGTGGCTGAGAAGAAGCAGCAACTGGAGTTGGCGCGGCGTGAGCTGTTTACCACTCTGGTAGACAGATACTATGCAGTCACTGTGACCCAGGCTTTGGTGCAAACCCAGGCTCAGCTGGTGGCCTCGCTGGAAAAGCATTACAGCCACGCTGAAAAACTGGAACAACAGGGGCAGATCGCCAGAGTCGAGCGCCTCAATGCCCAGGTGGCACTGGATCAGGCCAAGGTCGACCTCGGCAGTGCCAAACGCCGCCATGAGATGGCGCTGATAGCCTTGTCACGCCTGCTGCACCAGACTGATATCGCCACCAAGTCACCGCTGTTTATGGCGCCAAACTCCCCTTCATTGCCGCAATTGACCGAGCTGACGCTGAAACAGCATCCAGCCTTGCGCTTGTTGGAGGCGAAAGAGACCCAGGCTCAGGGCCTGGTCGATATGGAAAAGGGAAAATACTTCCCTACGGTTTTCCTCTACGGTAACTACACCCTCTATGAAGACGACAGCCTGTTTTCCAAGGTCGAACCCGACTGGATGGTAGGCGTCGGGGTCAAGGTGCCGCTGCTGTCCCGTGATGGTCGCAGTGGCAAGGTGCAGGCGGCCAAGAGCGCCCTGCTGCAGGCCAGATACACCAAGGCACAAACCCGTCAGGATCTCAGTCTGTTGGTGGATCAGAGCTATCGCCAACTGCTGCAGGCCGAAGAGGAGGTCAATGCCTTGAACAGCTCTCTGGCGCTGGCAGAGGAAAACCTCAAGCTGCGGGAACTGGCTTTCAATCAAGGGCTGTCTACCTCTATCGACAGAGTGGATGCCGAGCTCAAACTCAGCGCCGTACGCACCAAGCAGTTGGCGGCTCAATATCGTTATGTTCAGGCCTATGCCCGCTTGATGGCGGTCAGTGGCCAGTTGGATGAATTTATCGGACGCAGTGACAAGCAGGAGATACAGGATGCGGGTTAATCCTTTGGTGGCCATAGTGGCCCTGGTAACCATAGTGGCGGCGCTGGTATATGGGCTGATCCTGGCTTACTCCCCCAAGCCACAGCTGTTGCAGGGGCAGATAGAGGCCAGGGAATACAATGTGTCTTCCAAGGTGCCGGGCCGGGTAGAGCAGGTGTTGGTGCGCCGCGGAGACAGTGTCAGTGAAGGGGATCTGCTGTTTGCTATCGACAGCCCCGAGCTCAATGCCAAACTGATGCAGGCCGAGGGTGGCCGCGATGCCGCCAAGGCGATGCAGCAGGAAGCCGACAGCGGTGCCCGTAAGCAGCAGGTTGCCGCCTCCCGCGAGCAGTGGCTCAAGGCCAAGGCCGCCAGTGAGCTGGCCAAGACTACCTTCGACCGGGTAGAAAACCTGTTCCGCGATGGCGTACTTGCCCGGCAAAAGCGTGATGAAGCCTTTACCCAATATCAGGCCGCCAAGTATACCGAGCAGGCCGCCTATGCCATGTACCAAATGACCGAAGAGGGCGCCCGGGAAGAAACCAAGGCCGCCGCAGCCGGTAATGCCCGTATGGCCGAAGGCGCGGTGAAAGAGGTCAGTGCCATACTCGCCGACAGCCAGATGCGCGCGCCCAAGGGCGGTGAAATCACCGAGGTGCTGTTGCAGGTGGGCGAGCTGGCACCCAGTGGCTTTCCTGTTGTCAGTTTGGTGGATATGACAGATGCCTGGGCCGTGTTTCAGGTGCGAGAGGATCAACTCAAGCAGTTCAAGAAGGGCGAGCGTATGACCCTGACACTGCCGGCGCTGCAACGCAGTGTCGAGTTTGAGGTCAGCCACATCAGTGTGCTGGGCGACTTCGCCACCTGGCGGGCGACCGAGAGTGGCCACGACTTTGATATGCGTACCTTTGAAGTGGAGCTCAGGCCGCTGGAGCCGGTGGCCGATCTACGGGTGGGCATGTCAGTATTACTTGAAAAGTCTTGATTATGAATAAGTTGCTTCGGCGAGAGTGGCAGGCTGTCTGGCGCGATCCCTGGCAGCTGGCACTGATAAGCTATCTGCCGCTTATCGGTGTGCTCTGTCTTTGGTGGTTGTTTTCCACCGGGTTGCCCAGGCAGTTGCCGGTGGCGCTGGTGGATCAGGACAATTCCAGCCTCAGTCGTGAGCTTGGGCGTCATCTTGAGGCTAATCCTGTCACCGCCCCCAGGCGCTATCTGGCGCTGGACGAGGCGGTCGAGGCGATGCGCCGCGGCGAGGTCTATGCCTTGGTTATCTTGCCCTATGGTCTGAAACAGGAACTGCTGACCGGGCATACTCCCACCATAGACCTGCGCTACAACGGCCAGTTTTTGCTGGTGGGCAAACTGCTGGCCAGTCAGTTGCAACTGACCCTGGCCGATGGTTTGCAGCAGGTGGCCAGGCTCAAGCAGCTGGCGGCTGGTGTCAATCCGTCCCAGGTTGAGGTGCGTCTCAGCCCTGTAAGCACCCAAACCACGGCACTGTTCAACCGCAATAACAACTATGTCGGCTTCCTGGTGCCGCCTGTGCTGATCGCTTTGTGGCAACTGCTGGCCATGCTGGCCTTTGCCGGCAGTCTCAACCGTGAGCTGCGCCAGGATACTCTGGGGGAATGCTTCCGCCTGGGTATGCCCTCTGTGCTGCTGAGTAAGTTTATGGTCAACGGCGCCTTTATGTTGCTGCATGGCGGCTTTATTTTGGTGCTGCTGTATCAGCTGCTGGGGCTGCCGATTGCCGGGCAACTCCTGTGGCTGCTGCCGATGCAATTCTTGATGTTGATGGGCGTTTGGCTCTGGGTGCAGGGGATTTTCTTTATGCTGGCCGACTGCGCCAGGGTGATCAGCTTTTGCACCGCGCTGTTTGCACCCGCCTTTGCCTTTATGGGCATTACCTTCCCGACCGGAGAAATGCCGCTGCTGGCGCAGTGGTGGCGTCTGTTGATGCCATCAAGCCACTATATAGAGTCGCATGTTGCTTTGGTGAGCTATGGCGCCGGGCCGACCAGCTTGCTGCTTCAGACGCTGGGTTATCTCGGCTTTCTGCTGCTGTTGATCCCCAGTTGGTTCTTTGCCCGTCGTTATGCCAGGGTGCTGCAGTCGCAGTTGCCGCTTGAGGAGAGGTTATGACAGCCAAGTCCCTCTCGTTATGGCAGCTGATCTGGCTGGATTTGCGCGCCTTGGTGCGTGACAAGGCGATCTCTTTGACCCTGTTTGGCGGCGTGCTCTTCTATGCTGTGCTCTATCCCTTGCCTTATCTGCATCAAGTACCCACAGAGCAGCAGTTGGTGGTGGTGGATCACGATAACTCTTCGCTGTCACGGCGGCTTATCCGTCACGCCGATGCCAGTGCCCGTATCCAGGTTGTCGGCCGGGTCGGCTCCATCGACGAAGCCAAGGCCTGGGTCACCGATGGCCGCGCCCATGGTTTATTGGTGATCCCGTTTGATTTTCGCCGCGATCTGTTACTGGGACGGGGCGCGACCTTGAGCTTCGGCGGTGATGCCAGTTACTTCCTGATCTATTCCGCCGTGGTAGAAGGTTTGGTGAGTGCCGGTATGGATGCCGGCAAGCAGATCCAGCTCAAGGGACTATTGGCCTCGGGCCAGAGCCCTGAGGCCGCCGCTCAGAGTCTGGCGCCGATTAAACTCAATGCCGTGCCCGCGTTTAATAAAGGTTTGGGTTATACCCCCTATGTGGTGCCAGGCTTGTTTCTGCTGATTTTGCACCAGACCTTGTTGATAGGCGCAGGCATACTCGGCGCCGGGCAATGGCGTCAGCCGGGCTATTGGAACCGGGTCAGCCCCTTGATGCTGGTCAGTGCGCGGGTGTTGGCCTTCAGTCTGCTCTATTGCCTGTTCAGTGCGCTCTATATTGGCTGGTGTTACTACGCCTATCAGGTGAGTCTGCAGGCGAGTCTGGGGCAGGTGTTGTTGCTGATGTTGCCTTTCCTGCTGACCACGGCCAGCGCCGGGGTGGCACTCAGCTGCCTGTTTGTGCGGCGCGAATTGCCGACCCAGATGATACTCTTGGTTTCTATGCCTATTCTGTTTGTCAGCGGCTTTGTCTGGCCCTTGGCGCTGATCCCTGAGCCCTTGGTGTGGCTGTCGCAGGTGATCCCGGCGGTACCGGCGATTATGGGAATGTTGCAGTTGAATCAGATGGGAGCCGAGTGGGCAGCCATAGCCCCCAAATGGTTACAGCTGTGGGGGCTATTGTTGCTGTTCTTCCCTCTGGCGGTTTGGGGCGTTAGTTGGCGTCGGCGTCAGCTGCCAGCAGCGGCGCACTGATCCGCTTCAGCACCCCACTGGCCTTGGCTAGTACCAGCCCGTAGTTGGTGATGGCAACACCGCGGCGGCGACATTCGAGAATGCGCCGCTGCATCTCTGCCCGACCCAACATACAGGCGCCACAATGGACTACCAGTTTGTAGCGTTCCAAATCGGCCGGAAAGTCATGACCGGCACAGACGCTGAACTGCAACTGCTTGCCGGTCAATTTGCCGATGGCCGCCGGGATCTTCATTCTACCTATATCTTCATCCTGCACCTCATGGCTACAGGCTTCGGCGATCAATACCCGATCGCCATCCTCAAGCTTTTCGAGTATCTCGGCGCCTTGCAGCTGCGCCGGTAGATCGCCCTTGGCCCGGGCAAACAGGGTGGAGAAGGTGGTCAGCGGAATACTGTCGGGTACCTGAGCGGCCACTTGTCTCACCGCCTGGGCATCGGTTACTACCAGTGCCGGTGGCGTGGGCATGGCGGCCAAGGCCGTGGCCAGCTCAGACTCACGGCAGATGCTGGCGATGGCACCGTTATCCAGCGCTTCTCTGAGAACCTGCACCTGGGGCAAAATCAATCTGCCCTTGGGGGCGGCTGAATCTATCGGGGCGACCAGCAGCAGCTGCTCTCCGGTGCGGTAACAGTCGGCGGCCAGCACGGGATCGCGGCGAAAATCGGCCGGTACCAGTTGAACCAGCTGCTCGACCAAGTCTTCCCGGTGTTTTGCCTCTTGGGTCGACAGGCATAAGAACTTGATGCCTTGGTCGTTGAGCCAGTGCTGATGCTCTGCGGGCAACGGCGCCAGATCTTGCTTGTTCGCTACCACCAGGATCGGCAGTTGCCAGCTTTGCAGCAGTAACAGCCAGTCGCGGTCAAACTCATCCAACCCCAGTTCATCCAGCACATAGACGGCGATATCGGCCTGTTGCAACGCCCGGCGACTGGCGGCTATTCGCTGAAGCCCCAGGGCGCCGGTATCGTCCAGTCCGGCGGTATCTATCAGGGTAGCCGGGCCGACCGGATGCAGCTCAAAGGGCTTGCGCACCGCATCTGTAGTGGTGCCCTTGGTCTCAGAGACTATGGCACTCTGCTGGTTGGATAAGTAATTGAGCAGGGAGGATTTCCCGGCGTTGCGACGACCACACAATACTATGTGCAGTCTGACTCCGCGGGGGGCTGCATTGGGGGCCGAATTACACATTAATTTGTCTCCTGGCGTTGCCTCTGTCCGCAGAGCAATGCAAGCCGCGGGCTTTGAGGCTGAGTTTGATATCGGCGAGACGCTGTTCCAGCGGGCAGCCGGAGGCATTTTTGCCGGGGTAAATAAGGTATTTACTGCTGTCTTTCTGTGGTGTGAACGAGGGCATAAGCACATTGCAGCCGCGGCTCAGGGAGTCGAGCCTAGCGCCGCTTTGCAGGGCATCCAGGGCGCTGGTGGCCGGTATGTTGGCACCGGGGTTAAGCAATCTGAGTATGGCGCAGGCCCGTTGGCACTCAAGCACATTGCCATTGGCCGTGTTTGCCAGCGGGGTTTGTGGATGACTGACGAAGGGGCCGACCGCCAACATCTCCAGTTCCATGGCTGAGAGCGCCAACAGGGCGTCAGCCAGGGCATCGCTCTTGCTGCCCGGCAGGCCACAGATAATGCCGCTACCTGTCTCATATCCCAGGCTCTTGAGGGTTTCCAGTAGCCTTAGGCGTTTGTCCAGCACTCTTCCCGGACGCAGGCGGCTATAGAGCTCGGCATCCAGGGTTTCCAGTTTCAACAGATAGCGGTCGGCGCCGGCTTCGCGCCAGAGCGCCAGTTCACTGTGGCTGCGTTCACCCAAAGATAGCGTGATGGCCAACTGGCTTTGCTGTTTGATAGTGCTGAGGATGCGGCTTATGCCATCCTGGCGAAAGCGGCTGTCTTCACCGGATTGCAGCACCAGGGTACCGATGCCGGCTTTATCTACTTTGAGGGCCGAGTCGATGATTTCCTGGTGGCTGAGCCGGTAACGCTCAATGTCGCGATTGGCGGCTCTCAGGCCACAGTAGTGACAGTCGCAGCGGCAATAACTGGAAAACTCCACTATGCCTCTGAGCCAGATCTCTTTGCCAAAGTACTGGCGCTTGACCTCATCGGCACGGGCAAACAGCCAGTCATCAGCTTCGCCGCAGAGCAAGGCTCTGATTTCTGCTGAATCCAGATTTTCGGCCGGTTTCATGCCTGGGCTCCTGCCTGTTTCAGCACTTGTGCCAGCTCATCGGCGTAGCGATATAACGCCTGTTGCCAAGGCGTGGCAGCGACCTTGGTGCGGCCTTGCATTCTTTGCCATAGGCCTGCCGGTGGCAGCCCCAGCTCGCGGCTGTCCAACTTGAGCCACAATCCCAAAGGCGCCAGATGTGGACTATGGGCATAGTGGCCGACAAACAGTTGATCATCGAGCAATAGCAGCGGCGCGCTGGCGGCCAGCTTACTGCTGACTGCTGTCACCTGCTCAGGCCAGGAGGAGGCGAGTTGCTTGCTCCAATGCTGAGACACCCGGTATTCCTCGAGGATTTCCATCTCGGTGGACTCAGGACGCAACATTTTGCCAAACGCCAGCCCGGCTTCGCTTTCCAGTTCTTGCGTCACTATCAACAGCTGCGACAGCTGGCGGCTTTGCAGTCTTTGTCGCAGCAGCTGATCTATCGCCCCTTCACTGAAATTGGCATAGTGGCCGGCATGCAGGGCCACTCGCCGGGCGCGGCTCAGTGCCGATTTCAGCTGTTGTTTTGGCAGCCCGGCATAGAGGCGGCAGCCGGGTGCCAGTACCAGGGTACGACCTTTCACAGATAGATGTCCCTCTCGCCCGCATCGGTGCGCGTGAGGCAAGCCTCGATATTACGTCTTCTGGCGGGGCTGAGTTTATCCAGCTCGGCGGCTATCAGTGCCTCACCGGCTTTGCGGGTCTGCTCGCTGGCGTAGTCGTTGAGGTATTCCTTGAAGGTGATCAAGGCGTTGGGTTGGCAGAATTTGCCAATAAACTGCTGCTTGGCCAGGCCGATAAAGTGATCGCCGGTACGACCCTTACGGTAACAGCCGGTGCAGAATGAGGGGATGGAATGGCTATGCTTGACCAGATCCAGTACCACTTCATCCATGCTGCGGTGATCGCCCAGGCTAAATTGGGCTGCATCGTCTTCCTGGTTGTAGCCACCTGGGGTGGTACGTGAGCCGGCGCTGATCTGTGATACCCCCAGGCTCAGGAGTTCACGTCTAAGTTCGGCACTTTCGCGGGTGCTCATAATCAGCCCCGTGTAGGGCACTGCCAGGCGGGTAATGGCTACCAGGCGCTTGAAGGTGGCGTCATCGACGACATAGGGAGGCTGCTCCGACAAGCTGGAGCCATCGGCGGGCTCAATCCGCGGGAAGGAGATGGTATGCGGGCCTATGCCACAATCCTGCTCCAGTTGCTGTACATGGGTGAGCATGGCCAGCAGTTCGAATCTGTGGTCATAGAGACCAAACAGTACGCCAATGCCCACATCGTCGATACCGGCTTCCATGGCTCTGTGCATGGCATAGAGACGATAGAGGAAGTCCTTCTTGCGGCCCTTGAGGTGCACCTGTTCGTAGGTCGTTCTGTGGTAGCTTTCCTGAAAACACTGATAGGTGCCTATGGCGGCCGTCTTCAGCAGCTTGAAGTCTTCTGTGTCCATGGGGGCGCAGTTGACATTGATGCGGCGGATCTCACCGCCTTTACCTTTGCGTACGTTGTACATGGTCTTGATGGAGTCGACTATGGCGCGGGCGTTATTGCGCGGGTGTTCACCGTAGACCGCCAGGATCCTTTTGTGGCCCATATCCTCCAGGGTTTCCACTTCGGCGATCAGCTCCTGCTCGCTCAGGGTCTTGCGTGGCAAGTCATGGTTGTCGGCGCTGAAGCCGCAATAACTGCAGGCGTTGGCGCAATAGTTGGAAACATACAGGGGAGCGAACAGTACAATGCGATTGCCATAGATGGCATCTTTGATGCCACGGGCAACGGCAAACAGCTCTTCGTCTACAGTGGCGTCCTGGTTTTGCAGTAAAACCGCCACTTCCTCCAGTGTCAGCCCCTGCAAACGGCGGGCTTTTTCCAGCACCTGGCGTACTGTGTCCGGGCTGGGTTGCTGATTGTTATTGAGCAAGGCCCAGATGGCGTCATCATCAATAAAATTCACGGCGGGGTTATAGTCTTTGACTTGAATCGTCTCGGCATGGCCCGATACAAGCGGGTCTGATATCAAAGGGCCTGACATTTGTGGCTCTCCTGTGAAAAAAGGAGCACAGTCAAACTGCGCTCCTTGGAATTTGAAGAAGGGGAGGGTTACTCGGCGTGCTTGGTAGAGACCGGAACGACCTCCTCCTGTACCCATAGTGGCGTGTATTCGGCGGCATCGTGATAAGGCACTTTACCGTGCAACATCATCGCCTTGAAATCGTCGAAGCGGTAAACCGCCAGGAACAGATGCACGGGCAAAAACGCTGTCAGCAGCAGGCCACAACCCAGGTGGATCATGCCCAGCAACCAAGCGGTATCACGTGGGATTGCATGGGGAACCAGCCATAGCGCCAGACCTGTGATAATCAGTGCAGTACCGCCGAGCAGAACGCAAACCCCGAACAGCTTCTGTCCAGAGTTGTACTTGCGCATAGGAGGTACGGCAACTTTTTTGCCCAGCAAAAACTTCTGTGGATAGCCACCGAGTACCTTAAACCAACCAACATCGTTGCCACCGAAGGTGAACACCCGGTTGGTGAACAGCACGACACGGTCGAATGCCATCAGTGTGAAAGCCACCGCATTCAGTGACATGATGACACCGGCGACAATATGAATGTCATAGGTCAGCCCCATCGCGCTGTCGCTCAAGGGTTTAAAGAACAACAATAGCCCGGTAGCCGCCAGTGGCAGGAAGCTCAGCAGCAAGATGTAGTGGAACACCCGAACATTCAGCGGGTGCTTGAGAATGGGACGATTGTCCTGATGCATAGCCGACTCCTTAGGATTTCAGTTTAGTGCGATCGACAAAATGGGTGTGCAGCAACTCGTGGGACAGATGTCCCAAGGGCTCACCGCCAAATTCGCTGTAATAGCGGGCAATGGCTGGGTTGGCGTGGCTGACGCGGTACTTGGCGATGGCATCATCCATATAGAGGGCATCGGCCCTGGCCTTGATGTATTCGTTGCGCTTGGCGATACGGCTGCCGAGCCAGCCCACAGGCAGGGCCAGTACCGCCAGAATGGCTGCGCCCACAGCCATGAAACGGCGCCGAGACAACAGAAAACCGTCTTCGGTAAATTGATACTTGTCTGTCATGAGCAACTCCTTACAGTTGGGCAACCCAGGATGTGCCTGAGCCGTTGATAGGTTGACCGCCACCGTTGACACAACCACCGGCGCAGTTCATCACTTCGATAAAGTGGTAGGGAGACGTGCCGGCCATCACCTGTTCCAGCAAGGGGCGGATATTGCGGCCCATGTCGTGCACCACGGCGACTTTCAGCTGCACATCTTGCTTAAGCTGTTTGTCATGAATGGTGAGTTCGGCTTCCTTGACGCCTTCCAGACCGCGTACCGGAGTCAGTTCCAGTTTGGCCAGTTCTTCGCCTGTGAGCACCTTGTGCGCAGTACGCACCGCGGCTTCCATTACGCCACCTGTGTTACCGAAAATAGTGCCGGCCCCTGTGTATTGGGAAAACAGGCTATCACCCTTATATTCGGTCACATCGGGTAGGTTGATGTTGAGGCGCTTGAGCAGCTCGGCCATCTCGCGGGTGGTCAGCACAGCATCCACATCGGCGTAAGGTGCGGCATCGTTGTCGTGTTGTTGGTGGAATTGCCAGGCTGATTTGAACTCTGGACGTGATGCTTCGAGTTTTTTCGAAGTGCAAGGCATAACCGCTACAGTGAAGATCTTTTCCGGAGCCATATCGTAGACTTTAGCGCCATAAGTTTTGGCGACAGTACCGGCCATCTGCTGCGGCGACTTGGCGGTAGAAAGATGTGGCAACAGGTTGGGGTATTCGATTTCCAGGAAGCGAACCCAGCCCGGACAGCAGGAGGTGAACTGCGGCAGCTTACCGGCATCTGGTTCCTGACGCACATTGGCGTGCAGCCTGTGAATGAACTCAGAGCCTTCTTCCATAATGGTCAGGTCGGCGGCGAAGTTACAGTCGAAGATCCTGAATCCGGCCTGGTGCATGGCGCCATAGAGTTTATTGGTCAGCAGTTGCCCCTTGGGCAGATTGAAGGCTTCACCTATGGCAACCCGTACTGCTGGAGCCAGAATGCCGACCACTTCAGTGTTGGGATCCTGGAGCTTGGTTAATACTGTATCCAAGGCACTCTGGGTTTCATGAATGGCACCGAACGGACAGTTGATCAAACACTGGCCGCAGCTCAGGCAACGCTCTTCATCAATCTTATGGGGGGCACCGGATGCGCCCTCAATAGCATGGGTGGGACAGAACTGTTTGCAGGCGTCACACCCTTTGCATTTGAGCGCATCTATCTGGATCAGTCCGCGGATCTCTCCTGGCTGATAGCTGGTTGCTGTCATGGCAATGCGTTCCTTTTTACGTGAGAATGTTCTTATTTTCTAATTGCTTATGTAAAAGCTATGCCCCTTGGGAAAGGGCGGAAGGATTATAGGAAATAGCTGGCAGCTATCTGTGATCCAAAGCCGAACAAATTGGAGATTTCACAAGTTTTTACATGAAATATGATGAAATTAGCCAGTGAAACAGGGGCATGGGACTTTTTGACTTAGGCCCTGTTTCAGTTAATTTCACAGATGTGACGCGGGATAACACGGATATATCTAGTTGGGATGAGTGTTAGAAATAGAGGTTTTCGACTGTTTTACCGTCAACCAGAATCTCACACTTGTCACCATTGCTGGATTTTGAGGATTGTACCGCGCTGGCAATAATGCCAAATGCGCCGCCTTGACTGCCGAGTACAGACCCAAAGTAGCACTTGCCATCGATTTCCATCTCTTGATAACGACCACCCAGATTTTGGGTTGGAGTATAAGGAGGGAAGGTGCCGCGCATTATCGGGTCACCATTGACTGTCAGTTCCAGTTTCTTCTTATCGGAAAAGTAGCGTCCACCGAGCTTCAGCGTTTGGCCTTTCACTTCGACAGTTTTTTCCTGGGCTATGATGGGTTGCGGGGTTGAACTACAGCCTGCCAGCAGAGCGCCGGCGCAAGCTAGTGAGGCAAGGGTCAATTTACGCATTAATCCGTCCTTTGTTGGATTGTAAGGTATTACTTTTCCGTGTTATCCGCGCCGGATTATAACTTCTTGGCAACAAAGAACGCCAGCATCTTGGTTTAATTCCTTTTACTAAGTTGATCATTTTGATGAGCGTCGTTTTCATAACAAGGCATGCAACTGTTAGGGAAGGTGCGAATCAAGGTACCGTTTGCTTTGGCTAATACATGCTCCTGATAACACTTGAGCTGTAAACTTAAACAAATTGCGAGAGGGGGCGGGATTTTGCTTTGCCAGATAAAAAGAAAGGATCGAGTATTTCTCCGCTCGATCCCCATTATTCCGACCAAATATCCATCTAGATATCACTGTTAATGCTCATCTGAACATTACATAGAGCCGGCTTTGGAGTCTGAAAACGGCAGTCATAAGGCATTAGGTACGACAATAACCAGCAGACTCGTTACGGTATCAGTTGATTGTCGGTGCTGATTTTTTATTGTGCAGCACTTCCAACATTCTATCTTCCAACTGGAAGCGGGTCTCCAGGGCGTGCACCAATTCGGCGAGATCTTTATCCAGTTGATAGAGTAGATCGTCGCTTTCCAGCTCGGAGTATTTATCACTGAAGTCCAGAGCTTGATCTGTCGTCTCGACAATCTTGGGCAGTAATTGCTGTGCCAGTGCCTTGTTCGATTGCCCTTGTTCGTCACAGGCATCGACGACTCTATTGAAGACCTCGAAATGACCTTCTGAAACGTAATCCACCAACAGATTACAGAAGCCGCGAACCTGATCGACGCAGGGCAGGGACTTGTCACGGTTTTCATAGGGGGCCAGTCCGGCTAATTTGCAGTAATAAACCAGCAATTTCCTGCGGTTATTCAACCATTGATCCACCAAAGCATTGGCTCCGCCCCATTTTTGCTCGGCCTGTTCAAGTTGTTTCAGCATGATCTTCTCATCCTTATCGCCGCACCTGTACCTAATTTAGGTGACAAGTTAACCAGTGATCAACTCTTTTCGGCGTGTAAATGGTTTTTTTACTCATGGACAAACCAGTTGTTTTGTATACAAAAACAACTCAAATGTTAAATTGTGTATCCGGATGCGGATTGGAAAATAAAAAGCCCAGCGGTAGAAACTACAGCTGGGCGAGGAAAGTTTTAACGGGCTCGATGTGACGAGCTTCTTGATTGTTCTTGCTAGCGCAGACTTTTTATACCAAAGGGTGGGAACCTGTGCAACTTTTTTCTGTCATAAGACGTTCGGCTGACGCCTGGATCTTTATACTTTTGTTGTAAAAATGTGAGCTGGCGCAATTGCGTTGCCGTGTCTCGCGGCGCATTAAGTCTGTGGTGGCCGAGTCGTTAGTCTCTATCGTCAATTCGGTCATAAATTTGTCCATTTCAGTTGCCCAATAAAGCTTGGATGGGATCAAACTCTTCTCCGGAATGGTATTTATCCATGCCTCTGGTCACATAAATACTCAGACACAGGTTACAATGCAGCCGCAAATGCTAAACTAGCGAACCAGCAGATCTCAATCGGAGTAGGAATAAGCCCAATGGCAGAATTAAAAAACGATCGTTATTTACGTGCGCTGCTCAAGCAACCTGTTGATGTTACACCAGTTTGGATGATGCGCCAGGCTGGCCGCTATCTGCCAGAATATCGCGCTACCCGCGCCGAGGCCGGTGACTTTATGGCGCTGTGCCGTAATGCCGAGCTGGCTTGTGAAGTTACCCTGCAGCCGCTGCGTCGTTTTGAATTGGATGCGGCAATCCTGTTTTCCGATATTTTGACTGTGCCTGATGCCATGGGTTTGGGCCTGTATTTTGAAGCAGGTGAGGGGCCTCGCTTTGAACGCCCAACCGATACCATTGACGCCATCAAGAAACTGGCTATTCCGGATCCGGAAGATGAGCTCGGTTATGTGATGAAAGCCGTTAGCACCATTCGCCGCGAACTCAAGGGCGAAGTACCGCTAATAGGTTTTTCTGGTTCACCTTGGACACTGGCTACCTATATGGTTGAAGGTGGTTCCAGCAAGGCCTTCGAAAAGATCAAGCGGATGATGTATGCCGAGCCTGCAGCATTGCACATGTTGCTGGACAAGCTGGCTGACTCAGTGACCCTTTATCTGAACGCCCAGATCGCCAATGGTGCACAAGCCGTGATGATCTTTGACTCTTGGGGTGGGGCGCTGTCACATGCGGCTTATCGTGAATTCTCCCTGCGTTATATGCAGAAGATCATCGATGGTTTGAACCGTCATGCAGAAGGTCGTCAGGTTCCTGTAACCCTGTTTACCAAGGGCGGTGGTCTATGGCTTGAAGCTATGGCTGAGACAGGTTGTGATGCCCTGGGGCTGGATTGGACCATAGACATAGGCGATGCCCGTAAGCGTGTCGGCGATAAGGTTGCCCTGCAGGGCAATATGGATCCTTCGACTCTGTACGCATCGCCTGAGCGTATTCATGAAGAAGTGGCGCAGATCCTGGCCAGCTATGGTCAAGGTACAGGCCATGTATTCAACCTGGGTCATGGTATCCACCAGCACGTGGATCCTGAGCATGCCGGTGCCTTCGTTAAGTCGGTACATGAGCTGTCTGCCCAGTACCATAAGTAAGTTAGTATTCGTTTATTAAAAAGGCCCGCAGTGCGGGCCTTTTTAATGTTAAAACAATAACATGTTGTCCGGGCTTGCACCCTTGGATAACATTAATGCGACTGAGTGGCTGTGTCTTAGGGGGAGGACTAACCTGATTCTGCGGTGGACAGGAACCCATGCTGAATTACCCGGAATACAGATTTAGTTCCTTACCATTGATATTTTCAATTTGACAAATTGTGCTCCAAAGCACGTATCTATCTCTTTTTTCCTGCGCCAAATCAACACAAGCCTGTAAGAGTCAGGGCAAGCTGGTGCAGTTTGTCGCGGGCAAAGGGCGGCAAACTGGCGATGATGCCAGTCAAGAGTTTTAACCGGTCATTAAATGAGGTATGTTGCCTGCCGGAGTTCGGTCACTCTTGATATCCGATCACAATCAGCCGTGGTTTAAGATGCACATTGGCAAAAAAATAGGCGTGTTCATTCTGGGGTTCTGTATTCCGGCCCTGCTTGTGGTCGCCTACTGTTTGAATTTTTGGTTTGAATACAGTCTGGGTCAGTTCCGGCAGCAAACGCTGGAACATGAGTATGTCGGTATTGAACAACAGTTTACCCGAGAGTCCCGGCGTCTGCTGCAGCTGGCGCGTCTCTATGTCCCCATTCTCGAAATGCCGTCAGATTCATTGTTAGCCGGTTGGGTTGAGGGGTTACAGTCATCCAATATCAGTCTGTTTCATCTACATCAGGGCAAGGTAACGGCGCTGGCCAACGGCAAGACCCGGGTGCTTGAGCAAAAAGTTCCTCCTGCCGATATGTTTGCTGCTTTGGATAAAGAAGCGTTTGGCGCTGCTGTCGTCAATGGTCAACCGCTGCAGATTGGCTTCTATCGTTTTGACGATGACGAGGCTTTGATCGTCACTCGTTTGCTGACCCCTGTGCACCTGCAGAGTCTTGGGCAGACCAATCTTATCCAATCTGTGACCTTGGTTCCGCTGCGACAGCCTGTGAGTATAGGGCAGCATCTTAAGCTTTTCAGTCAAGTTCCCGTACCGACACTGTTGGACGAGCCTTTTGTATTACAGATCAGACAACAGAGCGATGCCTTTGAACGTCTGGAGTGGCAGAGTTTACTTGTGGTGATGCTGCTATTGCTCGGTGGCATGCTGATGGTCGCCATCGGTTATTTGTGGTTACGACGCGGGTTGCTAAAACCTTTCGACCGACTGATGACAGAGCTTAAGGAGATAGATCCCAGCGCCAGGCGTTATACCCATATTAGTGGTTGCGGCGGCGCTGAATTCAAGGTGTTGGCTGACAGGATCAACAACTTGTTGTTGCGGATATTTCAGCAAAACGAACGTTCCCGTATCACCCTTGAATCCATTGCCGAAGCGGTAATCCTCACCAACAATAAGGCCAAGGTTATCTACCTTAATCCGCAGGCTGAATCCCTGCTTGGGCTGCGCAGTCAACAGGCATTGGGGCGAACGCTGGATTCTCTACTCAAGAGTGACGATCAACTGGATGAAGAGTTACTCGCCTTTATGTCCAGTGGTAACCGACAGCCCGAGTACAGTAAGGTCACTCTGCAGATGCAGCAGCCGAGGATTATGGAACGGGCTGTGAGCAATCTCTGTAACCACAAAGGTAAAGTGATAGGTGCGGTGACAGTGCTGCGGGACATTACCCAAGAAGAAACCCTCAAACAGCAACTCAGGTTGAAGGCCAGTGTCGATGGTATTACCGGGCTTTATAATCGTAGCGCCTTTGAGGAACGCTTGCCCGGCTTTGCCGAAGGCGCCGATACCCTGGCGCTTTGTTATCTGGATTTGGAGCAGTTCAAGCTTATTAATGATAACTGTGGTCATGACGCCGGCGATCAGATGTTGGTGATGGTTGCCAGAGCCATAGAATCCTGCTTGCAGGGCGATGAAATGTTGGCCAGACTCGGTGGTGATGAGTTTGGCTTGGCTGTCCGTAACCGCAGTGCTCTTGAAGTCGCCAAGCTTTTGAAGCAGTTGGTGAAGCAAGTTTGTTTGCAGGTATTGCCTTGCGGCGGTGCCCATTACCGGGTGGGTGTCAGCAGTGGTGTGGCCTTCCATCGAGGCCCTTGCATGGCCCCGGCCGAACTGCTCAAGGATGCCGATATCGCTTGTCTGGCGGCCAAGCGCAAGGGCAGTAATCAAATTCACTTCTTTGATGATCGCAATAAAGAGCTGGCTAATGAGCGCAATGCCCCCAAGTGGGCTGTGCGTATTGCCAGAGCCATAGAAGACAAAGAGTTATTGCTCTATTTTCAGCCAATTAAAGGACTCAATGGTTGTTGTCGCCGTCAAAGGTTGGAGATCTTGCTGCGGATCCGCGACAACAGTGGCCGTATTTTGCCTCCGGCACAGTTTATTGCGGCGGCAGAGCGCTTCAAGTTGATGCCGGAAGTTGATAGGGAAGTTATCCGTAAAGCCTTTCTGTGGCTTTCCGAGCATTCGCAGCTCTGGTCTGAGCTTTGTGTTTCCATCAATCTTTCCGGAAACAGTCTGGGGAGCGAGGGCATGCTGGACTATATCGCCGAGATGCAGGGGCGTTATGGTATTCCCAGCTCCTGTGTCTGCTTTGAGATTACAGAAACCAGTGCTATCCAGAACCGAACCCGGGCGATGGAAATGCTCAACCAATTGCGCCGCTTGGGATTTGCCTTCGCCCTGGATGATTTTGGCAGTGGCTTTGCTTCTTACGGTTACTTGCGGGAACTTCCGGTGGATTATGTCAAGATAGATGGTTGCTTCGTTCGTCATCTGGCCAGCAATGCCAAAGATTATGCGATAGTTAAATCCATTCATGATGTGTGCCGGGTCATGGGGATAGAAACTGTCGCCGAGTTTGTCGAAAACCAGGAAATAGTGGACAAGCTGTTGGAGATAGGGGTTGATTATGCTCAGGGTTACGCCATAGGGCGCCCCAAACCTCTGGAGCAATTTTATCAGTGGCAGAAGGCTCATGAGCAGCAGTTGCAGGGATTGCACTTGCAAGAGGAGTATGCGAGCTTAGCCTGATAACTTCGACTGACAATGGACTGTAGATGGAAGGACTCGCTAATAAGGTCATAGTGATTACCGGTGCCTCGGAAGGTATTGGACGGGCGCTGACGCTGGCATTGGCACCACTCGGTGGACAACTGGTGCTCAGTGCCCGCAACGAACCCAGATTACGTACCCTGGCGATGGAGGTCGAATCGGTCGGCGGTGCGGCGCTGGTGGTCTGTGGTGATGTCGGGCGACAACAGGACTGTGAAGCCTTGATAGCCACGGTAATCGAGCGCTTTGGTCGGCTGGATATATTGATTAATAATGCCGGCATGACCATGTGGAGCCGCTTCGATGAACTCAAGCAACTGGATATTCTTGAACAGCTGATGCGGGTCAATTATTTGGGACCTGCCTGGCTGACCCATGCGGCGCTGCCGCATCTGAAGGCTTCCCAAGGGCAAGTGGTCGTGGTGGCTTCCGTGGCTGGTCTCACTGGGGTGCCAACCCGCAGTGGTTATGCTGCTTCCAAACATGCTGTAGTGGGGTTCTTTGACTCTCTGCGTATCGAATTGGCCGAGGATGGTATTGCAGTGACAGTGATCTGCCCTGACTTTGTGGTTTCCGAGATCCATCGGCGGGCGCTGGATGGTGAGGGTAAGCCACTCGGGACTTCTCCCATGGCGGAGAGCAAGATCATGACTGCCGAAGAATGCGCGCAGATGATGCTGCCGGTCATAGCCGGGCGGGGCAGGATGCTAATTACCTCCTGGCGTGGTCGTCTGGGACGTTTTGTTCGCCTTATTGCTCCAGCATGGGTGGATAATCTTGCCCGCAAGGCAATAGCGTCCGGGCACTAGCCCAAAAATAGATAAGCCTCCGCAGTGGAGGCTTATTTAGGTTATTTTAGAGATTACTTTTTGTCGTTGAGGTGCTGGACTATGGTGGCCTTCGCCTCTTCATGGCTAGCCTTGGCAGCTTTGGCTTGAATATGGGCTGTGGCTTTGTGGCCGGTTAAATCCTCGGCGATATGTAGCCAATCCGGATGCCAGTAAAACTGGCTGCCTTCCAGGGTTGACCAGTTGTGTACTCCATGAGTTTCACCGTTATATACCAAGTCTTTGATTGAATATCCCATAGTCAGTCTCTCCAAGTCGGAATGGTATTATCATGCGGCCGTTGTGGCCGCTTGATTGTGACAAAGATCTCATTTCAGGTGCGAAAACGGCTGATCAAATGCGCCAGATTGTGGGCTAACTGACTCAGCTCCTGGCTGGATTGAGATACCTGCCCTGTTCCCATTGACACCCTGGAGGCGGCATCACTGATATTGGTGATGTTGACCCCCAACTCGCCGGTAACCGCTGTCTGTTGTTCGGTGGCACTGGCCACCTGAATTGCCATATCGTTGATGATACTGATGGCGGCACTAATCCTTTCAATCGCATCACTGGCCTCATTGGCACAGCGGACACTGCCTTGCATACGTTCACGGCTCTTTTGCATCACTTCATTGGCATGTTGAGCCCTTTGTTGCAGCTGCTCTATAGTGCCTTTGATTTCCAGCGCCGAGCTTTGGGTGCGGCTGGCGAGGGTGCGTACTTCATCGGCCACTACTGCAAAGCCTCTGCCGGCTTCACCGGCCCTGGCAGCTTCGATGGCGGCATTGAGGGCCAACAGGTTGGTCTGGTCCGTTATCTGGGCGATCACTTCCAGCACCATGGCTATGGAGTCTGAGTCTTTCTGTAATTGATTTATCACTTCGCTGGCGGCGGTGATTTCTGCATCTGAACTTTGAATGGTATCCAGAGTTTGCATTACCACTTGCTGGCCTTCAGTGGTGGCTTGCACCCCTTGGTTGGCTTGATCGGCCGTTTGTGTGGTGTTGCGGGAGATGTCGGCAATCGAGCTCTGTAGCTCTGTCATAGCGGTGGCTACCTGATCGACCTCAGAGCGCTGCTGTTGCATCTCCTCGGCAGATTCAGCGGCGACAGCAGTCATCTCCTCCACAGCCGCAGCCAGTTGTACCGAGGCGGCGCCTATCTGGGAGATCATTTCATGCAATGTGGTACGCATCTGTCCCAGAGTTTCTGCCAGGTGTTTGAATTCGCTGCCGCTGAATTTCTCCATCGGGATGGCGCTGGCGAGATCGCCCGAAGCGATTTTTTCCAGCACTTGCGTGGTGGCGCCAAGGGGGATAAAGATTCGTCGCAGCAGGAACCAGCCGGCTCCCAGTGCCAGGGTTACAAAGAGACAGAAGACGATAACCAAACTACTGCTGAGGGATTGAATCGCTTGTTCACTGGCGCTTCTGGCAGAGCTGACCTTATTGGTTTCCAGCTCCATCAAGGCTTTGAGCTCGGTCTCGACATTGTTGTAAATATGCCAGGATTCCATGGAGGTCAGCATGTTGGCGGTGTTTTCCGCAAGGTCGTTGCTGTCTTGAGCCAAAAACTGCTTATGCAGTCCCATAAAGGCTTGCAGCGGCGCATCCAGCTTGTGCAGCTGCACCAGGGTATCTTGTCCGGCACCCTGTTTAAGTTGCTGTAATGCCGAGTTGATCGCCAGAGTCTGATCTTGAAGGTACTGACGTGACTCCTCACTCATGGGAGCATTCAGTACCCGTCTCAAGCTGTAACCCAGCTGTTCCCGTCTGAGGCCGGATACCAGTTGCAGTAAAGAGGCGGCCTGATCATTGCTGTGGTACTCACGTTCCAGCAGGCTTATTTGGCTTTTCACCTCCTCTAGGTGATAGCCAATGGTGCCCAATGACAGGCAAAACAGTGCTAAAAGCGCAGCAAACAAGGTGATTAACAACTTGCGCAAAGAAAGATTGGAAAAGATGGCTTGGTTCAAAACCCGGCTCCCAAACAAATGCATGAAAAATATAGTGAATGTTTCAAGATCCTAGGTCTTTGCTCTGTTATAAACTGTGAGTTGTGGCAATTTAATAGGTAAATGTTTTAACTTTTAGTATTTTTGATTGTTAATATTATTAAGTCGTTATTTAGTAATGATTTAATATGAACTTTTGAGACTGTATTTTGTTTTTGAACAAAGTAGGGGAAATACCGATGAAGCCGACTCTGTTTTGCCCTCTTACCTTGAGTCCGGTTCTATCAGTAGCCTGCCAAGGCGCGTAGGAGCAATGGGTCTTTCCTGCTATAATGCGCGCTCGTTTTTGTGGAGGCGCGAATGGACGTATCTTCTTTATTGGATGGCCTGAATGACAAGCAGCGTGAGGCGGTAGCCGCACCTCAATCGAGCATGCTGGTGCTCGCCGGAGCCGGTAGCGGCAAGACCCGGGTACTGACTCACAGGATTGCCTGGCTGCTGCAGGTGGAAAACCAGAGCCCGTACTCCATTATGGCGGTGACCTTTACCAATAAGGCGGCCGCCGAGATGCGGGAGCGGCTGGAGAAGATAGTCGGCAACCATATGGGCCGCATGTGGATTGGTACCTTTCATGGTCTGGCCCATCGTCTGCTGCGTACTCACTGGCAGGATGCTGGCCTGCCGCAGAATTTTCAGATCCTCGACTCGGATGATCAGCTGCGCTTGCTCAAGCGTATTCTCAAGAGCCTGAATTTGGATGAGAAGCAGTATCCGCCGCGGATGGTGGCCAGTTATATTAATGGTAAAAAGGATGAAGGTTTACGCCCGAAGCATCTTGATGGTGGGATTTTCCCCATGGAACAGAGGCTGATTCAAATCTATCAGGTGTATCAGGAATCCTGTGATCGTGCCGGGCTGGTGGATTTTGCCGAGATACTCTTGCGGGCTCACGAGCTGTTTCTCAACAAGGAACATATTCTGGCCCACTATCAGGATAGATTCCGCAATATTCTGGTGGATGAGTTTCAGGACACCAACGCCATTCAATATGCCTGGATCAGAGTACTGGCAGGCAAGAGCGCCAATGTGATGATAGTGGGCGACGATGACCAGTCCATCTATGGCTGGCGCGGCGCCCAAGTGGAAAATCTGCACAAGTTTTTGCAGGACTTTCCCAATGCTGAAACCATTCGCCTGGAGCAAAACTACCGCTCCAGCGGCAATATTCTCAAGGCCTCCAACGAACTTATCGCCAACAACCCGGATCGGCTGGGTAAACAGTTGTGGACCGAAGATGTCGATGGTGAACCCATCTCAGTTTATTGTGCCTTCAATGAGATGGATGAAGCCCGCTTCATCATAGGCCGCATTGGCGACTGGCAGGACAAGGGCGGCAGTCTCAGTGACTGCGCCATCCTCTATCGCAGTAATGCTCAATCACGGGTATTGGAAGAGGCCTTGCTGCACAAGGGGCTGGCTTATCGTATCTATGGCGGTTTGCGCTTCTTCGAGCGTCAGGAGATCAAGGATGCCATGGGGTACCTGCGTCTGATTGCCAACCGCGATGATGATGCCGCCTTCGAGCGGGTGGTCAACACTCCCGCCAGAGGTATAGGCGATCGCACCCTGGATATTCTCAGAACCACAGCCCGGCAGCAGCAACTCACTCTGTGGCAGGCCTGCGTCCGTTTGTTGGAAGAGAAGGTCTTGGCAGGCCGCGCCGCCAATGCGGTGCGTGGCTTTATGGACTTGATAGTGCAGCTGCGCAGTGACACCGAAGAGCTGCCTCTCTATCGCCAAGCGGATAGAGTGATCCAGGATTCCGGGCTCAAGGCCATGTATGAACAGGAAAAGGGCGAAAAGGCCCAGGCCAGAGTGGAAAACCTCGAGGAACTGGTCACCGCGGCGCGCACCTTCGAAGTGCCGGAAGAGCTGGTGGACATGGGGGAGTTGAACGCCTTCTTATCCCATGCGGCGCTGGAGGCGGGAGAAGGCCAGGCTGATGCCCACACAGATGCGGTGCAGTTGATGACGCTGCACTCGGCCAAGGGGCTGGAGTTCCCGCTGGTGTTTATGGCCGGTGTTGAAGAAGGGCTGTTTCCCAGTCAGTTGTCGCTGGAAGAGGGCGATCGTTTGGAAGAAGAGCGGCGCCTGTGTTACGTGGGCATGACCCGCGCCATGCAGCAGCTGTATATCACCTATGCCGAGTCGCGCCGCATCTATGGCCGTGAAAACTATTCACGGCCGTCGCGCTTTATCAAGGAGATCCCGCCTCAGTACCTGCAGGAAATTCGTCTCAAGGCGCAGGTGGCCACCCCCATGGCCAATAACAGGTTCAGCAAGTCGCAAAGCAGCTTCAACGACACGGGCTTCAATGTCGGCCAACGGGTGCTGCATCCCAAATTCGGTGAGGGGATAGTGACCAATTTTGAAGGCCAGGGCGCACAGGCCAGGGTGCAGGTGAATTTTGATGACTTCGGCAGTAAGTGGTTGGTGGTGGCCTACGCCAAGTTAACCGCGTGCTGACAGCCCGCATAGGAAAATTCGCGTTTTGCGGTGTCAATCACACTGTTGCTGAGTCATAATGCTTGGCAAATTTAAGGCTGAGATGTGTTGGAGAGCCTACCGATGAACTTGAGGGAAAAAATTGACGTCTATGCCCGTCTGTCGCGACTGGACAGACCCATAGGGACTTTTCTGCTGTTGTGGCCCTGTTTAATGGCGCTGTGGTTGGCGGCCGGGGGCTTACCGGATCTCAAGGTGTTGATCATCTTTATCATAGGTGTGTTTGTGATGCGCGCCTGCGGCTGCATCATCAACGACTATGCAGACCGTGAATTGGACACCTATGTCGAGCGCACCAAGGCCAGACCTTTGGCCAGTGGCGAGGTCACGGTCAAAGAAGCGCTGGGCTTGTTTGTCGTCATGGGGCTGTTTGCCTTTGGTCTGGTGTTGCTGCTTAACCCTCTGGTGGTGAAGCTCTCCCTTGTCGGTATGCTGCTGACTATCATCTATCCCTTCACCAAACGCTACACCAATATGCCGCAGATGTTCCTCGGCACAGTGTGGAGCTGGTCGATCCCCATGGCTTATGCCGCCCAGACAGGTGAAGTCCCTGTCGAAGCCTGGTGGCTATTTGCCGCTAACTGGTTCTGGACTGTAGCCTACGACACCATGTATGCCATGGTGGACAGGGACGATGATCTCAAGGTGGGGATCAAGTCCACCGCGATTCTGTTCGGCCGTTACGACAGGCAGATCATCGGCCTGTTTCAGCTGGCGGCGCTGGCCTGCTTTATGACTGCAGGTTATGTGGCCGAGCGAGGAGCCCTTTATCTGGTAGGGCTACTGGCCTTTATCGGCTTTGGACTTTATCAGCAGAAGCTGATTTATGACAGGCAGCGGGCACCCTGCTTCAAGGCGTTTCTCAACAACAACTGGGCGGGTATGGCTTTGTTTGTCGCCTTGGGGATGGATTACCTGCTCTGAACGACATTGAGTTTGACTATCAACGCCGCGATTCTCGCGGCGTTTTTGCTGGTGCAAACCACTGCCAACCGTTAGTCTGAACAGCCGGGTTAGTAAACCAAGCAGCGGCAAGAGGTGCTGCTGAGGACTGAAGCAAGAAGGAGTCTTGGTATGTTGATAGAACAACTCTTTGGTATTGAATTACCGCTTATTCAAGCACCTATGGCCGGTGCTCAGGGAGTGCCGCTGGCTTTGGCGGTCGCTTCTGCCGGTGCGCTTGGCTCCATTCCCTGCGCCATGTTATCCCATGACAAACTCAAGCTGGCAATAGAAAGCTTCAGGCGTCAGAGTGACCGGCCGCTGAACCTTAACTTCTTTTGCCATAAGCCACCCGAGGAACAACCCGAGCGTTTGCGTACCTGGCTGCAGCAACTGGCGCCTTATTACCGTGAATTCGAGGTCGAAGAACTCGGCGGCGGTGCTGAGCGGCGTCCCTTCGATGCCAAGGTTGCCGCGGTTATAGAACCCTTTCGTCCCGAAGTGGTGAGTTTTCATTTCGGGCTTCCCTCCACCGAACTGATGCTCAGGGTCAAGAGTTGGGGCACCAAGGTGATTGCCTCGGCAACCAGCGTCGCTGAGGCCAAATGGCTCGAATCCAGAGGCGTGGATGCCATCATAGCCCAGGGATTGGAAGCCGGTGGTCACAGAGGCCATTTCCTCAGTGATGACTTGACTGAGCATAGCGGTACTTTTGCCCTGTTACCGCGCCTGGTACAGGCGGTGAAGGTGCCCGTGATTGCCGCCGGTGGTATTGCCGACGCCGCCGGAGTGCAGGCGGCCATGGCTTTAGGGGCGGCCGGGGTGCAGGTGGGTACGGCCTATCTCCTGTGCCCGGAGGCCGAGATCAGTGAACTGCATCGCCAAGCGCTGAAAGATCCGCAAATGAATCGCCATACGGCACTGACCAATCTCTACAGTGGCCGTCCGGCCAGGGGCATAATGACCCGTTTGATGCGTGAGTTGGGGCCTTTGGGGCAAGCGCCGGACTTTCCACTGGCGGCCAATGCCATTGCGCCGCTGCGCGCCGCGGCAGAAGCACGCGACTGCTGTGACTTCAGCCCGCTCTGGTGTGGTCAGAATCCGGAGGGATGTCGGGAAATTCCCGCCGCCGACTTGACCCGTGAGTTGATGGCGGCCTTTATCAGGGCTTGAGCTTTTTCTGGTCTAGTGTATGTAACTGGTTGTATCATTGCGAATTAGTCACTCCTGCAACCGGTGGAGTGACCCTATCTTAAGATGGACTGCAATCAAAGCTTTGACTGCGGCGTAGAGCCGCAAAAGGGAGATATAGATGAAAAAATCACTTGCTCTGGCGCTGCTGGCCCTAATGGTCAGTGCCAACGCCGCGGCGCGAGATACCATAGCCCAATATCCGGTGCAGGAACTGCTGCAGACCGAGAAGGCCAAAGAAGCCCTTTACGATGTGCCACTGTATTTTGCCACTCAGGCGCATCCGGAGATCAGCAAGAGCTATGGCGAGGTGATCACCAATAAAAAGACCAATGCCTTTGGCAAGTCAGATCGCGAAGCTTGTGAGTGGGTGATGTTGAGTGCCCTAAAGGCGTTGCAGGAGCGCGCCGAGCGTGAGGGGATGGACGCTGTGGTCAATATCCAGTCCTATTACAAGAAGCGTGAGTTTGCCAGCGAAACTGAATATGAGTGTGGTGCCGGGGCTATCATGGCCGGGGTGGCGCTGAAAGGGACCTTGGTGAAGTTCTAACGATGAAGCACTCACAGTTTTGAACGCTGAAAAAGCAGACCTGGAGTCTGCTTTTGTGGGCGAGCGGTTGGGAACCTGTTTGGTTCCCCAAAGGCGAGTGCCAGTTTAGGATTGAACGCCGAGCGTTACACCAGAACCTTGAGGTTGGCTGGACGATAATAGACAGACTTGAGCACCTTGCCCTGGCGCACTGTTTTGCCGGTCATTTCCACATCTTTGGCGCACTTGGCTATCAGGAAGTCACCCTGACGGCTACCGACAATTTCCACCCCTTGCTTGGCATAGTGGGCCACGGTGTCGGCCAGTTCTTGCTCATTGCGGCACACCTTGCTCATGTTGCTGGCATGCACTTCATCCCAGTAGGGCTCAAAGTCGATAGCTTTGTTGGCGGCAACCTGCAGCAGCAGATCTATCAGGTAGCTGATCTCCAGTCGCTCCCCGACTTGGGTGCAGCCCAAGTGCACCAAGCGTCCCATCAATACATACACGCTGTCGACTATGGCGTCGGCCTGTTCAACCTTGTCGTCGGCTTCGGCCAGTTCGGTCAGCTCTTCGCTGATAAGTGAGGTGTGCAGAGTGTCTGCCTTGGCATCTAGGGTCTCAGGAGAGTCGACCGGCAGATCGAAGGTGGTTCGGAATTCGTGAATATCCCGGTAGAGCTTGCTGTATAGCTCTTGAGTCAGCAGAGTCAGTTTCATTGCTTGGGTTCCAGCTTGGGCAAAGGAGGGGATGATAAAGAATTACCGGGTTTGAGGCAAAGTTTGGCTACTGTGCCTGTTTAAAATCTGCCTTTGCTCGGCTTGATGCTGACACCCCAGGTTGTCACCTTTGGATTTTGTGCCAAGCTGAACTTTGTATCTGGAGTTGCCCTCGGACCGTTTTTTGGGCCCTTCCCCTGAGAAGCATTAATCACACTTGAGATACAAAGTTTGAATTTTGTACATAATTACATACAATCAAATTCATAGCTTTCGGGGATGTGACATCATGGATTTGAGTGAATTTATCCTGTTGGTTGATGACGATCAGGAATTAACAGAGCTGCTGAGTGGCTTTTTGACCAAGAATGGCTTTGAGGTCCGAACCGAAGCCAATGGTGTAAATGCCGCCAGACGCATTATTGACGAACGCCCCCGATTGGTGGTGTTGGATGTCATGCTGCCAGAGATGGATGGACTTTCTATCTGTCGCGAAGTTCGTAGTCGTTATCCCGGCCCCATCCTGATGTTAACCGGGTTAGGGGATGATATTGATGAAGTTGCCGGGCTTGAAACCGGAGCGGATGACTATATTGCCAAGCCGGTTCGTTCCCGGGTGCTGTTGGCGCGTATTCGCAGCTTGCTGCGCCGCTCGGAACGACAAGAAAGCCAAGTTCAGGAACCAAGAGCAAATCAGAGTGAGACCCATTTGGCTGTCAATGGTTTGCGTCTGGACAAGCTGGAGCGGACTGCAAGTTTGAATAACCAAGATCTTGAACTTACCCTGGCCGAGTTTGAACTGCTGTGGCTTTTGAGCAAACATGCTGGCCGGACTCTCGCGCGGGATGCTATTTGCGAACACTTTAAAGA
This sequence comes from Shewanella sp. MSW, assembly GCF_007636515.1. NCBI lineage: Bacteria > Pseudomonadati > Pseudomonadota > Gammaproteobacteria > Alteromonadales > Shewanellaceae > Shewanella > Shewanella sp. MSW. The sequence continues at coordinate 29,153 of NZ_LVDR01000002.1, forward strand.
GCTGGGTTATGACAGCACACCGCGCACTATAGATCTTCGAATTTCTCATCTGCGACGCAAGATGGATGATGATCCCAAAGAACCCTCCCTAATTAAAACGATACGTGGTCAAGGCTACGTACTGACCCTGAGTTAAGATGAAAGTCTTCTTGGTAGTTTCCAGATTTCAAGGCCGTTCTGGGGCGTTAATGCCCTGGCTCTTGGGATTGTTACTGCTGATATTGCTGCCATCTTGTCAGGAAGCGGAACGTTCATCTTTGGTCTCGGATGAGCATAGTCAAATCCTCGAACTGCTTGATTTGGCTGCCGCCTCACGCCATCAAGACCCAATCAAAACCATAGACTACAGTACACAGGCTCTGCGACTACTGGAAATTGAGCCTGACCCAGGTTCCGAGGTGATGGCGCTCAGTAATCTGGCCTGGGCGAAAATGATGTTGGGGGAGTTTGCCGAGGCTGCGGACTTTGGCGAAGCTGCGTTGACTTTGGCCGAGGAGCAGCAGCAAGCTGAGATCTTGGTGGTACCGCTCAATGTCGCCGGTCTGATTTATTGGCGTCAGAGTCAGTTGGATAAGGCTCTAACCTATTATCAGAGAGCGCTTACAGTTGCCAATAGCCTGAAAAACAGTTCTTTTGAAGCGACCACCTACAACAATATGGGTCTTATCTACAGTGATAAGGCTGAATATCAGTTGGCACTGGAGTGTTTTACCAAGGCCAGGGATCTACATAGAGGACTGGACGACTCAAGAGCATTGGCGCTGGCGTTGAATAATATTGCAGGTATTCATGCGACTTTGGGCGATTTTGGTGAAGCGCTGGCAAATCAACAGGAGTCTTTGAGGATCAGGGAGCAGTTGGATGATAAGTCAGGCGTGGCGGAATTGCATCACAATATGGGGATCACTTATGAGCACATAGGTGATTTGCAGGAGGCTATGGCGCAGTTGCAATTGGGACTGCAGGGATTCGAGGCCTTGGATGACAAGACCGGAATGGCACAGGCGCTGACAGCTCTCGGGACAGTGCAGCAAAAATTGAATAGAAAGGTGGCGGCCAAGGCTGCCATGAAACAAGCTCTGATCTATGGTGAAGAGCTTAAAGACGGTAATGTCACTGCCACGGCTTTAATGAGTCTTGGTAAGCTTTCCTTGGACATGGGCGAGTATCCTATTGCCCGGCGTTATCTGGAGCGAGGCCTGGCTACAGCCGACCGATTGGGGCTGGTCGCCTTGCAAGCCCAGGGAAGGCTGAGTCTCGCTGATTATTTTTTGGCGACCAACGATGTGGATATTGCCCGTGAAAGAGCCGAGCAGGCATTGCAATTGGCGCTTGCCAGTGGCGATCGTGGTCAGCTCAGAGATACCTATGAACTCTTGTCAAAAATACATGAACGTAAAGGTAATTATCGCCAGGCGTTGTTAAACCATAAAGAGTTTAAAAGTATCAATGATGCGCTTTTTAATGCCAACTCCAGTGAGCGTCTGGCATGGCTGCGCAGTTCATTTGAAGATGAAAAACGCCAGCGACAAATCACTTTGCTGGAAGGCGAGAAAGCCTTGCAACAAGAGGTTATCAAACAACAAAAGTTTACCCGCAATCTTTGGATCGTGGCGCTGGTAGCGGCTGCGGCTATTCTGCTGCTGCTCTATGGTCGTCATAGTCAATCGCGGGTAAATCAAGCCTTGCAACGCTCGATAAAGATGCAAAGCGATCTAATGCAGGCAGTGGCGCACGAGTTCAGGGCGCCACTGGCCAGGGTGCAACTGGCTTTTGATATGCTCATCGAAGCCGAGGAGGACGAAAGGCCGCAATTGGAAGACAGGGTACTGCGGGGCCTGGAAGAGTTGGATGAGCTGATCCGTGAAATCGTCAAGCTGATTAAAGCCGAAGGAAGTCCGAGGCGAGCGCCAACAGAGTCTTTGTCGCTGGCGCCATTATTGCAAACTTTGGTGGTAAGGCAGCATCCCTTGTTCCCCGAGAAAAAGATCACCTTAACGCCAGTTGATCCTGAAATATCTGTCATTGCCAGTAAGAAGCATTTGGAATGGGCAATAAACAACTTGCTATCCAATGCATTGCGACACTGCCATCAAGAGGTTCGGCTCAGTTGTCAGCTTGAACAAGGGCAGGTGAATATCATAGTGGACGATGATGGTCCCGGGGTGCCGACTGCAGAAAGAGAACGGATTTTTGAACCTTTCATCCGTCTCGATCCCAGTCGCACCCGTGCCACCGGCGGTATAGGCTTGGGGTTGGCCATCGCTCGACGATTGGCCGAAAATAGTCGGGGGCAAATTCGTGTCGGCGATAGTCCAATGGGCGGGGCGAGATTCGAACTCGTTTGGCCCTGTTAACTTCTTGTTCCTGCTAAATATACCTGCCATCAAATTGTATTTCTTTAGATACACTTCATAACATTCCTTGCTGTTTTTAAGCGGATCTTAGCGTTCTTCAGTTCTTTACCCTGGTGAGACTCAGCTAGTTTTTGCTGCTGAGGATCCACTTTGCTTGGAGTGATGGTGTAAGAACGCTATTGTTAAAAAAGTTTCTTTTTTGTTTGAATTTTGTTTGTTTCGTGTCTAGATTGTATGTGTTCGCATACATAACGATTATAGCGAGCACTCTTAATCACAGGAGACTACAAATGAGAAAGCCGCATACTCGCTTGAGCCGATTGACTTTGGCCATGCTCTCTACTTCCCTGATGGCAGTGACGGTTCCGTCACTTGCCGCCAAGAAACTAGAACCCAAACAAGACTTCGATAATGCCTCTGTTATTGTTAAATTCAAAGAAACCGCAAAGAAAGCGGACCGTAAGCAGTTAATGGCTCAATTCGGTTCTTCATTCAAAGATAAAAACCATGATGGCGTTGATGATCGATTTCGCCATATTGCCAAGGGTCGACTGGCTGAATTGACAGTTCCCCGGGGGCTGGATGCCCGCGCTATGGTGGAACGGCTCAAGCACAACCCCCACATCGAATACGCTGAACTCAACCACAGATTTTATCCTTCGGTTATCCCCAACGATCCAAGCTACGGCCAGTTGTGGGGTATGCCAAAAATCAATGCGGAGCAGGCCTGGGAGATGGAAATGGGCTCGCGAGAGGTAGTCGTTGGGGTGATAGATACAGGTTTTGACTACACTCACCCGGATCTGCGAGACAATATTTGGGTGAATCCCAATGAGGTCCCCAATAACGGTATCGACGACGATGGCAACGGTTATATTGATGATATTCACGGTATTTCAGCCATTAATGATAACGGCAATCCGCAGGATACCCATTACCATGGCACGCATGTTGCGGGAACCATAGGGGCGACCGGCAATAATGGCTCGGGAGTGGTTGGGGTCAACTGGAATACTGCCATGGTAGGTTGCTCTTTCCTGGGTAACCAAGGTGGTACCACGGCAGATGGTATTCAGTGTATTGATTACATGGTTGATTTGAAAAACCGTGGCGTAAATATCCGAGTGTTGAACAACTCCTGGGGCGGTGGCTCATTCAGCCAGGCTTTGGAAGATGCTATTACGGCAGCCAATAATGCCGACATTCTGTTTGTCGCCGCGGCCGGTAATGATGCGATTGATAATGATGTCAATGACAGCTGGCCCGCCAACCATGATGTACCCAATGTGATGGCCATTGCCTCTACTACTCGCGATGATGAAATGTCTTACTTCTCTCAGTGGGGGCTTAATACGGTTGATATGGGGGCTCCAGGCTCGGATGTTTATTCCACTGTTCCAGGGAGTGATTACAATACCCTGAGCGGGACTTCCATGGCGACTCCCCATGTGGCAGGGGCTGCCGCTTTGATTTTGGCCGCCGATCCAACCCTGACTACGGCCGATGTCAAGAATATCCTAATGTCTTCTGGCGACCCCATTGCAGCATTGGAAGGTAAAACCGTGACAGGTAAGCGCTTGAACCTGGAGAGTGCCTTGAACATGGCCGGTGCCGGTGGTCCTGGTTATTATCTGCTGGTGAGTCCTGCCAGTCGCACTGTGAACCAAGACTCGTCTGTGACCTTTGATATCGACATGAACGCCGTGGGTGGCTATAACGGCAATGCCAGTTTCAGTGCTGATGTGCCAGCGGGCTTGAATGCAGCGGTGAGCTTCTCCAGTAACACAGTACCGGCCGATGGTCGCACCACAATGACAGTCTCCACAGATGTCAATACTACCCTGGGCAATCACATCATTACTATTAATGCAGTTGATGGTGATATCCACAAGAGTATCGATGTCAGTCTGCTGGTGTATCCTGCCGGTACGTTCAGCACTACCTACAGCAATGAAAATCCGCTGGCGATCCCCGATGACAATGCCGATGGTGTAAGTAGCGTAATCAATGTACCAATCAACCTGACATTGACGGACCTCGTGGTCAATCTGGACATAGCACATACCTATATAGGTGATTTGCTGGTGACTTTGACTTCGCCCAGCGGTCGCACAGTTACCCTGCATAATCGTACCGGCGGCAGTGCTGATAACCTGGTAGCCAGTTATGCAGTGGAAGACTTTGATCTGGAAGAGGCTTTAGGTGATTGGATTCTTCACGTCACAGATTCAGGATTCCGTGATACCGGTACTCTCAAAAGTTGGAGCATGGATGTTACAGGTGGATCTCAGCCTGGTACCAATCTGCCTCCTACAGTGACTATAGGTGCTAACCTGCAAAATGCTCTATATTTGCCGGGTGATGTAGTCAATTTCGTTGCTGATGCAACCGACTCAGAAGATGGTGATGTTCGTGCCTCACTGGTGTGGACTTCCAGCCTCGATGGTCAAATCGGCACAGGTGGAAACTTCTCCCGCTCGGATTTGAGCCAGGGGACTCACCAGATCACAGTGACAGCCTTTGACAGTCAAGGTGTGGTGAGCAGCCGTGAGTTCTTTCTGTACATTGTTAGTGACGGCACCGTTGTTTCCTATGAGGACAGCAGGGTTCAATCCATCCCTGATATGGGAAGTGTGGTAGCTGAGATTAATGTTCCCCTTGGTGTGAAGATCAAGGACATGAGCCTGTTTGTGGATATTATGCATGGCTTCAACAACGACTTGTTGATCCATTTGGTGTCTCCGAACGGTACTACGGTTGAGATCTTCGATGTGCGCGGTCCGAACGATAACTACCGCGATCTGATTAAAACATTCTATCCTGTTGAGTTTAATGGAGAAGTAGCTACAGGTATTTGGCAATTGGTCATTAGGGATGAATGGAGCGGTGACGCAGGTCGACTGAACAAATGGAGTTTGACTTTTACCCACGACGGTATTGGTAGCACACCTGTTAACGCAGCTCCGGTTGTTGGTATTAGCGCTCCAGTGGGGGGCAGCAGTTTTATTGAGGGTGACACTGTGGCCTTTATGGGCTCTGCCAACGATGCGGAAGATGGTGATGTAGCTAATACCCTGGAGTGGACATCCGATCTGGATGGCCTGATTGGTCAAGGCGCGTCCTTTAGCACCAACAGCCTGAGCGTGGGGCAGCATACAGTGACGGCCAGCGCAGCCGATAGCCAGGCTGCCAATGGTGTGGCCCTGGTAACTTTGACAGTGGAAGCTGCGCCTGTGAATGAATTGCCAAGCGCAGAGTTCAGCTTCCAGGTGAATCATCTGGATGTGAACTTTGCCGATGCTTCCGGTGATAATGATGGGGCTGTGGTCGCTTGGGCTTGGGACTTCGGTGATGGCAATATTTCATCACTGGCCAATCCAAGCCACAGTTATGCCTCTGGTGGTAGCTATGAGGTGACGCTGACAGTGACAGACAACAGTGGCGCCAGTCACAGCATCAGCAAGCAGGTGAGCGTTGCCGCGGCTATCAGCCTCAGTGGTGCCGGCAGTACAGACGGTAGCAAGGTGAATGTCAACTTGAACTGGAATGGCTCGTCAGCCCGAGCCGTCGACATTTATCGTGATGGTCAACTGATCGACAGTACCCGAGATAGAGGCAGCTATAAGGAACGTTTCAACAGCAGTGCCGAAAGCTTTGAATACAAGGTATGTGAAGCCGGCAGCAATATCTGCTCTGAACTTATCACTGTGACCCCTGAGTTAAGCCGCAAAGGAAAAGGTAAGTAACCTATTTGGTTTGTATTGAAAGCCGCCTTAGTTAAGGCGGCTTTTTTTGTTTTCAGTGTTAAGACCGGCTTACAGAATGAAGCGACTCAGATCTTCATCCTGAACCAGGTTGTCCAGGTGAGCATCGACATATTCGGCATCGATAACAAACTTGCTGCCGGACTTGTCGCTGGCCTCGAAAGAGATGTCTTCCATCAGCCGCTCCATCACAGTGTGCAGCCGACGGGCGCCAATGTTTTCGGTACGCTCGTTGACTTGCCAGGCGGCCTGGGCGATACGGTCGATACCCGACTCGGTAAATTCGATGCTGACTCCTTCGGTGCCCATCAAGGCCACATACTGCTCGGTGAGCGAGGCGTGGGGCTCGGTGAGGATCCGTTTGAAGTCGGAGGCGGTCAGGGCATCCAGCTCGACCCGAATCGGCAGACGGCCCTGCAGTTCGGGGATCAGATCCGATGGCTTGCTCATCTGGAAGGCGCCGGAGGCGATAAACAGAATGTGGTCTGTCTTTACCATGCCGTGCTTGGTGTTGACTGTGCAGCCTTCCACCAGCGGCAAAAGGTCACGCTGTACCCCTTCGCGGGACACATCCGGGCCTGAGGTTTCGCCGCGCTTACAGATTTTGTCTATCTCATCGAGGAACACTATGCCGTGCTGCTCGACCAGCTCAATAGCCTGCTCTTTGAGATCTTCCTGGTTGACCAGCTTGGCGGCTTCCTCTTCGACCAGTTGCTTGTAGGCATCCTTGATCTTGAGTTTCTTGCGCTTGCTCTGTCCCTGACCCATGTTCTGGAACAGGCTCTGCAGCTGGTTGGTCATCTCTTCCATGCCGGGAGGCGACATGATTTCGACACCAATTTGCGGCGCCGAGACATCGATTTCGATCTCTTTGTCGTCCAACTGGCCTTCACGCAGTTTCTTGCGGAACACCTGGCGGGTGTGGGACTTGTCCTCGGTTTCCTGATCCCAATCGTTCTTTGGCTTGGGCAGCAGGGCATCGAGAACCCGCTCCTCGGCGGCTTCTTCGGCGAGGGAGCGGCACTTCTTCATCTGCTGCTCGCGGGTTAGTTTGACCGCGGCGTCGGTGAGATCGCGGATGATCTGCTCCACTTCCTTACCCACATAGCCCACTTCGGTGAACTTGGTCGCTTCAACCTTGATAAAAGGCGCATTGGCCAGCTTGGCCAGACGGCGGGCGATCTCTGTCTTACCAACACCGGTTGGGCCTATCATCAGAATATTCTTCGGGGTCACTTCCTGGCGCAAGCCGGCATCCAGCTGCATGCGGCGCCAGCGGTTACGCAGGGCTACTGCGACAGAGCGTTTGGCCTTCTGTTGGCCTATGATGTGCGCGTCCAGTTCGTGGACGATTTCGCGGGGTGTCATTTCAGACATAATACTTCCTCACGCTCGGGATCAGTAATTCAGTTCTTCTATAGTCTTGAACTGGTTGGTAAATACGCAGATATCGCCGGCTATGGTCAGCGACTTCTCGGCAATATCACGGGCACCCAGTTCGGTGTTTTCCAGCAGCGCCAACGCCGCGGCCTGGGCATAGTTGCCACCTGAGCCTATGGCGATAAGATCATGCTCCGGCTGCACCACATCGCCATTACCTGTGATGATCAGTGAGCTTTCATGATCGGCCACCACCAACATGGCTTCGAGTTTTCTCAGGGCTCTGTCACTGCGCCAGTCTTTGGCCAGTTCGACCGCCGACTTCATCAAATGCCCCTGATGCATCTCCAGTTTGGCCTCGAAGCGTTCAAACAGGGTAAAGGCATCGGCGGTGCCACCGGCAAAACCGGCCAATACTTTATTGTGGTACAGGCGGCGTACTTTGCGGGCATTGCCTTTCATCACAGTGTTGCCCAGAGACACTTGGCCGTCACCGGCGACAACAACCTGATTATTACGGCGTACAGATACGATAGTGGTCACGATAGATCCTCTTCTCGGGCGGACGGCGCGTCCGTCATGGGTCAAATCCCCAGGGGCTGCTGCATGAAACGGCCCATTGGGGGCACAGCAAGGCCAACTAATGAGGTGATAGTTTTCTATATGGGGTTGGGGACAGGAATATCAAGTGCCCGGCAGCGGCTTTCGTGCTGAAAAACAAAAAGGCTGCAAATCTTATTGTTTGCAGCCTTTAAATTGAGGAGGGGAGTTTAATCTTCCCAGAACCAGATCATACAGCCGTTGAGACCGGCTCTTTGCAGCACGTGGCGCTGCCGCTCGGCATCGCGCTTGCTGTCATAGGGGCCGAGTACCACCTTGTACCAGACACCACTGGTGCCTTGCACCTTGCGCACCTGGGCTTCAAGCCCCTGGAAGGCGATCACGGCTTTCATCTCGTCGGCCTGGGATTGCACCCGGAAGGAACCGCACTGCATCTGATAAGGGCGAGATGGCTTGTTGCTCTCTTCCGGCAGATCCACTTCTACCTGTTTGTTTTCCAGCTCCTTGAGGTAGGTCCACTCCTCTTTGGGCTTGGGCGGCAAGGCGTTGGGGTCTTTCTTCTGTGGCACCGGCTTAGTCTGTGGCTGAGGCTTAGCCACTTCGGCCTCGGGGGCGCTGCTCTTCAGGCTCCAGAGGAAATAGCCAAAGCCGGCCACCACGGCCACTACCACCACAAGCAACAGCACAGGAAAGCCTTGCCTGGGCTGCGGTTGCTTGCGAGCGCCTCGCTTGGCTGGCTTGCGGGGCTTGGGTTTGCTATTGGCGTAATCGCGTCCCATGGATTACATGCGCTCCAGAGTCTCGATACCCAGCAGTGACAGGCCCTGCTTAAGGGTCTTGGCGGTCAACTGAGACAGCAGCAGACGGCTGTGCTTCTGGGTTTCGTTATCGGCCGCCAGCACGGGGCAGGCTTCGTAGAAGCTGGAGAAGGCTCCGGCCAGTTCAAACAGATAACCACAAAGTACATGGGGTTGGCCCTTGTCGACCATACGGGCAAGGATTTCACCGAACTGGGCCAGCTTGTTGCCCAGCTCTTTTTCCTTGTCGTGTTCCAGAGCGATAACGGCATTGCTCAGATCCACATCTTCGGCCCGCTTGAAGATCCCGGCAACCCGGGTATAGGCGTACAGCAGGTATGGCGCTGTGTTGCCTTCAAAGCTCAGCATCTGATCGAAGCTGAAGATATAGTCGCTGGCGCGGTTCTTCGACAGATCGGCGTATTTCACCGAGGCGATGCCCACCACTCGGGCGATTTCGGCCAGAGTGTCTTCGTCCATGTCGGGGTTCTTGCTGCGTACCAGCTCCAGCGCCCTGACATTGGCTTCATCGAGCAGGTCCACTAGTTTCACCACCCCGCCGCTGCGGGTCTTGAATGGTCGGCCATCTTCACCGTTCATGGTGCCAAAGCCCATGTGTTCCAGTGTCATTTCCGGGCGCACAAAACCTGCGGTGCGGGCCAGGCTGAACACTTGCTGGAAGTGCAGCGCCTGGCGCAGATCCACGAAGTAGAGGGCGCGATCGGCATGCAGGGCACCCGAGCGATAGCGCATGGCCGCCAGGTCTGTGGTGGCATAGAGGTAGCCGCCATCAGCCTTCTGAATGATCACCGGCAGGGCTTCACCGTCTTTGTTACGGAATTCTTCCTGGAATACCACCTTGGCGCCGTTACTTTCAGACAGCAAGCCTTGGGCATCCAGATCTTTGACCACCTGTTCCAGATCGTCGTTGTAAGCACTTTCACCATGGACATCGGCGCGGGTCAGGCTGACGCCCAGGCGCTGATATACGTCATGGCAGTGGCTCAGAGAGATATCGTTGAACTCACGCCACAGCTTGTTGCAGTACTCGTCACCGGATTGCAGCTCGACTACCAGCTGGCGGGCGCGGGTGGCAAATTCGGCCGACTCGTCGAAACGCAGTTTGGCAGCACGATAGAAGCTTTCCAGATCCGACAACTCCAGGTTGGCGTTTTCGCCATTTTGCGCCCGCAGCTCTTCCATATAGGCCAGCAACATGCCGAACTGGGTACCCCAGTCGCCGACGTGGTTTTGGCGGATCACCTTGTGACCGAGAAACTCCAGCGCCCGCACAACGCTGTCGCCAATGATGGTGGAGCGCAGGTGACCTACGTGCATCTCTTTGGCGAGGTTAGGGGAGGAGTAGTCCACTACCACGGTTTGCGACTTGGGCAGACTCACACCCAGATGCTCGTCGGCCAGTGCCGCCTGCAGCTGTTTGGCCAGGGCATTGTCATCAATAAAGAAGTTGATAAAGCCGGGGCCGGCTATTTCTACCTTGGCCACATGGCTTGACGCAGGCAGGTTGTCGATGATCAGTTGTGCCAGCTCCCGAGGCGGCTTGCCGGCAGCTTTGGTCAGCATCATGGCCAGGTTGGTGGCCAAGTCGCCGTGACTCTTATCCTTGGTTCGGTCTACCTGAATCCTTGGCGCAGTCTCTTCGGGGATCAGCCCCTGTTGTTTCAAAGTGGCTACTGTCTGTTCAAGCAAAGATTGGATATGTGATTTCATTGGCGTTTTATCGACACTGACTGATAAAGGTTAAAAGGGGAATAACCGCACATTCTAGCGCTTTCGGCGGTAACATTGCTATCACCAGTATGGTTTTATCAGCAAATTTTGTTGTTGTCTGGGTTTGCTGTTGCCTGTGACCTTTTAAGATCACTGTTATTGATAAAGAGGGATGAATCTTTGTTTAATAATCGCTGATCTTTATTTTTGGGGAGTATGATGTCGATCCTGTCTTCCCCCAAGTGCCGATTTTGCCATCGGCATGCGTCGATAGTTTCAATGGAGATATAGATGCTGGACTCCATCACCACAGTGTTACAAGCCATTTGGCAGCAGGATTTTACCGCGCTGCATGCTCCGGGTATTGCCCTGAGTATCTATGTTTGCATCTTCAGTTTTATTTTCCTGGAGAGTGCTTTGCTGCCGGCGGCCCCCTTGCCTTGCGACAGTGTGGTCATACTCTCAGGCACCCTGGCGGCCATGGGGATCCTCAACCCTTGGCTGGTGTATCTGTTGCTGTTTGCGGCGGCCGCAGGCGGCAGCTATTTGGCATTTGTTCAGGGGCGGCTGCTCAATCGTCTGCCCAGGGTGCAGGGCTGGGTCTACAAGGTGCCGCCCGACAGTCTGGCGGCAGTGGATAAACTCCTTGGTCGTCATGGGCTGGTGGCACTCTTCTGCGCCCGTTTTCTGCCGTTGGTGCGTTCGCTGCTGCCTTTGGTGATGGGCGTGCGCATGGCCTGTATCAAGAGCTTCTATTTTTTTGCGGCCCTGAGCGCCTTCTTCTGGGTGGGACTGTTGGTATCACTGGGCTATATGATGCCGTTTCTGCCGGAGCGGATCAGCAAGCTGTTGACCATGGCGTTGATGGCGGCGCCGGTGATTACTCTGGTATTGGTGCTCGGCAGTTGGCTGACCTATAAGCTGCTGCGCAAGCCGCAGGATAGGCAGGGGCCTCACGGTCAATTCTGAGCCGGATTAAAGCCGTTCAAGGGAGTTACAGCAGATCCTGCGGACTCTTATCAGTTACAGCAGATCCTGCGGATCTCGATCCAGACTCCAGCGGCAGCGCTTGGCCTCGGGCAGCTGTTCGGCCTGGGGCAACAGCTGTTCAAACACCTGTTGCAGCCTGCGTCTGTCCTTGGCCTGGGCCAACAACTGGCGCCGATACTTGCCGGCCTTGCGATCCAGCGGCGCCGGCAGCGGGCCTATCACTTCAAAATCCTTGTCCATGGGTAACATGGCGGCAAAGGCCGCCAGAAAGGCATCAGCATCCTCGGCGCGGTGGGATTCGGCGCGGATCAGCACCATATGCCAGGCCGGGGGCAACAGTGCCTGCTGGCGCTCATTGAGCTGGCTGCGGGCAAACTCGCCATAGCCTCTGTGAAGCAGGTCCCTGAGTAAGGGGTTGTCGCTCTGATGAGTCTGCAGCAGCACAGTGCCCGGCTTGCTGGCGCGACCGGCGCGACCGGCTACCTGGGTATAGAGTTGGCCGAAGCGCTCAGGGGCCCGAAAATCGGCGCTGAACAGGGCGCCATCCACATCGAGTAGTCCCACCAGGGTGACATCGGGAAAGTGATGTCCCTTGGCCAGCATCTGGGTGCCTACCAATATCTTGTATTCGCCGCGATGAATGGCGTTTAAGTGCTGTTCCAGCGAGCCTTTACGGCTGGTGGTATCCCGGTCGATTCGCACCACGGGATACTCGGGAAATTCCTTGCTGAGCGCCGCCTCCAATTGCTCCGTGCCTATGCCCTGGCCTTGTAACATGGTGCTGCCGCAGTTGTGGCACTGGCGTGGAATCGCGTATTGGTTGCCGCAGTGGTGGCAGCGAATTTCGCCGAGGGATTGGTGCAGGGTGAAAAATGCATCACAGCGATCGCACTCATGCAGATGGCCACATTCGTGGCACAGCAGGGCAGGGGCAAAGCCGCGGCGATTGAGAAACAGCAACACCTGGTTACCGGCCTGCAGATGCAGGCGCATCTCGTTCAGCAGCGGTTGCGACATGCCCGCCTGCAGCGGTTGGTTGCGGATATCTATCAGTCCCTGACGCACCTTGAGGGCATTGCCGGCCCGCTCTCCCAATTGCAGATGCTGATAGCGGCCGCTGAGGGCGTTTTGCAGGCTTTCCAGCGACGGCGTCGCGCTGCCCAGCAGCACAGGAACCTGCTCCAGGTGGCCACGCATGACGGCCAGATCCCGGGCGTGATAACCCACGCCTTCCTGCTGTTTGAAACTGCTGTCGTGTTCCTCATCGAGAATGATGATCCCGGGCCAGGCCATGGGAGTGAACAGCGCCGAGCGGGTGCCGATTATGATGGCCGCCTCGCCACTGCGGGCCAGGCGCCAGGCGTCGAGGCGCTGCTTGTCGGTCAGGCCGGAATGGATCACGGCAACCGTGACTTTGAATCTGCGTTTGAACCTGTTAATGGTTTGCGGCGTCAGGCCGATTTCCGGCACCAGGATCAGCGCTTGTTTACCTGCTTTGAGTATGGTTTCCAGTACCGCCAGATAGACTTCTGTCTTGCCTGAGCCTGTGATCCCTTCCAGCAAGCTGCACTGATAGCCGCTCTGGGCATTGAGGCTGGCGACCGCCACGGCTTGCTCCGGGTTGAGCCTGTGAGCTTCTTCCCCCAGTTCAAGCTTTTGCCGCCATTCAAGATTGGCGCTGACTGACCGTTCTCTCTGCTCGGCCCAGCCCTTGTCCAGCAGCCCCTTGATGGCACTCTTGCTCAGCTCCAGCGCGTTGACCTCTTCAGTGGTCAGTTCCCCCAGTTTGAGCTGTTGCAGCAGTTTGCGTTGGGCGGGAGCCCGTTTCAACGACTCCAGCGTGGCCTCCTGGCCCGCACTGGTCAGACACAGATAACTGATTTTCTCCGGCGCGGCATCGGCACCCTTGCGCAGCGCTACCGGCAGAGCCTGGGTCAACATCTGCCCCTGGCTGCAGAAATAGTATCTGGCGGCCCAGAGGGTCAGTTGGTACAGCGCCGGTGGCAGCAATGGCGCGCTGTCCAGCACTTGATATACCGGCTTGAGTTGTTTGGGCTCGAGTTCGCACTCATCACTCAGGCCTGTCACCAGGCCTATGAGTTGCTGGCGGCCAAAGGGCACCCGCACCCGCATCCCCGGCTCGAGTGGCCAGGGACAGGCTTTGGGCATCAGGTAACTGAAGTTCTGCCGCATGGGAACGGGAAGGGCAACTTCGACAAACTGCGGCATAGTCAGAATTTTCGCAAATGATCACGGCACATGTTGCCCGTCAGTTTACTCAGGCTAGAATGAGAGAACCAGCCCCGGAAACAAAAAGCCGCAAAACCGCAGCTTGAATCTGCTGACTTAACGAATCCAAACCAAAGAACTTAAGCCAGAGAACCTAAGCCAGAGAGCCTAAGCCAGAGAATCCAAGCCGGATAGCCTAAACTGGGTAATTTAAAATCAAACAGAGAGGATAGGGATGAGAGCGGGTTTACTGATGCTTGTACTCATGTTGTTAACGTCTGTTACCAGAGCAGAAACCGCCCATGTCAGTATCAATCAAAGAATGTTTGAGCTTGGGCACTTGCCCATGCTCAAGGTCAATGTGGTGGCCGACAGTGAGGATATGACTCGGCTGGAGTTTATTGTCAGGCAGCAAGGTGCGGCGGAAAAACTCATGGTGCAACCCATTAACCGTTACATGGTGTTGCTGCTGGGGATAGATGAAGTGACCGACAAGCAGGCCGAATTACTGGTGCGGGAATACCGAATCAATCGCTGGCATGAACTCAAACGCTTGCCCTTGTTCGATACATCGGTGCCTGTGGCGCTGCGTTCCAACCGTGCCCGGGTCTTTGGTGAGCAGATGCCGAGTGAGTCACAGCGGGCTGCAGTGCAAGCCACAACAGGAGCAAGCGAAGCTGTGCAATTGTCAGCCGTTCAAGCTCAAAGGGTTCAAGAGGTCGCCGTTCAAGCCGATGCCGAGCCTCAAAGTCCTGGTATGTCCTCGGCATCCCTGGCTATTGTAGCACCAGGCTCTAAGGTGAAGGCGCCGCCAATTGAGAAGCGTGAGCCGGGATGCATGCTGGATTTCGATGGTACGGAAACCCTCTGGCGGGTGGCCAGCCGCTATGCCGAGAACAACCATACCCATGTCTATGGCGCCATGCTGGCTATTTTTGAGGCCAATCCCAAGGCCTTCAGCCGCGGTAATATCCGCAACCTTCGCAGTGATGCCAAGCTGCACTGCCCCAGTAGCCGCTTGCTGCAGTCCTATGAGGATAAAGCTGCGGCCAAAGAAAAGTTCGAGCAGATGTAGTCACCTACTTGTCAGCGCTGGGCAGATACTGTACTATTCTGCGCCCTGAACTTTTGATATTAACCGCATGTGGTGTCCGACTTCGGGTTGGAAGAGCGACATGGCCTTAACTTGAGGTAACCCCAATGAAACCAGGTATCCATCCTGAATACGCAGAAATCACTGCAACTTGTACTTGTGGCAATGTCATCAAAGTAAACTCTACTGCAGGCAAAGCTCTGCACTTGGACGTTTGCGGTGCATGTCACCCTTTCTACACTGGTACTCAGAAAGTTGTTGATACCGGTGGTCGTATCGACAAGTTCAACAAGCGTTTCGGTATGCTTGGCAAGAAGTAATTGCCACTGCAACCAATCGAAAAGGCGTCCATGGGACGCCTTTTTTGTTGCTTCAGGAGTCATGCTGTTGTGACTCAGTTCGGAGGCTTCCTGGTTAATGAGAGTTTGATGTTGAGTAGTGTTTGCCGTCGGGCCTGTTATCTAGAGATGTGAGTGTTACACCCTGGGTTCCAGGGGAATTGCAGTGAGCCACGCATTGCATCCAGTAGCCGATGCAGGGCACACATGGGACTTGTTCACAGCTTCCTTATGTTCAATATTTACGGGAGTGATACCTCTTATTTGCATGCTTTTTATCCCATCCGACAAGTTAACTCAGAGTGCTGATGGAACTTGTTAAAACCTTTCTTATTCCTAATCCTGAAAATAAAGTTATTTATTAAATAATAAAATACTTATCAATAATTGAAATAATATATGTCCTATATGATTTTCATTCTCATATTCGTTGTTTATGTTTTAATAATACATATTTTTTGAGTCTTTTTAAATTGTGATTCATATCAATCATGCAATTATTATGCAGCTATTTCGTTGTTACATTCTTTTTCGTTAATTATTTCAACATCTACCCATTTGGTTAACGACTTTGTTTTTTTTAATTGTTATTCAAAATGTTATCTTTGGTCAATTTATTGGCTTTTATTGGTTGTAATGTGGTTTTGAGTGATCTGTGTCATATTGTTGTGTTGTTTTATATGTTCATCCCAAATTTGAGATATGGAAATGCAACATTTGATAATTCGAAAAGTGAATGCCTTAGAATTGTGTTTGGGAGAAAACTGTCTCCTTTTTAAGTGAAATAGATAATAAAGGCCGGAGAATGATTAAATCTATCAATAAAGGCTGGAGTTTTTGCCTATATGCGCTAAGCGCTGTCTTATTGTTTTCAACTGCTTTGGTTCAGGCTACCCCTTGGGATAATTTAACTGCAACCGAGCTTGAACAGCAATTAACTGAAAAGTTCAGTGATGGGAAATATTCCCCTAAAGGCGCTGATTCCTGTCTGATGTGCCATAAAAAAGATCCCAAAGTTATGGCGCTGTTTAAAGGAACCCATGGCGGGATGAATAATAGCCGTTTACCTATGGCTGGACTTCAATGTGAAGCTTGTCATGGCCCCATGGGTAAGCATAACCGTGGCGGTAAGGAGCCTATGATAAGCTTCGGCCCGGAGTCCAAACTCTCAGCTGAAAGTCAGAATAGTGTTTGCCTTGATTGTCACCAGAATACGGAACAGATGGCTTGGCACAACAGTTTGCATAATCTGGAGCAGGTAGCCTGCGCCGATTGCCATCAGGTGCATGCCGCCGAAGACCCCATGCTCAATCCTTTGCGGATTAACGAGGCCTGCACCAGCTGCCATACTCGTGCCAAGGCCGATATGAGCAAGCGTTCATCCCATCCGCTCAAGTGGGATCAGATGACCTGTATCGATTGCCACAACCCTCATGGTTCCTTGACCGAAAGTGCACTGAAGCAGAGCAGTATCAATACCACTTGCTATGAATGTCATGCCGACAAGCGTGGCCCTGTATTGTGGGAACATGCTCCTGTGGTGGAAAACTGCGCCAACTGCCACAACGCCCACGGCAGTGTGAACGAAGCCTTGCTGAAAGCCCGGGTACCCCAGTTATGTCAACAATGCCATGCCGACGATGGTCATGCCTCAAGAGCTGTATCTCAAAGTGGTATTAACGCTTTTGGCTCCGGCAAGAGTTGTTTGAACTGCCACAGCCAAATCCATGGTTCTAATCATCCAGCCGGCAGTATGCTGTCCCGTTAAGCAGGAGTGTTGAAGATGAGATTTCCTTTGAATCTGTTGACTGTGGCACTACTGGGTGTTTCAGGAACTGTTGTGGCTGCCGATTTTGGGGTTAGCCGTGCCAATACAGATAAGGTCAATACTGCCGGTTTTCAATGTCGGCAGTGTCAGTTGACACCAGGCTTGGCCGGTGAGGCTACAGTGAATGCCGGGTACAACGACAGTGATGATATCCACAGCGGTAATGCTTTTGGTGATGATCATGATGGTATCGTCGCCAGTGTCGATGCTGCACTTGGTTACCGCACCGAAAACGGGTATCGCAGCCAACTGCGGGCCCATAATTTGGGTCAGGATAACGGCTTTGTCAGCCTTAAAAGCGGTCGCCCCGGCAAGTACCAGATGACGCTGGATTATCGCAGCTTGACCCGTTATGAGAACGGCAACGTTGGCACCGGACTTTGGCATAACCAGGGTATGCTGCAACCCGATGATACCCTGCGTTACCTGGATCTGGAACTGGAGCGGCAGCAGGCTGGAATAGGCTTTCGCTATGACTTCGGTCAATTGGCCCAAATCGGTGACCTGAGCAGTTATGTTCGCTATGACAGAGAAGAAAAACAGGGCCACCGCAGTGCCAGTTTGATGACTCCAAGGCCGGTCAACTTCGCTTTGCCGGTGGATGAGAGCAACGACAAGTTGCGGGCCGGGTTACAGCTCAGCGGCGACAATTGGTTTACTGAATTGGCGTATCAAGGTAGCCAATACAAGAATGACATCAACAATTTAAGTCTGCCTTATGCCAGTGATATCTACAGCGCCGCACCGGACAATCAGGCCCATCAACTGACATTGAACGGCCAGTACCGGTTGAGCAACACGGTGATCAGCGGCCGGGCAATTGCCGGACGGATGATCCAGGATGAAGGCCTGATCCAGATGACGGGAAATCCGCTGCAAAGCTGGGATGGTCAGGTAGATACCCTGGACGCCAATCTGGCCGTCAGCACCTTGGTCAATAGTCGTTTGCGCCTGGGGGGACAATTGGATTACCGCAAGCGCGACAATGATTCTACTGTTGCCGAATTTGTGCAGCTTGAATTCAACCCAGTCAGTGGCGCTATTCGGCAAAATCCTTTGCTGGATTCTGAACGTCAGGCACTGAAACTCAATGCCAGCTACCGCTTGGCGCCGGGTTACCGACTCCAGACTGGTTACGACTTCAAACAGCTTGATCGCAGCTATGGTGAGCGGGAAGAAACCCGTGACCACAACCTGTGGGCCAAGCTGGGTATGCAGCTTTTTACTCCGCTGAAGCTTGATCTGAAAGCCAGTTTTGGTGAGCGGGATGGCAGCCGCTATGAGGCGGCCGAACTGACCTCCAGCGAAACCCAGAGCCTGCTGCGCAAGTATCACCTGGCTGATCGACGCCGGACCGCAATGGAACTTGGGTTGCAGTACACACCGCTGAGCTGGATGACGTTGGACCTGAACAGTCACTATGCCTTTGATGATTATCAAGAAACAGTCATTGGTCTTACTGAATCCCGCGATTATGGCTATGACCTGAACCTGACAATGCAGTTGAGTAAGCAACTGAGTGTTTACGGTTTCGTTGGCCAGCAGTGGATTGCATCGAAACAGAGTGGCGACCAAAGCGCGACTTGGTATGGCGACATCGATGACAGCTTTATCAACCTTGGGGCAGGTATCGCCTATAGCGGCTTGCTGGACGACCGCCTGACCTTGGGGGCTGACTATCAATTTGCCGATTCCGAGGGGGAAACCTGTATTGGAAGCGCTCAGTACGATGACTATTACAGTTTTAATCATAGTGTTGAGCTATACGGCCGCTACCACTTGAATGATGCCATGGCTCTGAAAGTGTCGTACCGGTACGAGCGTTACTTCGATACCGATGGCAGCGATGTCGGTATTGATGCCGTCACCGGCCTGACTACTTTGGGCGTATTGAATCATAACTATAACGCCCATCAGCTGATGTTCTCTTTCAGCTACCTGTTGCCTTGAGCAAACTTAAATCGTGAGGATAAATATAATGGAACGCAGAAGTTTCTTGAAAATGAGTGCCGCCCTGGGTTGCGCTGCAACAGTGTCTGGCTGTAATTCCAGCTCTGATGACGCCAATGTTGTCCCGCCAAAGCCACCTGTCAGTGATGAGCAGATAAACTGGTCATCCTGCTTGGTTAACTGTGGCTCCAACTGTCCGATTAAAGTGTTCAGTCGTGATGGCATTATTACCCGGGTAGAGACAGATCATGAGGTAGAAGATGTCTACGGTCTTCATCAAATTCGTGCCTGCGCCCGTGGTCGTTCGTTGCGCCAACGTGCATATGCACCGGATCGCCTGAAAACACCAATGAAACGGGTAGGGGAAAGGGGAGAAGCCAAGTTTGTGCCGATCACCTGGGATGAAGCAACTCAAACCATCGCAGATAATTTGCAGCGGGTGATTAATCAATATGGTAACAAGGCCGTATTCCGCAGTTATGGCTCAGGCGCCTATTATGGCTTTGCCTCCAATGCCTGTTTTAACCGCTTGTTTAACCTGGTAGGTGGTTGCCTTAACGCTTACGGCAACTACTCTTGGGCTCAGCAGATGGAAGCGGCCAAACATACTTTCGGGACAGGGAGTACTCAAGGCTCGTCGACCATAACTCTGGAACACAGTGACTTTTTCCTGGGCTTTGGTTACAACCCAAGTGAAATTCGTCAATCCGGATCGGGTGAAGGGTACGACTACCTGCAGGCCTTGATGAAAAATAATGGCCTTAAAGTGGTGATGATTGATCCTCGCTATACCGATTCTATGCTGGGCAAAGAGTCCATGTGGTTGCCTATTCGTCCCGGAACCGATGCGGCGTTTGCCGAAGCTGTTGCTTTCGAGATGATCAGCACAGGTTGGGTAGATGCCAATTCACTTGGCTTTATCAATGAGTATGCAGTGGGGTATGACGCGGCCTCCATTGAGAAACAAAAAGCATTGTTTGCTGCTAGCAGTGATGCCAAAGAGCAAGAATATGCGGCCTGTATGGACAGCAGCGATAACTACCATGATTACATCATGGGGGTTGGTAAGTTTGCCGCTCAAGGCGCGCGCACGCCTGAATGGGCCGAGAAAATTACTGGCATCAGCGCTGCTTATATCCGTCAGGTGGCCGAAGATCTGATGAATGCCAAGGCTCCCTATATCGTGGCCGGTGCCGGGGTTAACCGCCAGGCCAACGGTGAACAGAGCATGCGTGCCCTGTATATGCTTTCTGTACTGACAGGTAAGCTGGGTACGCCAGGCGCCTCCAACGGTGAGCTGCCTTATATGAGCAGCATGTCACGTGCAGGTATTCCCACGGGGTCCAACCCGGTTAAGGAAGCTATCTCCTTCTTTACCTGGACTGAAGCGATTGAAAACGGTGAGAATTTTACTGCACGTACTCACGGTATTCGCGGAACTGCGGATCCCGATGAGAAACTGGGCAGCAATATTCATTTTGTGTTCAGTGCCTCGGATAGTTCTTTGCTGAACCAGCACGCTGAAATCAATAACACAGCGCGTATTTTACGTGATGCTGAAGACTTGTTTATCGTTTCCTGCGATTGCTGGATGACTCCAGGGGCTAAGTTTGCCGATATCATACTTCCCGATACCAGTTGGCTGGAGTCCAATGACTTGGTGAATGACTCATATGCCTCAGGTTCGCTTGGGTATTTGACCGCCATGTCTGCCGCGGTAAAACCTATGTGGGATTGCAAGTCCATGTATGAAGCCGCAGCCATGATCGCTGAGAAAATGGGTGTTGGTCAGCTGTTCACTGAAGGCAAAACCGAAGCTGATTGGTTGGAAGAACTTTATCAGAAAACCAAGAGTGCCAGCGCTAACCTAGGTGTCAGTCCGGCTTTCCCTGCCAGCTATAAAGAGGCCCAGAAAATAGGGGTATTCCGCAAGAATATGGGCGACAAATATGTTGCTCTGGATAGCTATGTCAATGGTGGCAAAGCGTTATCTACGCCTTCAGGCAAGATAGAGATTTATTCTGCAGAGCTGGCTTGGCGCGCCAAAAACTGGGAACAGAACAAGGTAAAAGGTGACTCCATTACAGCCATTCCTCAGTACACGGTGACTTGGGATGGTTATGAGGATCAGGACGCCATAGATGCAGGCTTCCCGCTGCAACTTGCAGGTTATCACACCAAGGGGCGCACTCACTCCAGCTACCACAACGTGCCTTGGTTGCGTGAGGCTGTGGAAGATGCTGTGTGGATTAACCCCATCGACGCGGCTGCCTATCAGTTGACTGCCGGTGATGTGGTCGAAATGTACAACGAGCGGGGATCTATTGAGGTCAAGGTTCGGGTTACTCCTCGAGTGGCGCCAGGCGTCGTGGCATTGGGGCAAGGGGCCTGGTACCTGGCTGATGCCAATGGCCGCATTGGACAGTCCGGAAAAGTGATCGATGTCGGCGGGGCAATCAATACTCTGACCCGTTATATCCCAAGCCCGGTGGCCAAGGGGAATCCTCAACACACCAACCGTGTTCAGCTCATCAAAAAAGCGTAAGGGAGCACTTGTAAATGAATCAATCTACTCAATACGGCTTTTATGTCGATACCACCAAGTGCACTGGTTGCAAGGCCTGTCATGTATCTTGCAAAGACCGTCAGGGTGATTTGCTGCGCGCCAATAATAAACCTTTGGCCAATGGCGTCCCCAGCCTGAAAGGCGTCACCTGGCGCCGGGTTTATGAATACTGTGGTGGTAGCTGGTCTGTGGATCCCAATACCCAGACTTATAGTCAGGATGTATTTGCTTATTATATGTCCATTGGCTGTAACCATTGCAGCGAACCTGTGTGCGTCAAAGCCTGTCCAACCGGTGCTATGCACAAGCGTCGTGAAGATGGTTTGGTGCATGTCGAAGAATCTCTGTGTATTGGCTGTGAAAGCTGTGCCAGAGCTTGTCCGTATGACGCACCACAGATAGATAGAGAGCGCAAAGTGATGACCAAATGCGATGGTTGTCACGAACGCTTGGCTGAAGGGCGCCAACCTGTCTGTGTTGAGTCCTGCCCAATGCGAGCGCTGGACTTTGATACCATGGACAACTTGCGCGCCAAGTATGGTGACGGTGATGGTCATATCGCCCCCTTGCCCAGTGAATCGATAACTTCCCCTAACCTGATCATCAAGGCAAACCGCCATGGTCAACCCGCGGGAAGTGGTGCCGGCAAGGTGCTTAACCCTACTGAGGTGTAACTGGAAAACAGGCGCCCGTGGGCGCCTGTTTTTGTCCATCAGGAGATAAGATGTCTAAGTCTTTGTCTAATATAGATTTCATTCAATATCAAGGGATAGCACGTCTTCTGCATCATCTGCTTTACGGCTACCCTAAACCTGAGTTGATCACCGAATTAAAGGTCAATCAAGTTGCCGAGACTTGGCCTGAGCTGGCTGCTCGAGACGGTAACAGGATCGGTAGGGAAGCACTGGCTAACTATTTGCAGCAATGGGACGAGACTCAATTTCTGGATCTGCAACTTGACTATGGACAACTGTTTTTCGGTCCCGGTGAGCCTAAAGCTGTACCTTATGGTTCTGTTTATTTGGGTGAAGAACAAGTGTTGAATGACAGAAGCACTCTGGCGTTGATGGATTTTTATCAGGTTCATGATGTCAGTTTGCAGCTACCGGCAAGGGATCCGGTCGATCATATCGGCCTGTTCTTTAGCGTGTTGGATGCCAGTTTTGGACGCTTGGCAGCAGAGCCGGATAACCAGAGATTAGTGCGTTTTACTCAGGTATTACTGCAACAGCATCTTCTTCCTTGGGCGGAGCGCTGCCTTGAGTTGGCTGCCGAGCATGCACAAACTGAGTTTTATTTTGCAGTTGCATTGCTGGCCAGGGATTTTTTGCTGCAGCTGACAGAGGATTTTAATCTCATACCTATGCCTGCAAGATTGTTTCGGTAAGAGGAGTCTGGGGTGAGTGTTATTCATGCTTTGGGAGCTCAGTGGCAGAAGGCCGAATTTGCAGAGCATTTGGCTAAGGCCCTGGCAACCCGTCCTGCGGTTTGCGAGTTATCCGGTGGGGCTACCTCTTTGACCACCCTGTGTAACCTGGTAGCGGCCATCAGTTATCGGCCCGATGATCCCCGCTTTAGCCAAACACAGATAGATGATGGTCTACTGTTATCTGTATTTTTTGATTGTTTCAGGCTCTTGTTTATCAAGGAAGTACAGCAAGAATCAATCACTCAGGCCGAGCAGCAGATACTGCATTTGGCCCCCAAGTTGGCAGCCGAGCTGTCCGTCGGGGCCTTGAGCGAATCTCAGCAACTGCAGCGGCAGCAATTGTTGGAGATCAGCTCTCAGTTGGAGTCCTTATATACGCAGCGACGCCAACTCAGTCGCAATATGGGGTGAAGTTAAACTGAGAGTTTAATCGAGCACAAACAGGGTTTGCTGTAGCCCTACCGCTTCACCGTTTTCTGCCAGTATGGCTTTCACCGTGCCGCTCTGTTCTGCCTTGACCGGATTGAGGGATTTCATGGTTTGCACATAGCCCAGTACTGTGCCCGGCTCAACTTCTGTGCCCAATTCCACCAAGGGGACGCCATGGTTGCCGGCGCTGCGTAAAAAGGTGCCGGCGACAGGCGCCAACACTTGCACGCTGTCATTACCAATACTGAAACAGGCTTGGGGTTGTTGTGGGCCAAAACGGCGGATACGCACGGCTTCCTGGCCTTCAGTGATTTCCAGCTCATTGATGCCGGATTCCTGCACCAATTCGATCAGTTTTTTGATTTTACGTATGTCCATCGTCATTCTCAGTACTAAAGGGTGACAGGACCTTCCTTTGCTCAGCCTTGTTTGAGCGCCTCTATGGCGGCTTCCAGGGCAAATTCATAACCCTTTGGCCCCAGTCCCACTATCACTCCTTTGGCCTTGTCGGAAAAGAAGGAATGATGGCGAAACGGCTCCCTGGCATGCACATTGGAAAGGTGCACTTCAATGAAAGGAATGGCGACCCCCAGCAGGGCATCTCTGAGTGCCACGCTGGTGTGGGTAAAGGCGGCCGGGTTGATGATCACAAAACCGGCATCTGTGTTGTGGATAGCTTCTATGAGCTGGTATTCGGCATTGGACTGAATATGCTCCAGTTTTACTCCGGCGGCAAGCGCCTTGTCCTGCAATCCCTGCACCAGTTGCTCCAGCGTCCGCTGGCCGTAATGTTCCGGCTCTCTGCGACCAAGCAGGTTGAGATTGGGGCCATTCACCAAGAGTATTTTTGCCTGACTGCTCATATTGTTTTCCTTGCCTTAAGGGAGAGTTCGCACCTGAATTTGTGCCTCCCTGATTTCAGCAAAAGCTGTCGAATTTGTCGACCAATAGCCGCACAATCGCTGCACATTCCTTTCAGTTGCCAGCAATTATTGTCTATTCCGGCGGCAAGACTGGTCTTATCAGAAGCGGATCTTATTCTGCCGCAGCGATTTCACTTCACCGCGTTGCTTTTTGCTGTCGACCCGGCGCCTTTGGCTGGCGCGGGTGGCCTTGGTGGGAATACGTTTCTTGGTTACTTCGCCGACCGAAGCAACCAGTTCGATAAACTGTTGTAAGGCTGTCTGGCGGTTGGCGTCCTGGCTGCGGCTCTGTTGGCATTTGATAATGATCTTGCCGCTTTGAGTAATGCGGTGATCTGTCTTGGTCAGCAGCTTTTCCTTGTAGAAGTCCGGCAGCGATGAGGCCTTGATGTCGAAGATGAGTAGCGCCGCCGTGGAGACTTTATTCAGGTGCTGGCCTCCGGCACCACTGGAACGGACAAATTGCCATTCGATTTCATTTTCTGAAACTTGGACACGGTTTGAGATCTTTATCATGGCAAAATAATTGTTTTTTGAGGCAGTCGCTATATTACCATCCCATGGAAGCGTTTACTTCCTCCATAGTGCGGAGAGTCTTGTAAGACTAAACTTCCTGTACGGGATAACCCATAGTCATCAGATACCGTGCCATAAGCCGGTATCGAAGGTTCAATGGAGCTTTGCTTATGTTGTGTCAAATTCCGGATATTGCCAAAGGCGTGATCAGCTTGTTTGCCAGTGGCCGTATCACTGCCGAGGATTACCGCACATATCTGCGTCCCGCCATCAAGAGTTACCGCCAGGAGTGGGGCCAGGTCTGTCTCTACATAGAGGCAGATGTATTGTTGGAAGGCTGGGAGATGGCCTCCCTCTCGGGAGCCGGTGAAGTGCAACTGCCTCCATTTGATGCCTTGGTGTTTGTCGGTGGCCCGGATTGGGTCGGCAATGCGGTGCGTCTGCTGGGGCCCTTTGTCAGCGCTGAACTGGCTTGGTATCCGCTGGAACATAAAGACGAGGCTATTCGTTGGATAGCCAAACGTTCGGCCTGCTAGTTGTCAAAACCGCCTATAGGGTAAAGCCGGTTATTCTGCTATTCTGTGGCGATTAAGTAACTCAGATAAGGAAATTTCGATGTCATTATCCAAAATTTTTGCTGCATCTTTGGCGCTGGCTTTTGCCGCCGGATTGAGTGCTTGTGCCCCTGAAGTGGGCAGCGAAGCTTGGTGTAAGCAGATGGATGAAAAGCCCAAGGGTGATTGGAGCGCCAATGAAGCGGCCGATTACGCCAAACATTGTGTGTTTAAATAACTGAACTTTATCTTGGCCTGTAGGTCTATTTGGGCACGGGCCATTTTTTACCCTTAACCGGAATTATCCTTGACTGTATTTGTCCGCAAACTGACTCATATGCTTATCGCCTTGGTGGTGCTGCAATTTTGCGCCGCTAATCTTGGCGCGCATCAGTTGCATCTGGGCAATCCGGCCGAGGAAGAGAGTAACCATCCTCATCTCAAGTTTGTCACCGAAGTCACAGTGATCAGCCAGTGTATCGATTGTACCTGTGAGTCAGAGACTTCATCCGGGATGGAGGTTTCCCGAGTGACTCACAGTCATCTGCATTCTCATACTGAGTCCCAACAGTTTGATCTCTGCCTCGACTGTCAATGTCATGGTGGTCACCTGTCTTTGCCGGTGACTCTGGCTCAGAGCCTGACTCCCTTGATGCACGCAAGGCCCCAGAGTCTGGAGCCCGCTTTCCAACCCTATTTCTCCACCCCAGATTACCGCCCCCCAATAGCTTGATTAACTGATTTCAGTGTTTGTGGTGCCCAGGCATGGTTTGCCTGTATTCCATGGCGCTTGTCTTGAGCTGTCTGTAGTCAGAGCCTTTAACCGCTTTATTTCAACAGCTTGAATCATCTCATGCGCTTTGGCTGATATAGCCGCAGCATTCTGATCAGTATTCGACTCAACACACAAAACGTTAACCATTGACTTTAGATTTAACTCTAAGGTTTAACCTTTGGTCACACGATTTCATCGTGGCCATATAGGTCTTTCCCAAGGAAAGTTTATGTTGAAATTTATAGTCTCCATGAGTCTATTTGGGCTGGGAACACTAGTCTCGCAACCGGCGTTTGCCGCCGAGAAGCCGGATACTTCCTATCTTGTTGGTGGCACCGAGTCCGAAGTGTCATTGGCTTGGCTTGAGCAGCTGATGCGGCAGATGACGACTTTACCCGAGTTTCAGGCGCAGGAAGCCAGACTCCGTGAGGCCCAATATCTGGCAAAGGGCGCCGATCGCGCCATCTACAACCCCGAGTTGGGCTTGAGTTATCAAAATGCACCGGAAGATGACACCTACAACCTGTCTCTCAGCCAAACCATTGACTGGGGTGATAAGCGCGCCGCAGCCAGTGCATTGGCGCTCACACAGTTGATGTTGCTGAAGAGTGATATCGCTATTGAACGTTCCCGCTTGTATGCCGAGGTATTGCAGGCCCTGGTCGATCAGAGTCTGGCCAAGAAGAAGCTGATGTTTGTGCGGGCTCAGAATAATTATGGTGAGCAGCAGTTGCAGATAGCCAGGCAAAGAGCCGAAGTCGGTGATTTGTCCCAGGCAGAATTGAATCTGATGGAGTTGGAACAGGCCAGTGCCATCAGTGATCTGGCTTTGGCCCAGAAAGCGTTGCTGGATGCCGATACCCGTATTCTGGCGCGTTTTGGCCGGGCAGAGCTGCCCTTTGGCAGCTTCGCCGACCGGCTAGAGTTGCCCGCGACCGAGGCGCCCGTGCCGGCACTGAATAGTGCCGGGTTGCAACTTGAGTTGGCGCGGCTGCAAGTCAATCAAGCCAAGGCTCAAGCAGCGGCTGACCCCAATATCAGCCTTAGTGCCGAGAGAGAAGGTTCAGATAACAAGTTGGGGATTGGGGTATCTGTGCCACTGCAACTGCGTAACGACTACAGCGAGTCGATCAAGGCGGCTATGGAGGCGGTTACCGCCGCCAGCGCCCAGTTCCAAAGCATTGAGATGGCACTTAAACAACAGCAACAGCAGTTTAGCTACAGCTTACCCAGATTAAAACAGAGCTGGCTTGACTGGCAACAGCAGGCTTTGGTGGCCGGTCGCAAGGCGGCCGAGCTTTTGGGGCAACGCTGGCGCAGCGGCGATCTTAGCACCAGCGACTATTTGACCAGTCGGCGGCAATTGGCCAGCAGTTTTCAGGCCGGTCTCGAACTGGAAGCCGCCCTCTATCAAAGTTGGCTCGAGTGGATGGGCGCTTCGGGGCAACTGCCCGGCGCACTGCCGAAAATAGCCGTATCCCAGGAGAATGCCCAATGATAGCCCCATACACACTAAGGTACCGGACAATGAACAAGACTTTACAATACCCACGGCTACAGGCCGCTTTACTGGCGCTGATGTTGGGGCTGTCCAGCCCTTTGACTGTCGCCGCCGAAGATGGACATGAAGATGAGCATCAGGCGCTGCAGCTCTCAAGTGAACAACGCCAACTGGCTGGCATTCAGATCCAAGAGGTCAGCGTCGGTGGCTTTAGCCTCAATGCTGTTGCCAACGCCACCTTACTGGTGGATCGCGAGCGTACTGTGGTGCTGACGCCGCAGCTGGAAGTACGGGTGTTGGAACGGCATGTGGTGCCGGGGCAAGAGGTAAAGGCGGGGGATCCTTTGCTGACCTTGGGTGGTGCCGCGGTGGCCCAGGCTCAGGCCGATTATATCAATGCCGCTGCCGAGTGGAGCCGGGTTAGCCGCATGAGTGAGAGCGCCGTCAGTGCCAGTCGTAGGTTGCAGACTCAGGTCGATGCCAGTCTGAAACGCGCCATTCTCAAGTCATTGCAGATGACGGATCAACAGATAAAGGCACTGGAAAGCCGGCCCCAGGAGATAGGTCAATATCAGTTGTTGGCGCCCATTGATGGCCGGGTGCAGCAGGATGAGGCGCGCCTCGGGCAGTTGCTCGGCGCCGGTAGCCAACTGTTGCAGCTAACCGATGAGCGCTCGCTGTGGGTGGCCGCCGAGCTGACTCCTGCGCAGGCCGAAGGCTTGGGTGAAGGTAGTGAGACTCTGGTGCGGATTGGCGATCGCAGTGTCAGTGCCAGCGTGATAGGCCGCTCCCATGAGTTGTCCAGTGTGACCCGTACCGAGCGGGTGCTGGCGCGGTTGGATAACACTCAGGTGCGTTGGCATGCAGGTCAGTTTGCCGAACTGTTTTTGCCCGATCCCCGCGGTGAAGGTGTGATGTTGCCGGATGCGGCATTGAGCCGGAGTGGCGATGGCGACTGGCAGGTGTTTATCGAAGATGATGACGGTTTCGAGGCCAAAGAGGTGCAACTGCTGGCCAGTGAACGCGGCATGAACCTGGTATCCGGCATAGAGCCTGGAACTCGGGTTGTTACCGCCGGAGCCTTCTTCCTGGCATCCGAGCTGGCCAAGTCTGGCTTCGACATCCACAACCATTGAGGAAAGCACTATGCTGCAATCGTTAATAGATTGGGCTATCCGCAACCGCTTTCTGGTGTTGCTGGCCTTGATTGTTGTTTTGGTGGTGGGGGTGTTTGCCCTGCCAAAGCTTAATCTGGATGCCTTTCCCGATGTGACCAATGTGCAAGTCACTGTCAATACCGAAGCCGAGGGACTGGCGGCCGAAGAGGTGGAAAAACTCATCTCTTATCCGGTGGAGTCCAGCATGTACTCACTGCCTGCGGTGACAGAAGTTCGTTCACTCTCCCGCACCGGACTTTCCATAGTGACTGTGGTGTTTGAGGAAGGCACAGATATCTACTTTGCTCGTCAGCAGGTGTTTGAACAGCTGGCCACCGCCAAGGAGATGATCCCGGATGGAGTCGGGGTGCCGGAAATCGGCCCCAACACCTCGGGTCTTGGGCAGATTTATCAGTACATTCTGCGAGCCGAACCGGACAGTAATATCGGCGCCGATGAGCTGCGTAGTCTCAATGACTATCTGGTGAAGCTGTTGCTGATGCCGGTTGGTGGCGTGACCGATGTGCTCTCTTTCGGTGGCGAAGTGCGTCAGTATCAGGTCAGGGTCGATCCCAATAGGCTGCTGG
This sequence comes from Shewanella sp. MSW, assembly GCF_007636515.1. Classification (NCBI taxonomy): domain Bacteria; kingdom Pseudomonadati; phylum Pseudomonadota; class Gammaproteobacteria; order Alteromonadales; family Shewanellaceae; genus Shewanella; species Shewanella sp. MSW. The sequence continues at coordinate 58,608 of NZ_LVDR01000002.1, forward strand.
CTTACGGTTTGTCTATGTCACAGCTGGAGCAGGCGCTGAATGCCAACAACCGCAATGCCGGCGGCTGGTTTATGCCCAACGGTCAGGAGCAACTCGTGGTGCGTGGTTATGGTTTGTTGCCTGCGGGTCAGGCCGGGCTGGACGCCATAGGCCGCATTCCGGTGAGCGAATACCAGGGCACGCCGGTCACAGTTGCTGACTTGGCGGAAGTGGGCTTTGGCAGTGAAATCCGGGTCGGCGCCGTCACCATGACCCGTCGGGACGACAATGGAGAAGCCAAGGCCTTGGGCGAAGTGGTTGCCGGGGTAGTGCTCAAAAGAATGGGCGCCAACACCAAGGCGACTATCGATGATATCGCCGAGCGCGAGCAGTTGATCAGCCAGGCGCTGCCCGAGGGGGTGACCTTCGAGGTGTTCTACGATCAGGCTGACTTGGTAACCAAGGCGGTGACCACAGTGCGTGATGCCCTGTTATTGGCCTTTGTGTTTATCGTGGTGATCCTGGCACTGTTCCTGGTCAACGTACGGGCCACCTTGCTGGTATTGCTGTCAATTCCAGTCTCCATTTTGTTGGCATTGCTGGTGATGAGCTATCTGGGAATGTCGGCCAACCTGATGTCGCTCGGTGGTTTGGCGATCGCCATAGGTATGCTGGTGGATGGTTCTGTGGTGATGGTGGAGAACATCTTCAAACATCTGAGTGAGCCGGATAGGCGCCACCAAGACCAGGCGCGGCAGCGCAGCGATGGCGAGGAAGCCCCTTACCATGGCGAAGAAGACCAACACAGAGGCTCGATTGCCATGCGGGTATGGCAGGCCGCCAAAGAGGTGTGCAGCCCGGTGTTCTTTGCCACGGCGATCATCATAGTGGTGTTTGCGCCACTGTTTGCCCTGCAAGGGGTGGAAGGCAAGCTGTTTCAGCCGATGGCGGTGAGTATCATTCTTGCGATGATCTCGGCGCTGCTGGTGGCATTGCTGGTGGTGCCGGCACTGGCCGTTTATCTGTTCCGCAAGGGGGTGACTTTCCGGCAAAGCCCAGTATTGGCACCGCTTGAGCGGGTCTACCGCCCGCTGCTGCAAAAGGTGTTGACCTCGCCTGGCAAGGTGGGCCTGGTGGCGGTAGTCATGCTGGGCATGAGCCTGTCGCTGTTGCCAAGGTTGGGTACGGAATTTGTACCTGAACTGGAAGAGGGCACCATCAACTTGCGGGTCACCTTGGCACCCACCGCGAGCCTGGAGACCTCTCTGGATGTGGCGCCCAAACTTGAGGCCCTGCTGCTGGAGTTCCCTGAGGTGGAGTATGCCCTGTCACGCATAGGGGCACCTGAGCTGGGCGGTGACCCTGAGCCGGTGAGCAATATTGAAATCTATATCGGTCTCAAACCTTTGGATGAGTGGACTTCGGCCGAAAACCGTGCCGAACTGCAACGCTTGATGGAGCAGAAACTCAGTGTCTTCCCCGGATTATTGCTGACCTTTTCCCAGCCGATCGCTACCCGGGTTGATGAACTCCTGTCCGGGGTTAAGGCGCAGTTGGCCATCAAGCTGTTTGGCCCGGATCTCGATGTGCTGGCGGAAAAAGGCGAGCAACTGTCGAAATTGGTGGCCCAGGTGCCCGGCGCCGTGGATGTGTCTCTTGAGCAGATCACCGGCGAGGCGCAATTGGTGGTGCGGCCCAACAACGCGATGCTGGGACGTTACGGCATCAGCGTCGATGAGGTGATGTCGCTGGTGAGCACAGGCATAGGCGGCAGCAGCGCCGGCCAGGTTATCGACGGCAACGCCCGTTACGATATCAACCTGCGTCTGGCCAGCCGTTTCCGCCAGAGCCCGGATGCGATAGCCGATCTGCGTCTGGTAGCTGCCAATGGGGCGCAGGTGCGTTTGGGCGAAGTGGCCGATGTCAGCATAGAGATGGCGCCGCCCAATATCCGCCGTGACGATGTGCAGCGTCGAGTCGTGGTGCAGGCCAACGTCTCCGGCCGGGATATGGGTTCCGTGGTGCAGGATATCTACAACCTGGTGCCCGAAGCCCAACTGCCGCCGGGCTATACCGTGATGGTGGGCGGCCAATATGAGAACCAGCAGCGGGCCCAACAAAGGCTGAGTATGGTGGTGCCCATCTCTGTGGCACTGATCGCCTTGCTGCTTTACTTCTCCTTTGGCTCCATCAAGCAGGTGGCGCTGATCATGGCCAATGTGCCACTGGCGTTGATTGGCGGCGTGTTGGCGCTCTGGCTCAGCGGTACCTATCTATCTGTGCCCAGCTCCATCGGCTTTATCACTCTGTTTGGGGTGGCGGTGCTCAATGGGGTGGTGCTGGTGGATTCAATCAACCAGAGGCGCAACAGCGGCGAGTCGTTGGAACAGGCGGTGTTTGAAGGCACGGTCGGCCGACTGCGCCCTGTGTTGATGACGGCACTGACTTCGGCGCTGGGGCTGATCCCCATTTTGATGTCAACCGGTGCCGGCAGTGAGATCCAAAAGCCGCTGGCCGTGGTGGTGATAGGCGGCCTGCTGAGCTCAACCGCATTGACTCTCTTGGTATTGCCAACCCTGTATCGAGCCCTGTACCTCAAGAGCGACAAGGAGCTGGAAACCTTGGAATAACAGCTGATTTACTCCGATAGAGAAGCATTGTACAGATTGGAGCGTGACGCCCTAAAGTGGAAGATGAGAGCCGCTTTGGGTTATGGCCGGACTGCCTACCTGGCCTGCGTCTAAGGCCTGCCGCTTTGCGGTAGGCCTGGGCAGGGATGCCCCCTTTTATAGGGAAACATGCTATGCAAAAATCTTCTCAAGAATGGCAGGCACTGGCGTTGGAGAATACGGGGCACTTCCACCAAGATAACCCGGATCATGGCGGTCGTCTGGGATTGGCGGTGATCATCAATATGTTACTCACTCTGGCGCAGTTGTTTGGTGGTATTTGGGCTGGTAGTTTGTCATTGATTGCCGATGCTCTGCATAACTTCGGTGATGCCATAGCAATCTTGATAGCTTTAATTGCCCGTAAATTAAGTCGGAAAACCAGTCACCCAGGGATGAGCTACGGCTATAAACGCGCCGAAGTGCTGGGCACCTTTATCAATGCGGCAATCTTATCGTTGGTAGGTGTGTACCTTGTCTATGAGGCTCTGCAGCGTTTCTGGAACCCGCAATGGAGTCAGCAGGCTGTGGACGGTTTGCTGATGTTTTGGCTGGCTGCCCTGGCTTTGATTATCTATATTGGCACTGCTATGTTGACTTATGGTGTCGGGGCCAAGGACAAGATGAATATCCGCGCAGCCTTTGTTTATAATGTATCGGATGCCATGGCATCAGTGGCTGTGTTGGTAGCCAGCGGGCTGATTATCCTTTACCAATGGTATTGGGTCGATCTCTTGGTCACTGTATTGATCTCTGTTTACGTGATCCACCATGGCGCACTGCTATTGGCGGAGTCCGGGCGTATTCTGATGCAGCAGGCTCCGGCTGACTTGGCCCCGGAACTGTTGCAGGAGCAGTTGGCCGCCAGACCTGAAGTGGTCAGAGTCGAGTCGATGCACCTGTGGCGTTTGGATGAGAAGCAAAACGTGTTGACCGCGGTGGTCTACCTGGAGCCAGGGTTGGACAGTGCATCGCCCTTGGCGCAGCAGCGGCTCAGATGTTGGTTGAGCCGGCGCACTCAGGGGGCAGAGATAACGCTTGAATGCAGGTTTGCCTGAATCAGCAATCGTCGGCGCCGAGCATGCGTTGCAGTAATTGGCTTAGCCTGGTTATTGTTTCTTGTGGTGTGGCATGGCCGCAGGCTACGGCATTGGCGACTTCATTGATGGCACCATGGATGGCCCAGTACAGCAGTTTACTTTGTGGCGCCGGCAACTGGATGTAATCGGCAAAGAGTTCGCTGTAGAAATCGGTGAAGAAGTCGCGAATATCTGTAGTGATGTTCTGATACTCAGGATAGCCGCGCAGCGCCGCAACTATCGCCTCATACTCGGGGCCGCAGCGTACGGCGCAGTCCAGATAGGCGCAGCAGACCAAAGTGCAAAGCTCTGCCAGCGAGGTTTTTTGCTCCGCTTCGGCTTGTTTCACCGCCTCGACAAATTGACTGTCGTAGTGGCGGTACATCTGTGCCAACAATCCTTGTCGGGTGGCGAAGTGACGATAGGTCAAAGGCTTGGTTACTCCGGCTCTTTGAGCCAGGGTGTTCAAGGTCAGCGCATCGGTACCGGCTTCGCGGACAATCTCACAGGCAACTTCGAGCAACTGTTCCCGGCGCTGATCTTTGAGCATTCTCTTCTTCACGTATCCCCCACAGATAGCTGATTGAATTTAAATTGAAAAAGCGGCAATGCATAGCATTGTCGCTTCTCTTTTGTTACTCAGTATAGGGTTGCAGTGGAACCTTTGGAAAGTCGATTTTTGGCTGCACTGTGTTGTTAACCCAGTTGCTGAAGTTATTCAGACCACTCCAGGCGCAGACTTGCATCACCTTGGCCTCACTGAACCCGGCATCCAAACAGGCCGTTAGCAATGAGTCCGGCAGTTTGCCTCTGTGTTGCAGCAGTGCCAGGGCAACATCCAGCAGCAGTTGATCTTCGCTGTTATCGGCCTTGCCTTGCTGCGCCTTGATGCAGGCGTCGGGGCTGAGTCCGGCACGTTTTCCGGAAAAGCTATGGCCGCTGACACAGTATTCGCAGCCGTTATAGTTGGCAACCGCCAGGGAGATCATCTCCCGCTGGGCCAGGCTCAGCAAACTGTGCTCTTCCAGATTGGCCTCAAACTCCAGATAGCCCTTCATGACCGCGCCATCTATGCCCAGGGCTGAATAGAAGTTGGGGATCACTCCGTAGCGAGCCTTGATCTCCTGCAATATGGGTTTGGCCAGTTCATCGGCATTGTCCAGAGTGCACTTGGTTAACCTTTCCACACTAAAACTCCTGTTGCTGTTATTGGCCGTTTACGGCTTAAGCGCAACGGCAAAAATACCAAGCTGTGCCGGTCGGCTGCTTTGCCTGTCCTCGAAACGGATGCCCTTGAAACGGATACCCATGAAACGACAGCCACTAACGCTTGGTTGACTAAGTTACTTATGGTAACAAGCGTAAAGTTACCATTAGTAACTTTTGTTTGCAATCTCCAGCCAGCATGTTTTTCAAACAAGGTTTGAGACATCGACCATGACCCCTTGCCGGATATCGCTGATTTTGTTGTTGGCGTGGCCTAAAGCCGCTGGCGGTTTCAAGGCCAATCAACCGCACTCTATGGGTAATATGGCGTCATCCCGGGGAGGCTGGATCACACTTGGCGGCATTGAACTGTAAATGGGTGTTTTGTAAGCGATATTGTTTTTGTGTTTCCGTTAGAATTGCCCTTCCTCGTCCGAAAAGGAGGCTCGGCCGCCAGCTTAAGCAGGTGTTTACTGAATGTCTGCTATTGGGGGAAGGAAGACATATTTGCTAATGACTCAAGGAATATGAGAGATGCTGGACGTATTAAAAAACAAGCTTGAAGCCTTCACTCGCCCCAATACAGACAAGTTACTGCTAGACGCTTGCCAGATTATTGATGAGCAGCAAACGGGTTTGGCACAAGCCGTCAGTCAGTATATTTTGAGCGGTGAACCTGTGGCGTGCCTGTCGCAGCTCCAGCAGCTCAGTGCTAGAGAAACACTGGCGCGGCCGGGTGTTTCCTATGGTTACGGACAAAATGATGAACGCTTGGTTCAGGCCCGTGATGCCATTAACCGGTTTGTGGCAACCGGTGCCTGTAATGAAGCGGCCGTTATGCGCCGTCTCGGCTTGGTGTGTCATGCCTGCAACCCAGATATAAGCACCTACGGCGTGCAAAACAGCTCGAGCGGCTGGCTCAATGGCGTGCTGATGCTGTTTAAAGAGTTGGCGGAAGAGTATTACGGTTGCCGTTTGGCGGGCAAAGATCTGCCCGGTCGTGATTATCTGGCGTCGCTGGTCGCGCAATATGAGCACCCGCCCCATGAGCTGGAAGCCTTTATTCTTGAAGGTTCTGACTCTTATTATCACGATACATTCCGCACCGCGCTGAGGAAGAGAACCGACTGGCTCAAGCTCAGTGAAGATCCTGAATATCTGCAGCTGTTGAAACAGTTGCATTTCAGCGGCCGCGAAACTTTTTGCGCTTTGCTCAATAAAGCCTGTCAGACCCTGTCACCGGCGCAGCTGCCGCTGGTCATGGCGTTGGCCGCCGATGGTTCGGCGACTGTCCGTGAAGAGGCCCTGAAACTGCTGAAAAAGAGCTCGCAACAAGAGCTGCTGGCGTTTCTGGAGCGGGAATTTCCGGGGGCCAAGGCGGCTACCCGTGGCCACTGGCTGGTTGTGGCCGGCCGCTATCCTGAAGCGACCCCCTTGCTGCAGCGCTGGCACAGTGAAGAGAAATCCGCCGCGGTGAAAACGGCACTGGCGAAAATGCTGGATAACACGACCCGGCAGCAACAGAGTGAGCAGTTCAGCTGGGACATTCCGGCCGTTGCGGCCATTGATAATAAGGTCAAAGTGCCTGAAGAATGGCTCGGTCTGTGTGAAAAGCAGTTGGCTAAAGAGATCAAAGAGTTCGAAGAAGATATCGCTGCAGCGGAGCACCCAGATGCCCCCAGCTACCGAAAAAGTTATTTGGCCGACTACCGGAAAAGTCTGCAGCAGTGGCAGCAGATCAGTAGTGCCAAGCTGCAAGCGGCGCTGATGGATCTCGAAAATGGCCGGCAATCATCTCTGTCAGGGTTTTATTCTCTGATCAGCCACGCCGATCTCGACGAGCACCCCAAAGCCTGTTTGCGGCTTATTTTGCGGATGGAACGTCATGAGCTCTCCTGCCATTCCTGGGAACGTATGCTGGGGCAGGAACATATTCTGAAAAGTCTGCAGGGAATGACGGATTTACGGCAACTCTTGAGCCTGTGCAACCAAGAGAATCAACCCGCCGCGGCCTTGGTTGAAGCCCTGTTTGGTTACGAAGGCCGCGAAGATGACTGGTTGCCTGCCGCCTGTGAACAACTGCTGATCTGGCCCTTCTTTGCCGAAAACCCCGACTATATAGAGCATGGCCTCAATGGCCGGGTGCTCAATGGCACCTATCGACACGATGCCAATCAGGTATTGATACAGACCTTGGCGATTCTGGCCGAATTTCCCAAGCTGCCGCAGCACTGGCAAAGAAAGGTTCATGAACATGCCTTCCATGGTCGCAAAGCCATACAGGCGGCGGCTCAGTACTGCGCCGAACGCCACGGCGCCGATATCAGCCTTATCACTCCCGAACTGGCCTCCGGCAGCAAGGATAACCGGGTACTGGCCGCCACTTGGCTGGGTCGCCTCAAGGCGGCTTCGGCGCAGGAGGCATTGAGTCAGGCGCTGAATAAAGAGAAAGATATGCCAACCCGGGTGGTGCTGCTGGAAGCCTTGTTGCAAACCGGCGCCGATATCAGCCAGTTTCTCGGCAAGGAAGCGCTGCTGGCCGAAGCCAAGGCCGGCCTTAAAAAGGCGCCACCCAAGTCGATGGATTGGTTCCCGCGTGAATCGCTGCCCGCATGCCGTTTTGAAGATGGCAACGCGGTCGAGCCCGAACTTGTGTTCTGGTGGGTAGTCTTGGCGGTGAAGCTCAAGCAGCCTCAGGGCAACCCATTGCTGAGTCACTATCTGTCGCTGCTGGATAGCGAAAGCCGTCAGCGTCTGGGGCATTTTATTCTGTCGGCATTTATCGCCCAGGATACCAGTGGTCCTTCGGATGATGAGGCGCTGGCATACGCCAACGCTCACCAACATCAACAGTTGCAAATTTTCCAGCAATGGGCCCGGTATAACTGGGGTAAAGAGTATCAACACAAGACCCTTGAGGATGCGTTTCAAACCTGTTTTGCCGAGAAAAAGAATGAGCTCTTGGGCTCGGCCATCAAAGACAAGGGGATGTTGGCCCTGATCGCTGGCGGCGATGCGCAAACCCTGCTGGGCATGATCCAACCTTTTATGAAGAAGCGCTATGAGCGGCGGGCACAGATAGAGGCCATGTTACAGGCCTTGGCCAACTCGGACGATCCTGTGGCTATTCAGTTTCTGCTGAGTATTTCGCGGCGTTATCGTACCAACTCAGTGCAGGAGCTGGCGCGGGCGCAAGTCAGTCAAATTGCGGCCCGTAACGGCTGGACTCAGGATGAGCTGGCGGATCGCACTGTGCAGACGGCCGGGCTCGAACATCTGACCCAGCCCAGCCCGTTTGAATTCGGCAGCCGTACTTTGGCGCTGGCACTCGGGGACGACCTCAAGCTGAGATTGCTCAACGAAGAGGGCAAGCTGCTCAAGAGCCTGCCGCAACCTCGGCAGACAGACAACGAAGGCGATATTGCCGAAGTGAAAAAATGGTTCAGCAACTGCAAGAAAGAACTCAAGCAGGTGGTTGAACAGCAAAGTGCCAGATTGTATGAGGCCATGGTCACAGAGCGGCATTGGCTCGCCGCGGACTGGCAGCAATACCTGCATCAGCATCCGGTCATGTATCGCCTGTTGCAGCGCACCCTCTGGCAGGTGGAGATTGATGGTCAATGGCAAACCTTCAGACCCACGGAAGACGGCGCCTTTATCGATATTGATGATGAAGAGCTGCAACTGCCCGCTGCGGCGAGCATACGCCTGGTGAGCGGTAACCTGTTAGCGGCGGCAGCGCTGGATGCCTGGCGTTCACATCTCAAGGATTACAAGGTCAAGCCGCTGTTCGAACAACTGCGAAGTGCCGAAGTGACGCTAACTGAAGGTCAGGAGGCTCTCAATGACCTGCGCGGCCGGATGACCGACTGCTATACCCTGCGAGGCCTGTTGACCAAGAAAGGTTATCAGCGCGGCGAAGCGGAAGATGGCGGTTTCTTTGATCACTACTTCAAGCGTTTCGATACCCTGGGACTGAGAGTGGAGTTCGGCTTCAGCGGTAACTGCGTGCCGGAAGAAAACGAGGCCGCCGCCATCTATGACATCAGGGTCATGGAGCGGACTAACCCCCGCGGCCGCTATGCCCGCTACCGTAAACTGCCGTTGGCCGAGGTGCCGGTCAACCTGCTCAATGCCATCGCCGTTGACTATCGTGAAGTCGGCGACAAGTGCGTGGCAGAATTGGACTGGGAATCGAAACTGCCCTGGTAAAGGTCGATAACGGATGGATTAGGCTGCTGCCTTGGCGGTGGCAGCCAATAAGGAGAAGCAAACAGGATGGAACAAGTCATTCGGGCTCATGCCGAGCAGCGTTATCAGGATGAATTGCAACGCTTGATAGCGGCCGACAAGGGGGTTATTCCGCCGGGTTGGGTCATGTCGGCCGGAGCGGTGCGACGTTTTATCTGCGGCGATGCGGCGCTTGATATCAGCCGCAAATACTACGGGGAAGATGCCCTGGTGGAGCGGGCCATTGTCAGCCTGATGGGCAACAACGGCCTGATGTTGGTCGGTGAACCCGGTACCGCCAAGTCAATGCTTTCTGAGCTATTGAGCGCCGCCATCAGCGGCAGTAGTGAGTATCTCATTCAGGGCACAGCTGGCACTACGGAAGAGCAGCTCAAGTACAGCTGGAACTTTGCCCTGTTGCTGTCTGGTGGCCCCAGTCTGGAAGCCCTGCTGAAAAGCCCCGTCTATCAGGCGATGGAGCAGGGCAAGCTGGTGCGTATCGAAGAGATCACCCGCTGCCCGCAGGAGGTGCAGGATGTGCTGATCTCGCTGATGTCGGAAAAAAGCCTCAGTATCCCCGAGCTGGGCGTCTCGATTCAGGCCAAGCCCGGCTTCAACCTGATAGCCACCGCCAACCTGCTGGACCGTGGGGTCAACGAGATGTCCAGCGCGCTCAAGCGCCGTTTCAACTTCGAGACAGTGCCTGTGCTCAGCGATCCTCTGCTGGAGCGCCAGCTGATTTTGGCTCAGGTGAGCCAACGTCTGGCTGACAGCGGCCAACAGGTGCAGCTGGATGAAGCGCTGGTGGACTTGCTGGTGCGGGTATTTCACGACCTTCGCAGCACAGTCGGCCCACAGGCGATGGATGCCACTCTGTCCACGGCCGAGGCGGTTAACATAGTGCATGGCTGTGCCCTGCACAGCCTCTATTGGCAAGAGCCCATGAGTGCCGCCCAGTTGGTGCAGCAGATGCACGGCACGCTAATCAAGGACAAGGCCGACGATGTGAAGAAGCTGGCTCATTACATGGATGTGGTCGCCCGTGAACGCCAGGGCTGGCAAGCCTTCTTCCAGGCAGGAAAAGCGCTGTGGATGAGGTGATGCTCCTTAGAGAGGAGTTTGGCGAACTGCTCAAGGCCGCCGCGGCCGATCCCGGGGTGTGCTGGTTGCCGCTGCGGCATCACAGCCCGGCCTGCGCCGCCATGGCGCTGGAGCAGTTGCAGCGCCGGCAGCCCCAGGCTGTGTTAATAGAAGCCCCCGGCAGTTTTATCCGCCATCTGTCGCTGCTGCAGCGCGATACTGTGGTGCCGCCTATTGCCATCTATCAGAGTGGCAGCTACTACCCTCTGGCCGAGAACAGCCCGGAGTGGCAGGCGCTGCGCTGGGCGACGGCGCAGGGCGTTGAGGTGATCTTCATCGATCTGGATGAAAAGGCGCAGGAGGGCGGAGTAAGTAACCGTTGGAGTGATAGCCGCTTTTTAAGCTCGGACTACAGCCGCCGCCTACAGCAGCAACTGGGCTGCCGGGATGCCGACGAACTCTGGCAGCGTTTGTTTGAACAACAAAATTTCGCCTCGGCCGAGAGCTTCTTTACCCAGGTATTGCTGTTCTGCGCCGCCAGTCGTGCCTGCTTTGGCACAGACAGCCTGGAAGAGATGGGCGATCTGGCCCGTGAAACCCAGATGCGGGCCCATATCAAGGCGGCCCGCCGCCGCTATGAGCGAGTGGCCGTGCTCACAGGTGGTTTTCATACCCCGGCGTTGATTAACTTTGCCGATGAGGCCGAGGCGATCGTCGTCGATGACACGCAAGACAGCTTTGTGATCCGTTTCAGTGACGCCTTGCTGGATGCCCGCAAAGGCTACGGCGCCGGTATGCCTTATCCGGCCTTTTGTCGCTGGCAGTTTCAGCAGCGGCAATTGAACGCCGATGATTGGTTGCTCTACCTCTTGGAGCAGATGCCGCAACTGCCGCTGATCTATAAGAAAAACTGCTTTGAACATCTGCAGGCCCTCTGTAGTTTGCGTGGCTTGGCGCGCCCCGGCAGCTATGATCTGCTGGATTCTTTGGGCAGCTGCCTGATTAAACAGCAGCTGTCGGCATCGACACTCGAACCCTGGCAAAAGTTGCTCAGCGGCGATGCCCTGGGGCAGTTACCGGCCGACCAACCCAGTTTACCGCTGGTGGAAGAGGTGTTGGCGCTATGTCGCAAGGCCAGATTGCAGACGGATAAACCGGGACGCTGCCACTTCGATCTCTACGCCATGACGGACAAGCATATTGAGCGCCGTCGCCTCCTGTGTCGGCTGCTGTTTGTGGGCAGCGGTTTTGCCAGGCCACAAAATGGTATGCCGGTCATCCGGCAATTGAAGTTCAACCATCGCCATGAACATTGGGACTATCATTGGACTCCGGCGGTGGAAGTGGCACTGGCCGAGAAATCCAGCCTGGGGCTACGTCTCGAGCTGGTGGTGAAACGGCGGCTCAGTGAGTTGCCCCAGGAAGATTTGCAGCAACTGGTGGAAAAACTGGTGTTGGCACTGCATCTGGGGATGCCGGAAGAGCTGAGCGCCCATGCCATTGCGCAGCAGATAAGCCAATGCAGCGACATTCAGCAACTGGCCAATAGCTTTATGACCTTGCTGGCGGCAGCGCATCATCCACTGTTTGCCGATATTGAGCTGCTGGCTTACCAAAAAGCCCTGTGGCATCAGGTGGGTTTTCATTTACCGGCAATCAACCGTCTGAGCGATGAAGAGGCGCTGAAGTTACTGTTGGATCTGCAGAGCGTAGCTGTCTTGCATCAGGACGAGCTCGAGTCTCCCTGGCGTGACAGACTGCGCTGGTTGACAAGTCATAACGCCCATCGACCCGTGCTCTATTTTGTCCTGCAGGCCTTGGCTATCGAGCTGGACAAGTTAGACCCGGCGCCACTGCTGCAACAGTTGCAGCTGCAAAACGATCCCTTCCCTGTGATTGAGTCGCTGCTCAAGGTGGTGCCGCACTGGTTGCGGCAAGACCATGGCCTGTTGCCCATGCTGAATCACTGGCTCAGTGAGCTGAGTGAGGCGCAGTTTATCGACAAGCTACCGGCCATGAGGGGCTTGTTCTGCGCGCTGGATGCCAGAGAGGTGGATGAGCTCTGCCGCCGTTTGCTGCAGCTGAATCAGTGGGATAACGGCCTGAATTGGTTGCAATACGGGATATCTGAGCAGGACTTTCAACAGGGGCTGGCGCTGGAGCGGCAGCTGCGCAGTGACCTGGAGCAACAAGGATTGAGTCAATGGATGAGCAACTGAAGCAACGCTGGCGTCTGGTGTTGGGGCGCTATGCCAACGCGCTTGATACCCGTCTCAGCGCCCGGCAACAGCAACAGGATGAGGTGTTGCAGCAGCTCTATCAGGAGGGCCAGCTGCAGCGTGGCTTCAAGGTAAGCGCTGGCTTGGGGGAAAGCGAGTTGGCAGTGACCAACTGGCTGGAGGCGGCGGAGACCCTGTTTCCCCGTTCGGTCAACGACAGGCTGCAGTCCGATGCGGTCGAGCGCTTTGGGTTGCATCAGGTGTTGCAGCAGCCGCAGGTGCTGGAAAAGATCACTCCCAGTATGGGGGTGCTGAAGCAGTTGCTGAAACTCAATGCCCATCACAAGCCGGCCATTCGGCAACAGGTAGAGCGAATTATTCAGGGAGTGGTCGAGGAGTTGCTGCGTCGCCTGCGGCCGACCTATATCAACAACTTGAGTGGCAGGCTCAACCGCCAGGCCCACAGTCCGGTGAAACGGCTGGCCAATCTGGATTGGCAGACCAGTATTCGCCGCAACCTCAAGCATTTTGATGGCGAGAAGGTCTGTTTCGAGCGGGTCTATTTCCATGCCCGCCAGCAGCACCAACTGCCCTGGCACATAGTGCTCTGCATAGATCAGTCCGGCTCCATGGCGACTTCACTGATCTACTCGGCAGTGATCGCCGGGATCCTGACCCGCTTGCCATCGGTGAAGTTGTCGCTGGTGGTGTTCGACACCCAGGTGGTGGACTTGAGTGAGCAGGCCCAGGATCCCGTGTCTGTGTTGCTCAATTGCCAGTTGGGCGGCGGCACCCTGATCTCCCAGGCCTGGCGCTATTGTCAGCAACTCTGTTCTGAGCCGGGGCGCTCTGTGGTGGCAACCGTGTCCGACTTTGAAGAGGGCGGTTCGATGCAGACCTTACTGGCCCAGGCTCAAGGGATGATAGACAGTGGCATCAAGATGTTGGGGATGACCGCCATGAATCACGATGCCGAGCCTTTCTACAGCACTTTTAGTACCGACAACCTGCAGCGCCTGGGGATGGAGATAGGCTCACTCAGCCCGGATAACTTTGCCGAATGGCTGGCGCTGACTATGGGGCTACGCCGATGAATGAAACCATACTCACCAGCCTCGGCAGTGCAGGTTTGGTGCGCCGGGCCCGCAAGGCGTTGGAGCAAAGCCAGCCGCAGATGCAGGATTATGGCTTTGAGTTTGAAGGGCAAAAGGGGCAGCTGGATTGGGATAACCCGCTCGCCAGTCGCTGCGATTGCGGCGCCTCCGGCCTGTGTAAACACATAGTGGCAGCGGCGCTTTATCTGCTGGAGCGGCCCGCATCCCCTGAGACTCGCGCCGAAGATCCGCCCCGGGTGGAACTCCATCTGGCCGAGCTTTTGAATGATGCCGGCAAGACTCAGGTTCGCCGTCTGTACCAGCAGAGTCAGCGCCGCTGGGCGGTGGATATTAAGCTTGCGCAAGGCACAGTCTGCGTCGAACTGGAGGGGCAGCAGCTGTATTTTCGGCGTGTACAGGGGCTGCAGGATATTATCTGCACCGAAGAGGCGCAGCGTTATGCGCTGCTCGCCGTCTGGCTCTATTGCCAAGAACAGGCCATCGCCTTTGAATGGCCGCAATGGCTGCTCGATGAGCAGGCGCAGTTGCAGTATCTGGGGCAGCAGAGCCGCGATCAGTTAAAGCGCCGTTGTCTTAAGTTGCTGGAGCAGATGACTGAGCTCGGCATCGAGAGGTTGCGGCCCTCGTCCCTGATAGAGCTGGAACTCCTGCTGGTGCCCATGGACAGGCAAAATCTGCCGCTGACCGCTTTGAAACAGCTGCATGGCACGCTGGAAAAATATGTCTCGGGCCAAGGCGTCAGGGACCGAAAATTGCTGCTCAGCTGTCTGGCCCGCTCCTTGGCGGCCCTGGAAGGCAGCCAGGCTCAGACGCAAAGACCCTATCAACAAGCGCCGGAGCAGGTGCTGGGGCTGGGCGCTTTTCCCTGGCAAAGCGAAGGGGGCGCCCATGGTGTGACTCAGGTATTGCAGGATGAGCAGGGGCGCTTTATCACCCTGGCCGAGAGCCGCCCCAAAGCCGAGCAGCGGCTGGATTATGCCAGCGTATTTCGCGGTCTGCCCATGCTGGCAGGTGCGCCGTCGGCCCTGGGTTGGCAGGGTAAGACCCAAGCCCTGGCTCAGGCCGAACTCAATGCCTGGGGGCGCCTGCGGCGTTTGCAGGATACCCGGGTTTACCCCGCGACCCAGCCGCTGGAGCCCGTGAGTCTCTCTGTTGCCGGCGAGATAGACTGGCAACAGGAGTACCTGTGTTTCCGGCCGAGCGGTCTCTACCTGAGTGGTTTCAATCAGGCCAGTCAGTGTATGGAACTGCATTATTGGGACAGGGAGCAGGCGCTGCTGAGTTTCTCGCTGCCTTACAACAAGTTGAGTCAAAGAGCCGTGACCAATCTGGAGTTGCTGGGCGAGAGGGTACCCGAGCTGATAGTGGCGCGCATCGAGCGCACTGCCAGCCACTTATACCTGCGACCTGTGTCCCTGCTGCTGGATAACTGGTTCAGCCTCTTTTTCGATACCTTGCCCCAATCCGGCGATCAGCAACTACTCGCGCAGGCGCTGGCCGAGCCTTCAGCTCCCCAGGCGCCGCAGCCGCGCCTGGGCCTGATGCAACAAACCCTGCATGGGGTGCTGGATGAGCTGGCCGATGGCCTGCCGGCACCAAGGCCAACATTGGCGCAAAGGGCCGAGCGTCTCGGGCTGATGACGCTGAGTCACAACCTCAAGGGAGCTAAAGCGCGGGACTATCTGCGCGCCGCCTATTGCGCCGAGAAAATGCTCGCCATGTGTCTGATCAAGCCGGTGCATTACCCGGAAGGCTAGGATGAACCTAAAAAAAGCCCCGCTGCAGGGGCGGGGCAAGAGTTTGGGAGTTGCTAATTATTATTATGGTGAGGAATTAGTCGTTAACTAGCTTGATTAGAAGTTGAACGCGAGTCCTATCATATAGTGGTCGTGCTCAAACTCCTGATAACTGGCTTCCAGCAGCAGATCCAACTGTGACAACAGGGGATAGCTGTAGCGCAGTGCCAGATCGTAGGCGCTGTTTTTAAGCTCCCCCTTATCTTCAAAGCCCATGGTTTCGGCATCGAAGTAATAGCCGCCATGGATCACCAGTTCGCCATATTGTGCCAGCGGCAGCGCATAGTTGGCCTCGCTGTACCAGGTTTCAAAGTCCTGATCATAGTTGAGCGCCAAGTTTAAGCTGTTGTAGTCCATGGACAGTGTGTATTCGAGATTGGAGTGATTGTCACCATAGGTGTAACGCATGGCATTGAAGCCAAAGCCCAACTCGTCGTTGACCGTCAGGTAGTAACCCGCGTAGTAGTCGATTTCATAATCTTTCTCTATGCCCTCATCGCCTTGATACCTATAGGTTTCAAAGGCGACTCCGGCATAGAAACCGGTTTCATGTTCCAACATGATATCGGCCTGCAGTGAGGGTTTGTCGTCGCTGATGGTCAGGCCGCGCCACAGATAGTTGCTCAGCCCCATGATCACTCCTGAGGTCTGAAAGGCGCTTTCCTGGGCCTGCGCGTATTGCATACTGCCAAGACCGCACAGCAGTAAACTGATTATCATCTTATGTTTCATATTCGGCTCCTGGGCTCAGTGTTTGGGTAAACGTTCTTTAGGGACTATCCATTGGCTTTCTGAGACGGGATCTGTTTCTCCTAGATGAACGTCACTTTCTTTGAGGAAGATATC
This sequence comes from Shewanella sp. MSW, assembly GCF_007636515.1. Lineage (NCBI taxonomy): Bacteria > Pseudomonadati > Pseudomonadota > Gammaproteobacteria > Alteromonadales > Shewanellaceae > Shewanella > Shewanella sp. MSW. The sequence continues at coordinate 74,827 of NZ_LVDR01000002.1, forward strand.
CTCATCAGTGTTGTGGCAGTTTTCACACATGCGCCCACTTTCGCGTGCCTGCTTGGTCGCCAGAGGGTTCTTGGCGGTAAAGTGAGTAGAAAAGGGCACCCAATAGGATTTGGTGGCCGGATCTTTGAGATCCACCTTGACCCCGGCATCGATACTGATCCCGGCCGAATGGCTCAGCGGAATCAATTTGCTGTTTTTATCATTGGCTATGCTGAGACCCAGCTTGATGTTCTGCTCCGGAGTCTCGGCAGTCTTGAGGCTCTGCCAGTTGCCCAGAGACAAGGTGTCGTCCTGGTGGCAACCGAAGCAGTTGCTGTAGGGCTGGGTGTGGCAGGCGGTACATTTCAGCTTGGCATTGTGATCTATGGGAGAGGCCTTACCGCTTAGAAGTTCGGTGTGATCGGCGACTTTATCCTGGTGGCAGTCTTCACATTTCACCACGATAATGTCGCGTTTCTGAGTCTGCTCATAGGGGCCGGTCTTGTTACTGTTCGGGCCTTCGCTGTAGAGTCTGCCTTCGGGGATCTGCTTGATGTCCCGACCGTGGAATTCCTGCTGTGCACTGTGACAGTCGATACAGCTCATATTGTGCTTGGTGACGTGCACATCTTGCTCTTTGTGCTGCTCGGCATTTTCATAGTGACAGGTTTCGCAGGTTTTGACCGGATCCGGTGTACCGATAAAGGCGTGCTTGTTCAAAAGGCCGCCACCGGCGAAGTCGGGAGCACTGACATGGCACTGGCCGCAAGTTGCGTGGCAACTGGCACAGCCTTCTTCGCCATTGTGCATCTGTTCAAACAACTGGGCCCGCTCTGGGGTCTGCTGCAACCTTTCCATCAAGCCCTTGGCAACACCATTGACAGTGAAGTGCAGTGAGTGGCGGAAGTTGGTAATCATCTCCTCACCATGGCAGTCGCCACAGACACTGCCGCCATCGGCACTGGGATCGGCCAGAACGCCTGGGTGCCAGGCTCTGCCCTCTGGTTTGTCGGCCTTGCTGTGGCAGTCGCGACAGCCGAGTTCGGCATGACTGCCCATATCTGTTTGGCTTACCAAAAGTTGCAGAGATTGTTGCTCGACGGAGAGCGACTCTTTTTCCAACTGATGTTGCTTTATCAGCGCCTGTAATTTGGCTTGATCACTGTGACAATTCAGGCAGCTGTCTGCCGCCTGAACCCCTTGTCCCAGCAGACAAAGGAGCGCAGCCAACCCTGCCGAATATGTGGCCATATTCAGTATTTTTGGTTTCATCTTGTTATCCCTTAGGTAATAGCTCCCCCTGACAAGAGCGAACTCTTGCCATGTTCATTCCGGGAGACTTTTTGTTATGAGTTGGGTTTTCCTGGGAAGGTGCGAACAAGCCTCATGTGTGCTCTGCGTCGGCTTACAGGCCTGGATGCAAGGCGTGGTTCGCAGCAAATGGCCCTAGTCCTTTGCAAGAAACACAACACAGCAGGCAGGTCCGTAAGCCACGCCCTTCGGGGCTTTCACAGCAATCGGCTTTCTGCGTTATCCGACTTTGACAGGCCCCGGCATGCCTTCAGTCAGATGCCTTGAACGCCAATTGCTGTGTAAGCCAGAGTGCCACTAGGACTTATTTGCACCTTCCCCTATTCCATTCGCTTTTCAGCTCTCTGATCAATACCTCCTTAAGCCAGTCTCTGGCCTGTGATTTATTTAGATCACTGACCACGACATAATGGCCTATATCTCTGTTGGTGTTTATTTCGCTTAACAGCGTCTCACTTATTTCGAGAGGCAGTTTTCTATAAATAAGATTGGGAAAGCTGGCGATATAATCTGTGGTAAATAGATTGCAGGATATGGAGTAGTAAGGCATATCCAGCAGTACACAGGCGAGGCTGGCCAGACTCCCGGTAGAGCCGGCAATGACACAATCCTGGTTGCGCCGTCTGGCTGCCGAGACAATTAAAGGCTCGGGTAAGTCGCAGAAATTATCCATCTCATAATAAGGGTATTTGAACAGGTCTTCCAAAGTCACCTGCACATTATCCTGCAAGAAAGGATGTTTACGGCTGCCCAATAAATACAAGTTTTTCACTTCGGCAAATAGATTGCCCTGTAAATGGGCGCCGGTATAACTTTCTGACATCACGGCAATATCTATATTGCCGTTTTCCAGTTCTGTGGTGTATTCGTGGGAAAGAATTCGAATATCAAAACTCATGTCAGGAGCGAAAGGACGTACCTTATTATTGAGTATTTTGTGAATAATCGGACTGAAGTCATCGTAAACGGAAATAACAAAGTGCTCCCGTGACTTGGCCGGTTGATACTCGGTGAACTGATTTTCCAACTCCTGATAGCGCTGACACAACTCCCTAATCATGGGCAGTAATTGACTTGCTTTATGGGTGGGAATAAAACCACTGGCACGGCGGATGTACAGGGTGTCATCAAAAATTTCTCTTAGCTGCTTGAGGTACCTGCTCATAGCAGAATTGCTTATCCTCAAGGCATGGGCCGCATTTTGGCAATTTCTATGCTCATCTATGGCGATAAGCACCTGCATTAATTCATAGTCCAGTCGTTTTATATCTTTCATAGCTGGGTAAGTGCTTCCAAGGTATGTCCGAATAATGGCGGGATAACTAACAGGGGAAAGTGAACTGAGTCACATCTGACTTGAGTGAGTTAACCAAAATGTTACATAGCGCCCAATGTTGCCGAATCGAAAAAAGCGAATCCCAAAAGTGGAAAAACTCTATTGTGAACCTCTGTGACCGGCATGGACGTCGTGCTGAAGAGATCAAACAATTGTGTGCTGTGACTTAAATCAGCCAAGGTGGACAAATGTCCTTAACTTGAGCTTTGCCATCTGCTTACATTGGCCCAAAACACAATAATGCAAGGAATAGATGATGGATATTGCCGCTTGGTTTGATATCAACAATACTCTGGTGAACATTCCCATTGGCAGTGGCTATGCCATGTCATGGATTGAAGCCGTGGGCACAGTATTTGGTTTGCTCTGTATCTGGTTTGCCAGCCAGGAAAAAACGATTAACTATCTGTTTGGGTTGGTTAATGTCACTCTGTTTGCGATTATTTTTTATCAAATACAGCTCTACGGCATCTTGCTGCTGCAGCTGTTTTTCTTCTGCGCCAACCTCTATGGCTGGTATGCCTGGACCCGGCCGGATCAGCAAACCGGCGACACCCTCAAGGTGCGTTGGCTGTCGAAGCAAAAACTGGCCTTTACCGCGGCGGTCTCAGTGCTGGGCATCGGCCTGATGACTGTCTATATCGATCCGGTATTTGCTCTCTTTGCCCAGGTCAGTGTCGATACGCTCAACCTGTTTGGTGCCGAGCTGGCCCAGCCAGTGCTGGAGCCGGATGCTTTCCCTTTTTGGGACTCAGTAATGACAGTGTTGTCTGTGGTGGCGCAAATTCTGATGACCCGAAAATATGTCGAGAACTGGATCCTCTGGGTACTTATCAATGTGGTCAGTGTCGGCATTTATGCCGCCCAGGGGGTTTATGCCCTGTCGATTGAATACATCATTCTGCTGTTTATTGCCGCCAACGGCACCCGTCAGTGGATGCGTACCGCCAAAGACAATGGCAGCCGTCCGGCGGAGGCTTGCTGATGAGCGCCGATAAACAGCCGCATATCTGTCTGTCTCCGGCGCAGGTGAGTGAGCGGGTGATCCTTTGCGGTGAGCCACAAAGGGTCAATCGGATTGCCGCGCTGTTGGACGATGGCCGGTTGCTGGCAGAGAACCGCGAGTTTCGCAGCATGGGCGGATTTTACCAAGGCGTGGCTGTCACTGTTTGCAGCACAGGCATAGGCGCACCATCGGCGATTATCGCCCTGGAAGAGTTGTATCAGTGTGGCGCCCGCCGTGTTATTCGGGTCGGCTCCGCCGGCGCGCTGCAGCCGCAGATAGCCTTGGGCGAGTTGATTCTGGCCGAGGCCGCAGTGCGCGATGACGGTGGCTCAGCTTGTTATGCACCGCCCGGTTACCCGGCGCTGGCGAGTCGGCAGCTTATCAATGCCATGGCGGCCTATTTGCAGCGCCGCGATTGCCGCTTCCACTCCGGCATAGTGCGCTCACACGACAGTTTTTACCGGGATGATGAGCTGGAGATTTGCCGTCATTGGCATCGACTCGGAGTCTTGGGGGCCGACATGGAAACAGCCGCGCTGCTGACGCTTGGCCGCCTGAGAGGCCTGGAAGTGGCTGCGGTGCTCAATAATGTGGTCTTGTATGGTGAAGATGTACAACAGGGCATCAACCAGTATGTCGACGCCGATAGCGCTATGATGCAGGGGGAGAAGCTAGCGTCTTTGGCGGCGCTGGAGGCGCTCTGTTGTTGAAGTTTGTGCCCGTAAGGCTGATGGGCTAGCATGAGCCATCATCTTTACGGGAGCTTGTTGTTATGCAGCTGCAACCATACAGCACCGGGCGTTTCAGTGCGCATCTAAAGCAGTCTCACCAGGCGTTTTGCGACGCCATGCTCGAGTGCTGCGTCCAGAACCAATTGCTGCAGGCTGGTGAAGATCTCTTGTCTCAGGGGCGGGAGTTGACCCATATGTGCCTGGTGCCCGAAGGCCGGGTGTCGATGAATATCTGCGCCGTCAATGGCCGCAGGTTTCAATTGGGGGAGCTGGATTGCGACTGGCACCTTTTCGGTGAGATGGAGTTCTTTACCGCCACCAGTTGTCAGTGGAGTGTGGTGGCCGAAGAGCCGATGGAAATCCGCCGGTTATGCCTGAAGAAAGTCAGGCAGATGCTGCTGCAACAACCCGAATTTACCCTCTTTTTTGCCAGCGCCCTGGCCTGGGATTATCAGGACTCGCTGGACATCTACACCAATAGGCTCTTGCACCCCATCAGCTACAACATCGCTTTCGATCTGCTCAGGCGTCAACACGAAGAGGTGATGCTGGGTTCCTGTGGCAGCCCGGATCAGGAAGCGGAGCGATTCGGCACCTCAGGCCGGGTCTATCGCAGGGCGGTAAAAGAGCTTATCGACAAGGGCCTGGTCATAAAACAGGGTGCCTTGCTGAAAATAGCCAACCTGCAGGCATTGCAGGATTTTGTCGATAAGGCTTAGTAGCCAACTTATTGATCTGACATTTAATTCAGCCAGCGGACAGGCGACGGGTTTTAGACTAGGATTAGTTTGCGCAAAGGCTTTGGCAGCCGCGAGTAGATCTAGCGAGAAGATTAAGGAGCAAAAATGAGTTTGGGGACAGTTTCACAGGCAGGGCTTGTACTGGCGTTGGTCGCCGCGGCGACGCTCAGTGGCTGCGGGCAGCAGGCACTGGATAACAGCCAGGATGTTGCCGCCGCATTGGCTACAGGTGATGGCTCAACCTCGCCCCAGGGGGCGGAGCGGGAACTGCCGACATTTGATTGCAACGCCTTGGGCGAGCGGGCCTCCAGCATAGAGATGCTTATTTGTCAGGAACCCGAGCTTGCCAAGCTGGATCAGCAGCTGGCCGAAGTTTATGCCAAGGCCAGTGACAAGGCGGTCAATGAACAGCCACCCCTGCTCAAGGCCGAGCAGCGCGGCTGGATCAAGGGCCGCAACGAATGTTGGAAGAGTGAAGACAAGCTGCAATGTACCAAGGATTCATATCAAAGGCGGATAGTGGAACTGCAGGCCCGTTATCACTTGGTGGAGTTTAGCGGCCCGGTATTCTTTGCCTGTGACGGCAACCCGGCCAATGAGTTGGTGACTACTTTCTTCGAGACAGAGCCGGCAACCATGATTGCCGAGCGCGGTGACAGAAGCATTTTGATGTTCAGTGTGCCAAGCGGTAGCGGCGCCAAGTATCAGGGCGGTGACTACAGCTTCTGGGAGCATCAGGGCGAGGCCAGGGTGACCTGGGGTTATGGCGCCGAGGAGATGCTTTGCAAGCCCACACCCCAAGACGATAAATAAACCACTGACCCCAAAACGCCCGCAATCGCGGGCGTTTTACTGCAAGTGCTCTTTTAATCCAACAGTACTTTTACGACTACCTTGCGGACAGCAACGGCCTTGGCCAGCGTACCCGGCATATGCATGTCTCCGGGGAAGAAAATGGCAAACATGCCGGCCTTCAAAGGGATAAATGCCGCGGCTTGGCGGTTGGATTGATAATCAAACTCGGCATAGTCGTGCGTCTCATGATAGGGGCGACTGGGCGTTTGGGCTCCCAGCGGCAGGTAGCCAAACTCCTCTTCACCACTGACCACATACTGCACGTCCAGATAGCGTCTATGTACCTCGAATGGCTCTGTTTCTCTGGGCTTGGTGTGGTAATCGTTGACTATGGCAAACAGCTTTTTACCATCCAGTTCATAGCTGCCGGGGGCCAGTTGGCTGAAGTCTGTTGCGGCCAGATAATCCAGGGCTGCCTGAATACGCGGGCCCAGCACTCGGTAATGGCCACGGTTGGCCAGAGTATCCACTATCATTTTGTATCTTCTGGGGAAAGGGGTTGGCTCAGTATAATAGCATTCCTGCTGGTAGTTTGATCTCTTTGAGAAGCAGCAGGCGCCTACAGGCGCTTGAGTTGCCAAGCGGCAGATATCAGCGGCATCAGCGCCAAAAAGCACAAAGGCCGGCGATATCGCCGGCCCCCATGTTTCCCTGCAAATATGTTTCCCTGCAAATGTGTTTCCCGGTAAATCAGTAGCTGTATCTGGCTTCGAGGAAGTAGTAACCGCCGTTGAAACCAAAAGGTGTGTTGGTCAAGGGGTAGACGAAGATCCCGTTGAAGTTGTTGTCGTCCGGACGTTTTTCCGGATAGGTATCGAACAGGTTCTGCACCCCGGCGGTGAAGCTCAGGCTATCTGTGGCCGCATAGGTCAGCGACAGATCCACGGTGAACTTACCGTCGTACTCCACGTCTTCACGGGAATAACCTATGGTGTAGGGGCCAAAGTAACTCAGGCGCAGATTGGTCTTGAAGTCGCCCAGGCTGTGGGTCAGCCCCAGGTTACCTGTGTTCTTTGGATTGGCCTTGGTCATCCGGGTCTGCTCTATACGGTCAAACAGCTGATCTTCCAAGCCATCCAGAAGGTTTGGCAGATGAATATCGCGGATTTCCGTGTCGTTATAGGCATAGGCCAGGCTGGCGCGCAGATCGCCGTAGCTGCCGAGATCAAAGTCCTGGGTCACCACCAGATCCACACCTCGGGTGCGGCTATCGACGGCGTTGATAAAGAAGCGTGCCGACTCGGCGTTGGTACCGGCCAGCGCATCTGCCACCACCTGGGAGTCGGCCGGTGTCAGCGAGCTGGAGAGCACGATTCTGTCATCTATGCTGATCTGATAGGCATCCAGAGTCACCGCCAGACCGGAATCATTGGTGTACACCAGTCCCAGGCTGAAGGACTCTGACAACTCGGGTTGCAGCTTGCCCACCTGTAGCGCCTGGGTCACGGAAGACAGGTTGTTGAAGGTGCCCGACTCGGTCGGTACCAGCTGGCCTGTCACGGGATCCGGGTTGAACAGGGTCGAGATATTGGTGAAGTACAGTTGCTGCACGCTGGGGGCGCGAAAGCCGGTGTTGGCCGTGGCTCTGAGTGCCAGGTTGTCGGTCAGATCGTATCTGGCGGCCAGCTTCCAACTGGTGTTGTCACCAAAGTCGGAATAGTCTTCATAGCGCACCGCGGCGGCCCAGTAGAAGTCGTCGGTCAGTTGGTTTTCCACCTCGAGATAGACACCTATGTTGTCTCTATCCTCATCTACCGCCGATTCTGGGGTAAAGCCGCCAAAGCCTTGGCTGCCGCCGGCCTTGTTCTGATAACCGCCGTTGATATAAGAGGCTTGCTCTCCGGCTTCCACCTGATAAGCGTTCTGGCGCCAGGCTGTGCCCATAGCGACCAGCAGCTCTGAGTCATTGTAAAAGTCGAAGTAACGTGAGGCATCCAGAGTCAGGTTCCACTCTTCGGTGGACAGGGTACCTGCGTTGAATTCGGTTTGGCTGCCGGGGCCCAAAGAGGCGTTGAGTGTGTTCTCGACCCGGTACTTAAAGCGGTTCTTGCCGTATCCGGCCGAGGCATCCAACTGCCACTCGCCCAGGTTAAATTCATAACCCAGCAGCAGCGACTGATCTGTGATCTTGGGGGTTATCTGCGGCAGGAAACCATCGGGATAGATTTCGGTAACATTGCGGCTATCCAGTGGACGGCGGAAGAAGGCGCCGGAGCGGGTCTCGCGCTGGCTCAAGCCACCGAAGGCGTACAGTTTGCTGTCATTGGCAAACTCCTGAGCGGCATTGAGAAACAACCCCAGGTTGTCATATTCGGCGTCACCCACATGGTGATTCTTGCGGTTAACGGTTTCTTCGCGGGGATCCAGGCTGCCATCGGCCAGCAATGGATATTGCTGACGCGGATCCAAACCGGCGCGATTGGTGCTGTTCTTGTGATGTGCTTCCAGCGACAGATTCACAAAGCCAGTGTCACCTATGCTGAGGCCGTGGTTGAGGCCGACACGCCACTGCTCGCCATCACCCTGATAGGTTTGACCGGCTTGGGCCGATACCATGCCACCTTCACTGTTGTCTTTGAGCACTACGTTGATCACCCCGGCTATGGCGTCAGAGCCATATTGGGCCGAAGCGCCATCACGAAGAATTTCGATGCGTTTGATGGCCGTCATAGGGATGGCGTTCAGGTCGACGTTGGAGGAGCCCTTGCCCACAGTCCCTGAGAGGTGGACCAGTGCCGAGCCATGACGGCGTTTGCCGTTAACCAGCACCAGGGTATGGTCCGGTGACAGGCCGCGCAGACTGGCGGGACGCACCGCATCTGAGCCATCGGTGACCGAGGAGAAGGGGAAGCTGTAGCTAGGTGCGGCAAACTGCAGCGCCTTGGCGGTTTCCGTCATGCCAGTGGCTTCAAGTTGTTCGGCCGTAATGATATCGACCGGTGCCACGCTGTCGGTGGCGGTCCGCAGGGCGATACGTGAACCTATGACGGAGATGGTTTCGATACTGGGCTGCTCTTCGGCAGCAAAGACGGCAGGAACAGTCAGTTGACTCGCCACTGCCAGTGAAATAAGAGCTAAGCGCATACGACCTCTTGAATGATTCAAAACTGCATTTTTATTGCGTGGATAGTAGCATTGTTACAATTGATGCATTTAGACGTAAAAGTGATAACTCAGAGCGCAGCGTTCTAGAAACATTTGGTTTTTTCGAGAAAATTTTTCCCTGAACTTGGTTGTTTGGGGAGCTGCCTATTTTGGCGATATCTGCTGATATTGGGTTTATTTGGGGGTTAATTGGCTGTTTTGCTTTTATTTATACAGTGGTTTTTGAGTTAACAGCCTATTTATGACTATCTCTACTTTCAAAGCTGTCTTTAGAACATTTTCTTGGACATTTAAACAAGGGCTATCCCGGCCGTTTTCGGAGCCGTCGGGAGGAGGGGAAATACTGAGTCAAACTTGGTTGCCGTGCAAGGCTGCGGTATCTTGCCTGTGACTTTTGCGGCTCAGGGAGTGACTTTTTGGCTAACTTACGATTTCTTGCCGGTACAGACGCCCATCAGACATTGATGGAACAGGGATTAAAACCCGAGCATTTTACTCAACTATTGGCGGCATCCGGTGGTCCCAAATGGCTGGGGATTGCCGGGCTAGATAAATACCTGTTTGGTGAGTTTTTCAAACAGAGGCAGACTCCGCTCTACACTTTTGGTGCTTCATCTGGCGCCTGGCGTTTGGCCTGTCTGGCTCAGGCAGATCCGCTGGCGGCTTATCAAAGGCTGGAACAGCTCTACATAGGCCAGCGCTATGAAACCCGTCCGAGTCGGGAAGATGTCAGCCGCCAGGTCCGCGGTATAGTCAGCGGGATTTTAGGCACCAGCGGCGCCGAAGAGATCCTCAAACAGCCGCATATTCGCAGCCATATAGTGGTATGCCGCGCCCGTCACTTGAACCGGGCCGGCAGTAAGTTGGCGCTGGCGGCAGGCCTGGGCGCTGCCGCCATGACCAACCTTGTCAGTCGCCGCACCTTGGGGTGGCACTTTGAGCGTCTGGTATTCGCCTCTGCCATAGAGGGTTCCCCCTTCGCTCAGTTGAAAGATCTCCCGGGAGACAGCGCCTTGCTCAGCAGTGACAATATCGAAGCCGTGTTGCTGGCCACAGGTTCTATTCCGTTGCTGCTGTCACCGGTAACCGAAATCCGCGGCGTGACCAACGGGCACTTCTATGATGGCGGCATCACCGATTACCACTTCGACCTGCCGCTGTCACGGGCGCCGGGGTTGACCCTGTATCCGCATTTTTATCCCCATATGGCGCCGGGATGGTTCGATAAATCCTTGCCTTGGCGCCGGGCCAAGCGCCGTTATCACAATGCTTTGGTGTTGGCACCCACAGAGGAGTTTGTCGCTTCGTTACCCTATGGCAAAATTCCAGATCGCAAGGACTTTGAAACCTTGGATAGTGCCAGTCGAATTCAATATTGGCGCCGCGCCGCCGATATGAGTACCAGATTGGCTGATGAATTTGCCGAGGTATTTCTCGGCGGCAAAATAGCCCAAAGGCTGGAGCTTCTATAAATACGCTTGCAACAAAATCCACTCAACGCCTGTCTAACTCATTAGCAGACCTAAGGACTAGCCTAAATTGCCAATGGATGAAATTTCAGCAACTGCTAGACTTTAAAACGAATGTTGAACCTCAGGTTCGCTTTCGGTTGCTCACTCCCCGAGGGGAAGGAGGTTGCTATGCATACACAGGAAATGGCGTTACTGACCTATGATGCCTTGTTGTTGCCAGGTGGACGGCTTGAGATCAGGATCCTTGACCCCATTACCTTGAGCATGGTGGCCGATGTCCTGAAGGGGAAATATCCGCTGGCTTTCGGAATGCGTAATAACGTTGCCATGCCGCCCAGTTTTCCCATTGCCACTCGCTGCGAGCTCATCGACTTCAATCAGCTCGAAGATGACTCGCTGAGTATCACCCTGGAAGGCAAGCAAAGGGTCAAAGTCCTGTCCGCCAAACAGGAAAAAGATGGCCGCTGGCTGGCAAAGGTAATGGATTGTCCCAACTGGGCCGAGGAGCCTATTCGGGGCGAGTTCACCCTTATCAGCGCGGCACTGGAGCAGTTTTATGAGGTCAACCCGGATTTGCGCGGGCTCTACTCATCAGAAGTGCATCTGGATGATGCCGCTTGGGTGAGCCAGCGTTGGTTGGAGGTTTTGCCCTTATACAACAAGGACAAACAGCTGTTGTTGAATCAACCTGATTGCCACAAGACCATGGACTTTGTGCTCAAGTTGATTAAGTCCCATGTTCAGCAGCAGCTTTGAGTGTACTCGCCTCGAATAATCTGAGGCAGATAGAGTAGAATGGCGGCCCCGAGTCGCCATTTTTTATTTTGCCGGAAGAGTTATGAGCCAAACAGACAGAGCCGCACAGCCCTCCTATGTTGTCTTGCCAAGGGATGTGACCGATAAGCCCACTGTATTGGCCTTTCTTATCGACCATTTCAGCCGCATCGATGCCGATGTCTGGCGTGAGCGGGTCGCAACCGGCAAGGTACACTGGCAAAATGGCGAGCCTATCCAGGCCGATACCCCTTATCGGCCTACCGCCAGGGTCTACTATTACCGTGAAGTCCCCAAAGAAACCCGGATCCCTTTTGAAGAGCGGATCCTGTTTCAGGACGAGCACAGTATTCTGGTGTTCAAACCGCACTTTTTGCCTGTGACTCCCAGCGGCAACTATGTCAACGAGTGCCTGGTGCACAGGTTAAGGCGCCGCACCGGAATAGAAACCATAGCGCCGGCGCACAGGCTGGACAGAGAAACGGCCGGAGTCATGCTGATGTCCACAGATCCCGAAACCCGGCATGCCTATCATGCGCTGTTCCGTGAAGGCCAGATACGCAAGGACTACCAGGCGCTGGCGCGGCTGACACCTGAGCTTCAGGCGGGATTGGCAACTGGCGAACTTAGCCTGCCGCTGCACTGGACGGTGAAAAATCGCCTTATCAAGGGCGAGCCCAGTTTTATCATGCGTTTGGCCGAGGGTGAGGCCAACAGTCACTCGGAAATCAGTCTCATCGCCGTTAATGGCGATATGGGGCTGTTCAGTCTAAGTCCAATTACCGGTAAGACTCACCAACTCAGGCTGCATATGCAGAGTCTTGGAATGCCACTGCTGAACGACAGGTTTTACCCCGAACTGCAACCCAGGAGCGAAGACAATTTCAATAAGCCCCTCAAACTTATGGCTTGTCGGTTGCGCTTTATTGATCCCATCAGTGGCAAACAACAGGATATAAAAGTGGATGGTTTTGAAACTGAATTGGTCGATACAGCTTGATACGTTGGAAAATAAAAACAGGTGTATTGATTAACTCTGTTTATTATGTTTTGTGAGGTTATTATAAAATATGATCAATTAAAGGTTGGTTTAAGTGGTTTTGGTGGTAATTACGGTTTTTTTGTCAAAATATTGGCGGTTTTCTTCATTGTCTATATAATCCCCATTTGTTGAATTTCATTTTTGTCTAATTAAATTGTATGAACTTAGCCGAGGTTTTTCCTCTTATCATTGGCGGGTTTATCATTGTCGGGATTTATATGTCTATTACCAGAGCAGATATCCATGTTGAGGCGCAGGCCATTCCTTGTTGGATTGGTGATAGAGGTGAAGAATTATATGGCAATGATTTTGAAGAATTTAATGATGTTTTTGGTTTCTTGGATACCGGGCTTGCTTATGATGCCATCTGCCTGAATCTGCCGACAGGAATTCAGGACCAAGCGCTTATTCTGTTGAGGCAACAGCCATCGACTTTTATGGCCATGATCAAGGTGGTAACGCCAAGCCTTTTATCTGATTATCTGGCCAATGGTTTATTTCAGCCTGACTTCAAACAAGAGTTGGAAAATTATTGGCAAAGGAAGAACTTAATTAAATTACCCAGCCGGGATGATGTCAGTTATCGGCTGTTGAGTTTTATGTGGCTATTCCCTGAATATAGTTTGCAACCTGTGGCTACGCCGGAAAAGCCACATCTTTATGAGTATCCACTGCTGCAGATATTGACTGATTCAGCGAAGGAAAGTCAGACCCTATTAAATAAATTAATGAACCGGCATTGGCTGGCACCCACCAAGTTGAGGGACAGAGTTAGGCTATGCTGCAAGTGCCACTCAGGACATCTCAACTATATCGATCTCTGTCCCCAGTGCCGCAGCATAGAAATTGATATGCAGACCAGTTTGCACTGTTTTAACTGTGGTCATGTGGATAATCAGCAAGCCTTCGGTCGTAGTAGCGGACTCAGTTGCCCCAACTGTTTGCAGCGGCTGCGGCATATAGGTGTCGACTATGACAGACCAATAGAAAACCAGCATTGTAATAGCTGTAATAGCCTGTTTTTGGAGGCCAAGGTCGAGGCTGTTTGTCTGCACTGTGGTCATGGACATCAACCGGACGAGCTGACCATACGTCGCATCTCTGACTTTGAACTGGCGGAGCAGGGAAGAGAACTGGTGCGCCATGGCGTGCAGCAACAACTGCTTGCCGCACTTGGCGAACAGATGAGTCGGGCCCATTTCCTCTGGTTGCTGCAATGGCACAATCAGCTGGCGCTGCGTCATGATCATGAGCATCTGTTGCTGGTATTGGAGCTGGAGGCGTTGGCGCCAGATCTGGCCGGCAGCGGAGAAACCCGTTCCTTAGTCTTACTTGATGCGCTCAAGCAGCGATTATTGAGCCTGGTGCGGGTAACGGACGCCTGCAATAGCCATGATGACCAAGGTGTCTTATTACTATTGCCTTACACCGGCGAGTCACAGTTACCGGCATTGAAGCAAAAGCTGCAGCGGCTTAATGACAGTGTGCCTGAAGGGGAGCTGAGACTCAGGTTTAAGGCAATCAGCCTGCCGGATCAACAACTTGATACTGAAGTTGAGTCCTGGTTGGCCAGTCGTCTGCAGCAGGCCGAGGTATTGGACGGTGAGTGAGTTCAATACCCTGGCTTTTATGAGCCTGGATATTTGGCACAAGCTTGCCACAGACGTCAGTCTGTTTCTCTGGCTGGTGCCGATGATTTTCCTCTATGAAATACCATTGATGTTGATCGTAGTTTCAGGCGTCATCGGCTGGCATTGGCGAACATTTCGTCGTCCCAAGGTTCAAAAGGCTTATCGGCCCAAGGTTAGTTGCATCATTGCTTGCTACGCCGAGAAAGAAGCGGTGCGGCAAACCATAGTCACCCTAGTTGAACAGGACTATCCAGGGGAGATGGAGATCATTGCCGTGGTTGATGGCGCGGTACAAAACGCCGAAACTTTTGCAGTTGCCAAAGCAGCCGCAGCTGAATGCCGTCGCCCTGGACGGGAGATTATCGTGTTGCCCAAGTGGCAACGTGGCGGTCGGGTTTCGACTTCAAATGCAGGTCTGGCCAGAGCCAGCGGTGAGTTGGTGATTAATGCCGATGCCGATACCTCTTTCGACAATGATATGGTTTCTCAAATCGTGCCGCTGTTCGCCGATCCCAATGTGCCTGCCGTCGGCGGTGCTTTGCGGGTACGCAATGTCAATGATTCGCTGTGGACCCGGATGCAGGCGATTGAATACTTGATCTCCATGCAGGGGGGGAAGACGGGCCTTGGGCACTGGAATCTGCTAAATAATATCTCTGGGGCTTTCGGCGCCTTTCGTCGTGATGTGCTGGTCAAAATTGGCGGCTGGGATACCCATACCGCCGAGGATCTGGATCTAACGTTGAGATTAAAACAGTACTTTGGCCGTCACCCCAATTGGCGCATTCCCTTTGCTACGCTGGCTATTGGGCATACCGATGCCCCCATGGATCTCAAGACGCTTGTCTGGCAAAGGTTGCGTTGGGATGGCGACCTTTTGTTTCTCTACTTTCGCAAGCACTGGCCGGCTTTTTCTCCAAGGCTTCTGGGGGGCGCTACTTTCGCTTTTACGCTGATTTACGGTGTTATGCAAAATGTGCTGATGCCTTTTGTCATCCTGCTTTACAGTTTCGGGATAGCGCTGGCGTATCCCTGGCAGTTTTTGACAATAATTACGCTGACTATCTATTTGGCCTATTTGTCTTTTTTGTTGTTTTTCTATTTGTTGGTGTTGTTGGCGATTTCCGAGCGGCCGCGGCAGGATTTAAGGTTGCTGCTCTGGTTGCCCCTTTATCCCTTCTATGCCTTGTTTATGCGTAGTGTCAGCTTATTTGCCCTGATTAATGAAGCAGTTAGACGTTCACATGAAGAGAGTTCCATGGCTCCTTGGTGGGTGCTGAAACGAGGGAGAAAATTTTAGTGAAAGTGACTTACCAAGCGGCCGCCAAGGCGCAACAACCTACACGAGATCAAGGTTTGAAGGTGGACTACGCCCCGGCGAAACGGGGCGGAATGAAATGGCGTTGGTATCTGTTGCTATTACTGGTTATTGCCCCAGTGGTCCTGTTGCTTTGGGTGTTGCTGCGTCCGAGCCTGTTTGTGCTGGCGCCGGGAATCTTGACCTCAGAGCCGCTGGAGATGCGGGCTATGCAGAAGGGCAGATTATTGGAGCTTTCAGTGCGGCCTGGTTCTCAGGTGGAGCCGGGTCAGGCGCTCGGGCGTATAGCCGATGCCGGTCTGGACGCCAGCATTGACGAGTTGCAGCGCCAGTTAACCGAGCTGACACCGCCATCGCAGGCGCAGGATCAGGCTATTTTGGGGCAACTTGAACAGCGGATATTGGTGGCTGAACAGGGAGTAAAGCGTCAGGATGAACTACTGTCGCAGTTTGAGTCATTCCGTAAGCAAGGGGTGGTTCCCACTGCAGATATGGCGGCAGTGATGCAAGCCCATACCAGTGCCAGAATGGCGCTGGAACAGGCCCGGGCCGAGTTGTTGCAGCAAAGGCAGTTGCAACAACAAGAACGGGAGGCTGGTGTAATAGCCCAGAGCCGCAACAGCCTGTTGTTAAAGCTGGCGGAGCTGCAAGCCAAACGTCAGCAATTGACCTTGCAGGCGCCGTTTGCCGGCCGGGTAGCCGATGTTTTGGTGCAGCGGGGGGAAGCCATAGCCGAGCAGCAGCCTATGCTTTGGTTATCGGGGCGGGCACAGCCTGTGGTGGTATGTTATCTGGCGCCTGAGTATCTTGACTATGTTGCTCAGGGGCAGCAGGCCAGTGTCAAATTGCCCAATGGCACCCTAATCCGCGCCGAAATCAAAGAGCCGACCCAGTTAGTGGGCAAGGTGCCCAAGCAGCTGTCCGGTCCTTTTGACGGGGACAAACCGGCACTCAAGATTACGCTTGCTTTGCATCAGAATCTGCCTTTGGCGATTGAGGGGGTTCCGGTAGAGGTGAGTTTCGATCGTTTCTGAGAAAAAGGCTTTCCCGACAAAAGAGGCGTGCGTGACGGGAAAGCGGGCAAAAAGTGTGGGCGGAGAAGTCACATGGTTCTTTGCCAAAGAGTTGCCCGGAGTGACTTGGGGAGATGCTCCGGGACGGTTGCACTATTTACTGTTTCGCTTTGCTTTGGGTCAGCGTTTGATACTTGGCGGCAAAGCGCAACAGATAGTCGGCGATATCCGGGTCGTCCCAGTCCAGATAGCCGCGGATAAAGCCGACTAAGTTCCCATTGGGATCAAAAACATAAGTCGCCGGAACCACATTGGCCGGCATGATCTTCTCTATCTCTTTTTTGCTGTCTATCCAGCTGTCATCCAACTTGAGTTCATGCTTGGCCAGAAAAGGTGCCACAGCAGCCGGATCTTCATCTATCGACAGCGGCACTATTTGGATACTGCTGCCCTGCAGTTTGCTGCGTAGCTTGGCCAGCGCCGGCATCTCACGCAGACAGGGTGGACACCAGCTGGCCCAAAGATTCAGCAGCACCATACGTCCTTGGTATTCAGCCAAGGTCTTGGGGTTACCCTGTAGATCGGCAAAGGTCACCTTGGCCACCTTTCTGGCGTGCTGCATTTCAACAAATTCACGCATAATCATAGGCTTGTTTGGTACAGGTTCCCCTGTGTGATAAGCCTTGTGCTGCATTATGCCCCCTTGGGCCGATAGCGGCAGCAACAGGGCGAGACATAGAAGCAAGTAAGATCTCAAGATGGATTCTCCTGATCGTGTGGGGATGGATTGTTGCTGCGGCCGAAAAACAGCAGCATGCCGGGCAATACCAGTAACAAGATGACAGGTCCCAGCCATAGCAGTGCTGTGCCTGCGTTCAGCGAGGGTTGATAACGGATCTGCTCGCCATAGCGTTCTACCATAAATTCGAGGATCTGCTCCCGGCTCTTGCCCTGCTGCAGCATCAAGTAGATCTGTGCTTTGAGCTCACTGGCAATGGCGGTTTCCGACTCAAACAGGTTTTGGTTGGTGGCCATGGGGCAGCGCAGTTCTTTGGAGATATCTATGCTGAGACGGGCTATATCCATGTCGGTCGCCTGGGCTTCGGCGCAAGCAAAGCTGAGCCATAATCCAAGTAGCATTAGCTTAATCATGTTGAAGTCTCCCTGAGGCGGTTAACAAATCGGTTTGCGGCCGGCGTTGACGTCGGTTTCCGAGGGCCAGTAGGCCACCAATGGCCATCAAGGCACCACCGAGCCAGATCCAACTCACCAATGGTTTGATGCTGAGGCGCACCAAAAATTCTTCATCGCTCAGTTGGGTGCCCATGGAGACATAGAGATCACCAAAGGCCCCACGGTGGATAGCAGCCTGGGACAGTGACATGCCGTTGGAGTTGAATTCCTGGCGTTCCGGATAAAGGTAAGTAAGCAGTTGCTCATTGTGCTCTACCCGAATCACGGCCTGTTCACCTCTGTAGGCAGGTTTGTCCAGCAAGCGGGTTTGCTCATAGATAAAGGTGTAGTCACCCAGAATGCTGCCTTGGCCCGGCCCCATACGCAGCAGAGAGTGCTGCTCGAAACAACTGACTCCGGTCGCGCCCATGATGCTGATAAGAAGGCCGGTGTGAGCCAACAGCATGGGAATACTGCGGCGTTTGCCGGCAATCTGGCCCAGCGGCAACAGATAAAGCAGCAGAGTGCAGAGTAGAAAGAGGCTCATCGCACCGCCTGCCAGTAACCAAGGGTCGAGCCTGCCTTTAAAAAACAGCGCCAGTGCGGTCGCAATTACAGTGACCAGCGCCAGTAGCCCCAGGCGCCTCGGCGCCATATACGGCAGGGTGCTTATCGCCATGGGCAAGAGCAGCAGCGCCAACATGGGCACAAACAGGGTATTAAAGTAGGGCGCCCCTACTGACAGACTTCCCAGGCCAATTGCCTGATAGAAAAGTGGGTAAAGGGTGCCCAGCAAGGTAGTCAGCGCCATGGTCAGCAGGATCAGGCTACCGAGCAACAGCTGACCGTCCCGGCCAAGTGGTGCCAGCTTGCCCGGCTGCCAGTGATGGCGACATCTGAGGCCAAATAGGGTGAATCCGGCGCCACCATAAAGTAGCAGTAACAGGAGTATGATGACTCCTCGCTCCGGATCGGCAGCAAACGCATGTACAGACTGAATAATGCCGGAGCGAACAATAAAGGTACCCAGCAGACACAGACTGAAGCCCAGCAGCACCAGCGCCAGGGCCGAGAGCTGGGCCAAGGGGTTGTGGTTTTTGATCAGCAAGCAGTGTAGCGCGCCTGTGGTCACCAGCCAGGGAATAAAGGCGGCATTTTCCACAGGATCCCAGAACCACCATCCGCCCCACCCCAATTCGTTATAGGCCCACCAGGAGCCCAGGGCATTACCTGCGGTGAGAAACACCCAGGTCAGCAGCAGATGGCGCTTGAGCCTGCCAAGGCGGGCGGCGCTGAACTTTTGGCTGACAAGCAATGCCAGCGCAATACAAAAACAGATCCCAAGGCCTGCATAACCGAGAAACAGCAGCGGCGGGTGCAGGATAAGGCCTATGTCCTGCAGCATGGGGCTGAGATCGCGTCCCTCTATCGGCACTTCCGGTAGTAGACGGGCAAAGGGGTTGGCGTACAGCAACATAAAGAAGATAAAGCCGCTGAGAATCGCTGAACAACTGCCGTGCAGCATCAACAGATAGTTGTGATCTTGCGAGCGCCTCTGTAGTCCCAGCCAGGCCCATAGTGCCATTACTGTCATCCAAAACAGCAAAGACCCTTCATGGCTGCCCCAAACTGCGGCCACTTTATAAAACAGCGGCAGGGCCGAGTTGGAGTTGTTGGCCACATAAGCCACAGAGAAGTCGTTGAGGATAAACGCCAGTGCCAGCATGAGTACGGCGCCGGTCAGCCCAAGCGCTTGCCCCAGCAACAGCGGTCGCAGCGGCCATTCGAACCGAGGAATGCGATATTTGAGCAGCGCAAGCAAGGCGCCAAATAAGGCACAACTGCCGCTCAGGATCAGCAGGAAGTGTCCCAGTTCGGGCAACATGGTGATGGAAAACATGGCCGCTCTCTTTTGTTTTGCCGGGAAGCCCCGGGAATGGATCTATGGCACTGAGACTAGGGTTATTACCCCTTTGGCTCTGTGATCTGTCGCGCCTTTATCAGCCTATGTTTGCCGGCGCGGCATTTTTCAATTTTCAGCCGGGGTTTTGAGGTTTTTTGAGAAATAAAACGCTCAAAAAAAGAACTGAATAGTTCTGTTGTTAAAGATTAAAGCTATTGTTTTAAAAGATAAATGTAAGGTGTTGCTTTCTTGAGTTCTCAAGCGGGGGCGGGCTGTGCTCTGGCGCAGATTTTTGTCCTTGCACATATGAAGAATGAGTCGTGACCGGTCAAGCCGGCAATAACAAGTTCGTTTGTGAAATAACCGACGACAAATTCAGGAGTATATGATGAGACGATGGCAACAAAGGACAACACTCAGTATGTTGTTTTGTTTAACTGCCGTCAGCGGGGCTGGTGCGCTCGCGGCAGATAAACCAGGTCACGGCAATAAGCAGATGGGAGAGTCGGCACAAAAAGTGATCGCCAATCCCAACGGCATGGAAAAGGTAAACGGCGTCAAAACACTGCAGGATTATATCGTTCAGGAGAAAGAGCTGTTCGATTACCTGTTCCAGAATCACCCTGTGTTCAAGTATCAGGAAGAAGGCCGCCTCATTGGTATGTATAAGGTCAGTGACCGCGGTGAAGAATACATGGATCAAGGTAACAGCCAGAAGTACAGCAAACGGGTGGGACGCCCTTCTGCGGTGCAATATCGTTTGGCTGCCAAGTCTATTCTTGACTTCCCCAATAAGTTTGTTGGCCCTGAGAAGTGTGGTGAGTGTCATGCGGTGCAGTATGAGAAGTGGCAGCGTTCCCGTCACGCCCAGACCATACGTTTCCCCGGTGAGCATCCGGAAGTGGACAATGATCTGAAGAAAAAGCTGTATGGTTCTGATGCTTCCATATTGCCGGACGGCATTACTCCGGATGCTATTTACGCCACTGTAGGTACTCCAAGAACCAAGTATGGCTATATCGATAGCTTCCTGGTGCGTGGTTCCTACCACATTGAAGGCGGTCTGCTGAAAGATGGTACAGGTACCATGGTTGCCGGTGGTAACCAATTCTC
Source organism: Shewanella sp. MSW (assembly GCF_007636515.1). NCBI lineage: Bacteria > Pseudomonadati > Pseudomonadota > Gammaproteobacteria > Alteromonadales > Shewanellaceae > Shewanella > Shewanella sp. MSW. Next base: position 95,329 of record NZ_LVDR01000002.1, read on the forward strand.
CCGTGGTTGGGCCGAATGGTTGACCCCGGAAATGGCCAAGAAGATTCAGAAGGTTATTCCTGACTTCCCAACCAAGATGGAAGACTTCGGCGCCAGTGGTTCTCACCAGTGGGGTATGACCTCCTACGGTGCCAAGTATAAGAAAGAGTTCCTGTTCCAGCCTGCCAGCTCCTACTGCGAAGTGTGTCATAGCTTCAAGTTTGACTTCAAGAACAAGCAGGAATACCTGGATGCCCTTGGCGATCCCAAGAAACTGCAGGAACACACCATCAGCCGCGGTATCGCTTGTGAAGAGTGTCACGGCGCGGGTGGTCACCTGGACGGTGGTAACGGCGGCGGTATGCCTTCCAACTGTGAACGTTGTCACCAGCGTTTCAACTATATTGACGAACTGGCCGAAACCGAGCAAGGCAAGGAAAAGCTGGAATATGCCTTCAACGTCAAGATGAAGTCTTCTTGCCCATCTTGTGGTACCGAAGGTTCACAGATGTTCATGTCTTCTCACTATGACAAGGGCATGCGTTGTTCTACCTGTCATGATCCACATGAAGTAACAGGTAACGACTGGAAATCCGGTTACACCAAGCCAGCAATCAAGAAAGACTGTGTTGACTGTCACCAGGTTCAGGCCGAAATGGCTGCCAACACCGGCACTCACGCCAAGAACAGCTGTACCAGCTGTCACATGCCGAACATGGGTAGCTGTGAAAACTTCACCGCGATTCAATACCCGGATATGGCCGGCTTCGACGCAGTGCGTAAGTCTCACCTGTGGAAGATTGATGTCAGCCCGGATCGCAAGACTCTGAATCCTCCTGAAGGTCAACCTCGTAAGTCCACCACCAAAGGCTGGACTGTGGCTCAGGATGAGAATGGCCATGGCTATCTTGACCTGATGTGGACCTGTGCCCGTACCTCTATCTCTGACCACGACGTGGTTGAGCGTAAGGGTTGTCACAGCCAGTTCCAGTCCGAGCTGAGCAAGGGCCTGCACTTCAAGGATCAGAAAGAGATCTACGGCAAGGTCATGAAGTGGCAGACACCTGTCAAAGACAGCCTGGCGAAAGTGGAAGATGCGCTCAAGCGTGTCGATCGCAAGGTCGCCAAGAACAAACTGTCTATCGAAGACAAGACTCAGGTACTGCTGTTGACCGACAAGGCTCGCGACATAGTCGAGTTTATTCGTAAAGACGGTTCCTGGGGTGTTCACGCCCCCCGTTATGCCCGCAAGCGTATGGATGCAGCGGTCACTTATGTGACTCAGGCTGAAGCCATTGCTGACGGCAAAGGCACCAAGACAGCCTCGCTGTAATTTGGCAACTCAGGCTCCGGGCGCTCGTCCGGAGCCTTTAATGGAGGATAAAGATGCGAGTTCGACTCTCATTGAAACAGGCGCTGAAACAGTCCCTGCTGCCGCTGGCATTTATGGTTGCGGCACCGGCGGTGCTGGCAGGCGGTGGCGGAGATCTGGTTCCGGCTCCCTACCACGAAGAGATACTCAACCAGATCTCCATGCGTGAGGCCGAGATGCTGCTCAGCCAGCCCGGGGTGATCTTCTATGACGTCAACACCCTGGAGATATGGGGTGATGGCTTCATTCCCGGCGCCATCTACTTCAACGTCAATAACTGGAAGACCTTGTTGCCGGAAAACAAGGACACCACCATGGTGTTTTACTGTGCCAACCGCCTCTGTACTGCCAGCAACGTGGCCGCCAGAGAGGTGATGAAACTGGGTTATACCGATGTCAGACAGATGCCGGATGGTATCTATGGCTGGCGTATCTCGGGACGACCGATTGAGCGTCCTTGAGAATAGATTATTTGGGCATTGAATTTAGAAATTGCAGGATGAAAACCATGAAATTACAAAAACTTGCTACTACTATTTCCCTCTCTCTTTGTCTGAGCCTGCCCGCACTGGCGGCCGACTTGAAGACAGAGACAGACAAGACCTCCTACGCACTGGGTGCCTCTGTAGGCAACTATATATCGGGCCAGGTTTATCAACAGTTGGAGCTGGGCGCCGAAGTCAATATGGAGCTGCTGGTTACCGGCTTTACCGATGCGCTTAAAGATAAGCAGCAACTGACAGATGAACAGATCCTGGATCTACTCAACCAAAGAGCCATTGCTCTCAACGAAGAAAGAGAAGCCCGCTTCGATAAACTGGCTGAGGATAACCTCAAGGCCGGCGAAGCTTTCCTGGCCGAGAACAAGAAAAAGTCCGGCGTTAAGGTCACCGACAGTGGCTTGCAGTACGAAGTGCTGAGCATGGGGAAGGGCAAGAAGCCTAATCCTGAAGATGTGGTGACGGTCAACTATGTCGGTAAGCTTATCGACGGCACAGTATTTGAGGACAGCAGTACCAACAAGGCCGCCGGCCGTTTTGCGCTGATGACAGTGATCCCCGGCTGGGAAGAGGGCCTGAGACTGATGCCCGAAGGCTCCAAGTTTCGCTTCGTGATCCCTGCCAAGCTGGCCTATGGCGAGCAGGCTCCCGGGGTGATCCCGCCGCAGGCCACTCTGGTGTTTGAAGTCGAGCTGGTCAAGGTCGAGCAGCCGGGTAAAGACAGCAAGTATCCAATGCCTGGCCACAGTTGACAGGAGGCGTTATGGCTAACCCGCTTTGGTTGGGACTGGCCCTGCTGAGTCTGGCATTTATGAGCCTGTTTGCCCTTTATCAGTGGCAAACCTGCCGCGGAGACAGGGGCGTACCGGCTCTATGGCACTGGAGTCTGTTGCCGCTGCTGATCATAGGTCTGAGTCTTGGGACTTACTCCTATACCGGCCGTTATAACGATTGGCAGTTGGCCGAAGCCGACGACAGCATAGATTATCTGTTGGCTGCCGAAATTGTCCGGCTTCGGCGCGCCAGTGCCGAGGCGCCACAAGACACCAGCCTGATGCAACAGCTGGCGCAGGCCTATGTGCGCGGCGGCATGTATCTGGATGCGGTAGCTACCTTGAAGCAGCAGTTGCAACTTCAGGGCAAGAGTGCCGCCTTACTGGGGCAGTTGGCCGAAGCCGCCTATTACCGAGATCAACGCCAGTGGCTGCCGGAATCCCAGGATTGGGTCGAACAGGCCCTGGCGCTGGATAACGCCGATCCCGGTACCAGGTTGTTGCTGGCCAATGATGCCTTCCTTAACCAAAGATATGCCGAGGCTATAGGCCATTGGCAACTGCTGTTCGACAGTAGCAATGAGCAGTTGGACCGTGAGGCGTTGCAATATGCCATTGCCAACGCCCGCAGCCGACTCGAATGATTTTTTCAACCCTCGCCCAATGGGTTGTCCCTGCAAGGCCCCGGCGAGGTGTTGAATCTGTTGATTGGAGAGAAAGATGAAAAAGACACTTTTGGCTATCGCTATTCCTATCCTGTTAATGGGGCTGTCCGGATGCTCTCCGGCGCAGAGCCACAATCAGGAAACTCACGCCCAGCATCTGGAACAGCATGACAAGTGCCATATGTGCGGCATGATGATCACCAAATACCCTGGACCCAAGGGGCAACTTATGCTCAAAGACAGTGATGCTGTGCCCAAGTTCTGCTCCAGCCGTGACATGTTCAGCTTTGCGTTGCAACCGGAAAACCAGCGTAGAATCAAGGCTATGTTTGTCCATGATATGGGTACTACCGACTGGGAACAGCCGGATGACAACGCCTTTATCGATGCTACCACTGCTTGGTATGTTTATGGCACCAGCAAGAAGGGAGTGATGGGGCCGGCGGTTGCACCATTTTCAACCAAGGAAGCGGCGCAGGCTTTCGCCGAAGCCTGGGGTGGCCGGGTACTGGCCTATGAGGAGATCACCTTGGAACTGCTGGAAGGAGCCGACTGAGGTTGATGTTACGCACCCTGCTGGCCCTGATGCTGCTCTCGTTTGGCTGCCTTGGCAGCCAAAACCCGCTGCAGGCACGTATAGATGCACTGAGAGAAGGCGAGGTACTGACTCTCTCTGCCGCCGAGTATGTGGGGCCGCTGATGATCGACAAGGCGATCGCCATTGTCGGCGAGCCCGGCACTATAATCGATGCCGGTGGTAAAGGTAGCGCCGTGACCATCAAGGCTGCAGGCGTGCGCCTGCAGGGGCTTGAGATACGTAACTGGGGCAGCGATCTCTATGAACATGATTCCGGGGTGCGTCTGTTGCCGGGGGCCGATGATGTCCGCTTGTTGCAGCTTGAGCTGTCTGGGCCTGGATTTGGCATTCATGGCGAGCAGCTCAAGCGTCCGGAAGTGGAATATTGCCGTATCAGCGGTGACGACAGGCGTTATCTGCTGGACAGAGGTGACGGCATCTTTCTCAAATATGTTGAGGCCCCCGAACTGCACCACAATCAGATAGCTTCGGTGCGCGACGGTATTTATCTGGAAAACGTCGACGCCAGCCAGGTCAGCCACAATCAATTCAGCCTCCAGCAATATGGCATTCACTACATGTACACCCGCAATGACAGCGCCTGGAACAACAACGCCAAATGGTTACAGGGTGGCTATGCGCTGATGAGCTCCAAGGGGATCACCCTGGAACATAATCAAGTCAGCGCCGCAATCGATTTTGGTATCTTGCTCAATGTGACTCAGCAGAGCGAGGTGCATCATAACCGGGTGACCACTATTCATAACCCCAAGGGCGATCCCGCTATTGCCAGTGAAGGTAAGGGGCTGTTTATCTATGGTGCCGCCGACAACCGCATCAGCCATAACCATTTCAGTGACAGTGATACCGGCATAAGTGTCGCTTTGGGCGGTGAAGGTAATAGCCTGTGGCGCAACAACATAGAAAACAATCTGACTCAGGTGCGTTACGTCGGCAGTAAGTCGCAGGAGTGGAGCCTTATGGGACAGGGTAATTATTGGAGCAGTTATCAGGGCTGGGATCTCGATGGTGATGACATAGGTGATACTCCCTATCTGCCCAACGATGCCCTGGACAGGCTGTTTTGGCTTTATCCAGAGGCCAGATGGTTGATGGACAGCCCAGTGGTGCTCCTGCTGCGCTGGCTGCAGCGCCAGTTGGCTCTGGCCGAGGATATCGGCATTCGCGACAGTTTTCCTTTGCTGCAACCCATTGAGATTCAGACGAAGCGAGAAATGACAACCAATTCGCAACCGAGTGACGAGGAGACCCGCTATGCCCAGCATTGATTGTCGGCAACTGGCCTATGTTCGTGGCGACAGGCCTGTGCTGGAGAATATCAGTTTGCAGCTGCCCCAGGGTAAGTTACTGGCGCTGCTGGGCCATAATGGTGCCGGCAAATCGACCCTGATCAAACTGCTGTTGGGGCTGCTTAAACCCGCCGGTGGCGAGCTGAAGATTCTCGGTAAGGCCGCCGGTGAAAGCCCTATGCAGGTGGGGTATCTGCCGGAGAATGTCAGTTTCTACGACAATATGCCTTTGGGCGAACTGCTGAATTATTTTGCCGGGCTCAAGGGTATAGACGCGGCCAGGGTCAAAGAGCTGCTGGTTGAGTTTGAACTGGATGGCTTGGTGAAACGCAGGTTGGGACAGTGCTCCAAGGGGCAAAGACAGCGGCTTGGGTTGGCGCAGGCACTACTGAGCCGCCCCAGATTACTGTTGCTCGATGAACCGACAGTAGGCCTGGACCCCTCGGCCTCGGCGCTCATGTATGCTCAATTGGCGGCGCTGAAACAGCAGGGCTGCACCATAGTGGTTTGCACCCATGAGCTGGCTTTGGTTGAGCCGCATCTTGATTTGGCGCTCATGTTGGCAAATGGCCGGATGCGGGCGTTGGGAAGCTTGGATAACCTGAGGCAAGAGGCTGACTTACCACAAGAGATCCTGTTGCCATCTCGGCTGGAGCTCAGTGGCGATCCCGTGCTGGGGCCGAGTTTTTCCGCTGGCCGGTTGAAACTGGCTAAGGCCAGCGTGCCGGATGCGATAGCCGTACTGACGGAGCAATACCGCTGCTTTGACTTTCAGTTGCCTCCGGCCTCGCTCGGTGAACTATTTCATCATTTTATGGCGCCGTCTGACTCAAATCGCCGAAATGTTGCGCCCAAAAGATTCGGGGAGGCCGCCTGATGCAACTGGTCAGAGAAAATGAAGCATTGACATCTCAGCGGCCTAATCCGTTATTTATCGTAGCCGCCAAAGAGTTTAAAGATTGCCTGCGGAGCCGCTGGCTGCAAACGGCTTGCTGCTTGTTTGCCTTGTTGGCGGCGGCAGTTATTTTCGGCGCCGGAGCCTTAGGCGGTGAGTTTCGCTGGCAGGCGCTGCCGCAGCTGTTCAATTCTCTTTTAACCTTAAGTGTCTTCCTGGTGCCGCTGCTGGCGCTGCTATTGAGTTTCGATGCCGTGGTGGGGGAGGCCGAAGCCGGCACCTTGTTATTACTGCTGACTTACCCTTTGAGCCGCAGTCAGTGGTTGGCCGGTAAACTGATGGGGCAGGGCGGCGCCTTGCTGCTGGCTTTGTTGCTGGGGTTTGGCTTGCCTTTGGGGTTACTGCCGCTACTGGCTCAGGAATACCGTACAGTTGAGTTACCCGCGGCTCTGACCCTTTTGCTGGCCAGCGCCTGGTTGCTCGGGTTGGTGTTTATGCTGTTAGGCTACTGGGTCAGCATGCAGGTTAAACAGAAGGCTCAGGCACTGGCGCTGCTAATGCTGCTTTGGCTGCTGCTGGTGCTGCTCTATGATCTGGCCTTACTGGTATTGGCCGTGGTAGCGGCCGATACCCTTGGTCAGGCGGGATTGCAGTGGCTGATGCTGCTGAACCCGGCCAGTGTGTTTCGGCTGCTCAATCAAAGTTTTCTGGGCTTGGCCAGTGGTGTGCCGACCTGGCCCTGGTTACTGGGAATACTCTTTGGCTGGCTGTTGTTGTTATCTTGGCTGTGCCGCTACAGTTTTCAGCGTCGACTACTGTAAATCTGCTATTGGAGCCTGCTGTATTAGATATTTTTTGTTTAACAAAAACAAATTGTTAATTGATATAGCTGTCACATTCTATCTGTTGCACTCAGGTTAAACTCATAACCTATCCTCAGGCCCCCATTGATGGGGGCAGTCAAATCTTCTGGAGTGACTTTTCGGAGTGACAATGCAACAGCTGACTCCCTATTTGGCGTTGGATACCAAGGCAAAACACTTGCTGGATCAACGCGATGGTTCAGAAATCGTCCTGTCGTTTTCTGAGGCTCAGGTATTGTCACACCTGTTGTCTGCCCCGGGAAACGTGTTTGGAAAAGAAGAATTGCTGGCTGTAGGTTGGCCGGAGCGGGTGGTGGCGCTGACCTCTCTGACTCAATGCATCAGTATTCTCAGAAAAAAGCTGGAACCCTATCCTGAAATTCAGCTCAAGACGGTTGCCCGCCGTGGCTATCAGCTGAATATTTCCGAGCAGTCGCACGTGCATATGCTGGCTATCTCAGATGGTGAAGCTATCCGCACTGCCTTGGTGAGTGTGTCGCTCAAGATAAAGCTCCTGGGGATTTTGTTGTTGTTGGGGCTGGTGGGCTTCTTCTGGTACTACAGTGACTATCATGAGATGGTCAAGCAGGTGAGCCATTGGCGGGCCGACAAGCAGTTGCCTTTGAATGTGGGCGGCACGCTGGCCTCGGCGCAGTTGTTTTACAGCGATGAGGCCAAGCAGCTGCATCCTTCCATGTGGCAAAAGCATCTGGCGCCTGAGGGAAATCTTATCCCCGGATTGAAGCATTTCAGCGCTTATGCCTCTTCGGATGGGCGTAATTACTCCTTTGCCATCTGTCCCAGTGCCGATGAAACCGGCTGTGACGGCGATGGTATCATCAATATCACCGCCATAGATCCCAAACCTGCCGGTCTTAGCATGAAGGAGTTTGTGCCCCTGAGTAAGGAGATGGAGCGACGGATCCGCTACAACCGTATTATTTTGCCACCGGCGGTAGACAATGCCGAATTGGTGGAGCACAACTACCATGCGGATATCTATTTCCCGGTTGCCGGTGAACTCTTGGTGCGTACCGATCTCAGCCTATCCTTGGTTTACGACAATAAAGACTCGGGGCAGTTTTATTCATCGGCTTGTGTTACCGATCAGGATTGCATCACCACACCGATAAAGTATCAACTGCGGGGCCATTTTCACCAGTACCGCACTGAGATTTCCGGCACCTTGGTGGATGTGTTCCAGGTGAAAGTGAATCAGAAAGAGCTCATCAAGCCGGACAATGTCAGTGACTCAGCGATGCACTTCTACCGCGAGATCCGTAAAGACGATATCCGTGATGAGGAGATCTACTACTTCCGGGTCTATCAGGATCACAAGACAGCGGTCTGGATAGTGCCGCAGATGGGTAATTTGCTGGCCTGGACCACTTACAGTGAAGTGAAACTCTGAGCCGATAAGGTTACTTTACTACCATCACAGGGCACTTGGCCTTGTTGATAATCTCCTCGGCGACACTGGGCAGCAGCCAATGGGCCAGCGCAGTGCGTTGATGACAGCCGATAACTATCATGCCCACATCGGCGCTCTCGGCCTCTTCGAGGATTTGGCCGGCAGCGCTGCCGCGGCGGATAAGCACCTCGAGCTGCTGCTCTGGATGCAACTGCTGCAACAGAGCTTGGATTTTTTCTGAAGCATAGGCCTGCATATGTTGCTGCAACTGCGCTTGGGTCACGGCCACTATGCCGAAGTTCTCTTCGTGATGGGGTAGAGTGGTAATGTCTTCGCCATAGGCTTTGCTTATCACATGCAGCAGCCTCAGCTTCACTTTATAGAGCGCCGCCAACTCTATGGCATATTCCAGGGCGTGTTCGGATTCTTCAGAGAAGTCGACCGGACAGAGGATTTGTCGGGTACGCATGATGCATCTCCTTTTACTCGGCGTTGGCCATTTCTTTAAGTTTAAGCCAGTCTTGGCCAGGTACAAATCTGGCGTTCAGGGGAGATATTCGCTGGTGCCTCATGCTGTTTGATGGCCTTGATGATTGTTCTTCGGTGTAACGTTTCTTCATGTTGAGATCTCCATTGGCTCTAGTGTATTGGAAATCTCATCAATGTCATGGTCTTAAATTCGGGCCTCCCAGAGGTGTTAACCAGTTTAAGAAATTCACCCCAAGCCCAGCGAAAATGCGATTCTTTGATTGAGTATTCCGGACGTCGTCTCACTTCTTTGCCGAGTCTGAGCACAGATAGCACGTTTCTGTCACGTATCGTATTGGCTTGAAACCTCCGCTGCCATCCCAGATGCCTGGCAGCCAGACCGATGCACCAAAGCAGGATTTCTGCCAACAAAGCTATCAGCAACAACACATCATAACGGCGTGGACAACGACTGCGGCTTTGCCTGAGTCCCATGCCGTATTGGGGACTTTTGAGGTCGCGAAAGGTTTCTTCTATCTGCATCCGTCTGGCATAAAGTTTGACCACCTGCGTTGACGAGAACGCCTCCGTAGGCAAGTTGGTTGCCAGTAACCAAGGCTCTTTACTGCCAAGACGGTAACTTTGTTGTGCCGTATGATTGCGTCCTGCTTTGGATGAGCGCTTGTCGGCTCGATATTTCGGCGCAGCCTTGTACAGATGTAAATGACAGCACATAGGCGATTTTCGTCCCAGTTTTACGTAACCAATATGTCGGGCTTTCGCCGTGGCGGAGGGATAAAGCGACTTATTCGACTGCCATTGGGCATGATTGGCCAGGAGAAAGCCGACATTCCCACGGACACGGCCAAGCCAAAACCAACCATATCGTTCCACCTCCCGAAACCAGGTATTGCGGTAACCCGCATCGGTGACAATCAGTGGACACACATGGGACGGCAGCACCTGTGCCAACTCAGCCAAGAAGGCGTTATGGCTTCGGGGAGCATTGTAGTCGGCAAACTTGAAAGTACGCTCATACAGGGTAACCGCGCGCCCTTGCACACTGACAGAGGCTCGCAATGTCATCATCCGCAGTTGTTCACGGACATCAGACCAATCAATGAGGATTACCGGCATGGGATTAGCTGCACAGAGTAACTTTGCATGCCATTGATAAATAGCGAATTTATCAGAGTGTAGATGCGGGTTGCCGAGTAGCCTGTCTATCCGTTTGATGTTGTGCTTTGGCGCCACCGCACCAGAGATATTGCGACCAAGTAACGCTTCTGTAGCAACCATCAGAGAATTAAGCCGTTTTTGATGTATTTGCGGGCATTGCTTTTTGAGTAAATCGTGTAAGATGTGGACATCACGCATGGTGTTGGATCTGGTAGTTTTTGGCGAAATCAATTAGATAAATCAACACCATGCGTGTCTACTGAATTGAATAAAAAGGGAATTACCTGGGGATTCCCTAGATTCGGGGTAAAGGTCACTGCCAAAAGGTAATAAAGATTAATCCACAATGAGTTAGTTGAATAGCTAACTTAGTTGTGGGCATTAACTGGTTAGAATTTTTGTTCTACTTTGATGAATCATCATTGTAAAAAAAATTAGGTTTGTAGTACAAAACTCCGATAACCAACTTACTATCGATTTAACCACGGCGCCTTTTGGCATTGATCTTTTAGTAGAGATAAAAAGCCAGTGACTCGCGCCGACCTCTCATGCGCAGCAGAAGTCACTAGGGCAACAATATCGGCATTTGGAAGCTCGTAATCAGGTAATAGCCGCACTAATTTACCACTATCAATCTGTGATTGAATGTCCCATTCGGATCGCATGATGATCCCCAAGCCTTGTAACGCCCAGTCTTTAATCACTCTGCCCTCATTACTTGCAAGAGAAGGGCGAATACGAATACTTTCTATGGCCCCTGTCACTGCATGAGTAAAGCTCCACAGCGTGACATCTTCATTATTCTCTCTCAAGGCAATACATTGATGCTTCTTAAGATCTTGCGGAGTCTTAGGCTGTCCATGACGAGATAGATACTCCGGCGAAGCGCAAACAAAGCGTTTGTTTGGGGCCAAGCTCACCATCTTAAGGCTGGAATCCGCTAAGTGGCCAATGTAGATGATAATGTCCCATTTATGATGGTTTGCCCAGTTTGGGTTGTCTGACAATTCTAACTCCACCTCTAGGCGCGGATGAGCTTGTTTATACTCACCTAATAAAGGGGCTATCACATCGTTGCCAAAGCCAAGGGGCGCCAAAACTTGTAGACGACCACTGACATCCCCTCTGCTTTCATTGAGCTTATCGATGAGTTCATCCAAGTCCTCAAGGATCGAAATACCGGTATCGATTAAGACGCGCCCTTCTTCTGTTAGGCTAACCACACGCGAAGGTCGTTGAAGTAACTTAAGTGATAGCTTCTTTTCGATATGTTGAATACGCTGAGTGACTGATGGAGGCGTTATATTGAGCGCACGAGCTGCATCTGCCAATGTTCTATGGTTAGACACTACCACAAGAAATCGAATATCTTCTGTCGTCAACATTAACTTTCAACCTAATCTATAAGTAGATTTTTGTTAATATAATTCAAATTTCTCCTATCTCATAATTATTTCATCGACATTGAACTGCAATTTTCGAGCTTAGGTAAATGAAATGATTAAACATACAGAACACCCTGATTTAGAAAAGCAATACAATGCCATCGGCACACCATTTCTCTACCTGGACAAACAAAAGTTTTTAAACAATCTCACGCAAATGTGCAGTCATATTTCGAAACTGGGCACGTTACTAAGACCTCACTTTAAAACGGTAAAGTCGTTAGATGCGCTTCCTTACTTAATTGACTCTCTAGAGGACCCAATCACTGTATCTACCCTTGAGGAAGCAGAACAGCTTGCTAATTATGGTTGTAAAGACATTCTCTATGCAGTTGGTATATCACAAGAAAAGCTATTACGAGTCGAGCAGTTACTGAAACGTGGCATTAGCATTGTGGTGTTACTTGATAGCATGGAACAAGTCGATTTTGTTAACACCTACTCTCAGGAACATGAGTGTGTCATTAGCTGTCTTATAGAGATTGATTGTGACGGACACCGAGGTGGCGTCAGTGCAGATTCCGAAGCCTTGATTGCTATGGCTAAGAGCTTAGATAAAGGTTTTGCCGATTTTAAAGGTGTGATGCTTCACGCAGGCGAATCTTACCACTGTTCGTCTCAAGAAGCGCTAAACCAATCAGCCAGTAATGAAGTAGCGACTGCACAACTTGCAGCGAAACGCCTCGAATTAGTGGGGGTTCATTGCGAAATAGTCAGCATAGGGTCTACCCCAACGGCATGTTCATACACAAACACAAGTGGAATTACAGAGGTCAGAGCTGGTGTCTATTCGTTGTTTGATTTGGTGATGCATCAGCTTGGAGTGTGTACCTTAAACGATATAGCAATCTCAGTAGTAAGTAGTGTTATTGGACACAATAAATCAAGGGGACAAATATTTGTTGATGCTGGTTGGATGGCTCTTTCTTTAGATAAAGGCCATGAAGAACAATGTTATGGCGTGGTTCTCCAACCGAATGGTCAAGAGAGTAAAATACTGAAAGTCGTGCAGGTAAATCAAGAGCACGGCATACTCGAAGCGGCTTCTGGAAGCGAGATTGACTTCGAATGTTTTCCCATTGGTTCTCGAGTACACATAGTCCCAAATCATGCATGCTCTACAAGCGCAATGCACCGTCAATACCATGTCTTTGACTTGGTCGAGGGGCAAATTGAACAATGGCAACGTATCTCAGGGTGGTAACATGCTTTATTTAGATGAAAAAACAACCGCAGCGTTAATTACTCACGAACTGGCATACAAAGCAGTCAAAGCGGCCTTTTCCGCAGTACAAGAGCAGCACTCATCAATATTTTCAGTGGTTAACGCATCAGGCCCGATAGAAGGCTCAATGTTTTCACTCAAATCAGCACGTACAGATCAATTGCTTGGTTGGAAAATGGGAAGTTATTGGCCTTACAATAATCAATCTGGGCTACCAAACCATGGTACTCATATCTTTCTTCTCTCACCTGATACGGGAGAAATGAAAGCCATTTTGTCAGCAAGTTTGGTTAATGCCTATCGAACCGCTGCAGCCGATGCCATCGCAGTTGATCTATTGGCGAGACAAGATTCAACGGTACTAGCGTTATTTGGCACGGGTCATCAGGCTAAATATGAAGCGCTTGCCATTTCAAAAGTTAGGAACCTATCTAAAGTGCTGATTATTGGTAGAAATCAGACTAGCGCTAACCAACTGGCGCAAGAGCTAAGCAATGAAGGTTTAACAACTGATATCAAGACTGCTCAAGAAGCCTGTGAAAGCGCAGATATTATTGTTACCGTCACAGCATCCACCGCCCCTTTGTTTGAATCGTCGTGGATAAAGCCTGGAACTCATATTTCTGCAATGGGAGCAGATAAAGTAGGAAAACAAGAACTGCCGCCATCACTATTTGAGAATGCCATCCTCTACTGTGACTATTTACCTCAGTCCAAAACAATTGGTGAGTTCCAGCATGCACCAGATAAAGAGATATATCAGATCTGCGACAAGCTTCAATTAAAAGAAAGGAACGAAAACGACATTACTATTTTTGATAGCTCAGGAATTGCCTATCAAGATCTATACATTGCAAAAATAATTTTAGATAAATACCTATCCAAGGAAGATAACCATGAATAACGTTAGCTTTTTAAAAATAAACGGTAACACCATCGATGACATTATTGACCTTACAGTGGGAGAGCTTCAAAAGCATCTTATTGCTAGTAACGCAGAATGGCTTGCAGAGGCGAGTTTTAACGACGATAGTGTCAGCTACGGCATTTATTTAGACGACAAGCCAGCAGGGCTCATCTCTCTTATCGATCCAAGATTACTCGATAAGTTCGATGATCACTTTCAAAAGGATCATTTGTACGTGTGGCGTGTCATGATTGACCATCGTTTTCAAGGAAAGGGATTGGGGAGTCACGCGATTAACTTCAGCAAGCGATACGCTTCCATTGTTGGTTTAAAAGGCGTGTCGCTAACCACAATGGATAAAGAGGAAGGGAATGCTCTCTATATTTACCAAAAGCTTGGGTTTACACCAACGGGCAGAAGACTTGATGATGAAATTGAATTAATTTTTAGCTTAGATATTTGATTGAATAAACGGGTTAGACGGTTCAGTGTAGTACTCATGATTTAATTTGTGATAAAAATTAAGTGGCTATTTAAATTTAGGTTTTCAAATTGTTGATGAATTGATTCATAAAGTTGAGGTTTTAATTTGTCAATCTGGAGAGCTAATGAAGAATATACTGAGATATATTATTTTCTATTGTCACCCCAAACCACTGCCTATGGCGGTGGTGGTTGTCTTAAATTCGGGGTAAAGGTCAATTGATATAAAAAAGACCTAAATGAATAGATCTTTTTATATGCTACCAACCACAAGTAATAACATTCTGGGCTTTATGCTTAACGGGAAACTGCCTCATCAGCAGCCGCGGCAGAATGCTTTAGTCCACCAGGCTGTATTGTTCCTTGAGCACTCGGATGATTTCTGCCTTGGGATTATCCGAGAGAGTAATCTTGGTTCCGGTGACTTTCTCGGCAATACCTGTGTAGGTACGCGAGACATTCATCATGGCCTCCAGTGGCAGGTCGTTGTCGCGGGCCAGGGCTTCACGTTCCGGCATTCTGTCCTTGTTCAACAGGATATCCGGATCCGGGAAGTGGTTGAGCAGGAATTGACGGAAACCTTCTTTGGAGTTCTCGAGGATCTTGCCGTCACGGTAGGCGCTGCCATCCCAAATACGTGAAGAGTCCGGGGTTCCCACTTCATCCATATAGATAAGCTTGGATTGGCCTTGTTTGTCAGTGACATAGCCAAATTCGAACTTGGTATCGACAAAGATCTGATCTTGCTGTGCCAGCGCCTCGGAAATGACTTCGAATCCCTGCTTGAGCAGCTTTTCGTACAGATCGATATCTTCAGGCTTTTCAAAGCCAAAGGCCTCGAAGTTGGCCTCGATATCTGCGCGGCTGATGTTGACATCATCCTGCTCCGGCACCCCAGGGATCCCCTTGAGTATGCCCTTGGTCGATGGGGTGATCAGTAACTCGGGCAACTGCTGATCCTTTTGTAATCCTTCCGGCAGCGTGATGCCGCAAAATACCCGCTCACCCTTTTGATAGGCGCGCCACATGGATCCGGTAATATAGCGGCGAATAATGGCCTCCACCTTTATCGGGCGAGCCTTTTGTACTATCCACACGAAGGGATGGGGAATGTCGAGAATATGGCTGTCGGCCAGCCCTTTTTCCTTGAACAGGCTGAACCAGTGGTTGGAGATGGCGTTGAGTGCCGCCCCTTTGCCCGGGATCCCTTTGAGATCTTCTTCGCCGTGGAAGATGCAATCGAAGGCGGAGATACGATCCGAGATCACCATGATCGCCAGCGGAGTATCGGCGGGCACATCATAGCCCTTTTCGCGGATCAATCTGGCGCTGTCGGCCTCGGTCAACCAGTAGACACTGCGCACTTTTCCGCTGTGAACCGGCTTGTCGGTGCGGATAGGCAAATCATTGTTTATGGCTAGAACGGAATCAGCAAGACTCATGACGAGTATTCCTCTGGGTGTAGGGTTTAAGGCTAAGTCCGGCAGGCGGGGTTATTGTTATCTGCCTGTTTCCGGGAGAATGCGAGCCGGCGGCGGGGCAGCAGCAAGCAGCAAAAAAGACTGTGCTTGAGAGGTAAAGCCGCTGTGGAGTCATGCAAGTATGAGATGCCGCCGACAAAAGATGGGTTATTTTACCTCAGTCGCAACCTTTTGCCACGGGGAGGCTTTGTTTACTGGAGCAAAACTCTGTTCGCGATAGAGACTAATGAGGCTGCACCCAGGGAGATTGGGCGCTGATTCGGCATCCATGTTTCAGCCACGTTATTTGCGCCAACAGTTTTCGGCGACACCGAGGGGGAAAGTCGGTGCAATTCTGCAATCATAGCGTTGCTTGAAATTGCTTATATACCTACAGACATACGCCTATTTTCCAGGCATAGGCGGAACTGTGACCTTCCGAGCCAGGGATGGCGAGGCGACTACCGCATTTGTTCCAGACAAATGTTGGCATACACTCCATCCATGGAGATAAGGGATGTACTTGAATAACGTCCCTGTTTAACGGCCGGCTCACCGTCCCTGGCTCGCGCTCGAAAGCACGTTGCTGTGCAACTCTCGCCATGTCACAGGATCGCCTATGCATAAGCCGGCGGCAGGCAATGAGCAACATCCATCGCCGGAAGCTCGGGCAATATTAGCTTAGATACTTTTAGCTGGAAGCCATGCTAGCCGCTGTGCCAGCGGCCTAAAGTCGTGGAGCAAATGCATCCATGCATAACGGCAGTACTTGAAAGCACGTTGCTACGCAACACTCGCCGTGTTACAGAATCGCCTGTGCGAAAGGCCGTTCTCGAACATCCTATTCTTCACTGCATTCGGGCTTCCTGCCCATCCTCACTGCAGGTGATGAGCTGCAGCTTAACCAATACCCAGGCACAGGATTGTCTGTGTAAAAGTTGTTCTTGGCAGCGCCGCGTTCGGGGGAGGGAATAACTTGGTTTCCGGCGGTTATTATCATTAATGAAAAGACCCAACTCACGTTGGGTCTTTGGGGTTTTTAAATCAAGGAGATTTTACCGCTCAGGTTGGCGGCAAACGCCTTAAGCCTGTTGCGGTTCCACTGCCCGATAATGATCCTGCATGGTGTAAGAGCGGGCATAGAGCGCAAACACCAAGGCGGCCAGCAGGGCGAAGCCGGCGAAGAAGAACATCTGGAAGGCGGTGACACTCAGGCCGGTTTCGGCAATCTGATTGGTCACGGCATCGCTCTTGACGCTGGCGTTGGCTAATAGCACCCAGAGGTTGCCCACAGTGACCGATAGGGTCCAGAAACTCATGATGCTGCCTTTCATCGACTTGGGTGCCTGGCTGTATGCAAACTCCAATCCGGTGGCAGAAACCAGTACTTCACCGAAAGTCAGCAGTGCATAAGGCAGTACTTGCCAGGTGAT
The DNA here is from genome assembly GCF_007636515.1 of Shewanella sp. MSW. Classification (NCBI taxonomy): domain Bacteria; kingdom Pseudomonadati; phylum Pseudomonadota; class Gammaproteobacteria; order Alteromonadales; family Shewanellaceae; genus Shewanella; species Shewanella sp. MSW. Next base: position 112,274 of record NZ_LVDR01000002.1, read on the forward strand.
GGACATGGGGGTGCCGCCATCCATCATCAACTGAATGCTGCCTATCACTATCCAGGAAAGGCCGGAGAAGGCGATACCCGCCCCCATTTTACGCAGGGCATTGAGGCGCACGCCATTGCGCTCCAGCATGGGGTAGAGCACAAAGTTATTGAAGGGGATCAGCAGCATAACCAGCAGTGGGTTGAGAGCTTGCATCATGGCCGGCTCAAACCAATCCGGCTTGACCATGTCGTTGGCCTGTAAAATCCAGGTGGAAGCCTTTTGATCGAACAGCGACCAGAAGGGGGTGACCAGGGCAAACAGGATTAAGATGCGAAATACGGCGCGCACTCCGTCCACTGCCTCGAGCGGGTGTTGATTGCGGGCCCGCTCAAGCTGCATGGAGGCGCCTACGCCGACAAAGCCCATCAAGAGCACCATTGCCAGACATAGCGCTGTTACCACTCCAAGGCTGTTGTATTGGGTGAGGGAAAACAGCGCCAGCAGTATACCTATGGCACTTAGCAGCAAACCTGTATTGGCCTTGCCGGGTACGGGGGTGAAGATGGCGCTCTTGAGCACAGGTAGGAAGCCGTGTGGATCTTTGGGCTCGGGTTGCTGGTGGACGTAACGTTTACGGCCGCCCCAGAAGAATACCGTGGCGATAAACATCAATACCCCTGGGATACCGAAGGCCACCGAAGGGCCGAAGAATTTCAGCAGCAGCGGCATCGACAGCGAGGCGAAGAAGGAGCCGAAGTTGATGGTGAAATAGAACATATCGAAGGCTTTTTGCGCCAACGACTTATTGCTCTGATCGAACTGATCGCCCATGAAAGAGGATACCAGCGGTTTGATGCCGCCCGACCCCAGGGCTATCAGAAACAGGCCCGAATAGAAGCCGGTTTTGCTGGTTTCGAAAATCGCCAGGAAGGCATGGCCAATCACGTAGACTATGCTAAGCCACAAAATGGTGTGGTATTTACCGAAGAAACGGTCGGCCAGCCAGCCCCCTAAGAGGGGGAAGAAATACACCCCGATCACAAAGGAGTGGAACACATCTTTGGCTTCGCCCTGACGCAGTTCTTCCGGCACTGACAGCAGCAGAGCCGTCATCAGGAAGGGAGTCAGAATATTGCGCATGCCGTAAAAACTGAAGCGCTCGCAGGCTTCACTGGCAATGATAAAAGGGATCTGCCGCGGCCAGCGTGCAGAGGAAGGTGAGCTCATAATGTACCTTGGTTATTGTCGATTCTAATAAAGGTTGCAGCTATATGCGCATAAACCGGCTTTCCATTCAACTCCGGCCATGAACAAAACCGTTTTTTTTGTGAACTGAAGTGCAAATTTGCTTCGAAAGCCATGAAAAGGGCAAACTGATTACTCGCATTGGCAACGGCATTGAGCTGTCATCATAGCGCCACGCTAAACCAAGGTTATCGGGAGCCAGGCACCATGGATACACCCTTGTATGGACCATTGACTATCGATGAATGGCTCAGGCTCAATCTGCAGCGCCAGGGCTTGTTGCAACCGGCGGCATCGGCGGCGGCCGTGATCCGTCAGTTGGGCTATATCCAGATAGATTCCATCAATGTGGTCGAGCGGGCCCATCACCATGTGCTGCACAATCGGTTGCCCGGTTATCACCCCGAACAGCTGCAACAGGCTATGGCCGATAAGGAGGTGTTCGAGTACTGGGCTCACGCTGCGGCCTATCTGCCCATGAGTGACTACAGGTACAGCCTGCAGCGCAAACGGCAACTGAGTCAGGGGGATAAACACTGGTTTGAACCGGACGAGCCCTTGATGCGGGAAGTGCTTGCCAGAGTGCGCGCCGAGGGGCCGCTCAAGGCCAGTGATTTTGAACACTCAAGTGATCAACGTGGCAGTTGGTGGGACTGGAAACCGGCCAAGAAGGCGCTGGAACAGCTGTTTATGCGCGGCGAGTTAATGGTGCTGCGGCGTGAGCGGTTTCAAAAGGTTTATGATTTGGCCGAGCGAGTGCTCCCGCCGGGCATAGATACCAGGGAGCCTGACGATGAGGAGTTTGGCCGGTATCTGGTGAACCGCTTTCTCAATGCCAACGGTTTTGGCTCAGAGGCCCAGTTTGCCTATCTGCGAAAAGGCATGCGGCCGGTTATCAAGCGGGTGTTGGACCAAGGGCTGGAGGCCGGTGAACTGCAGCGGTTCAAGGTCGATGGTCAGCAGTATTTCTGCCCGGCAGAGCTGAGCGCGGTGCCCAAGATCCCGGAGCGGGTCTGGCTGCTCAATCCCTTCGATAATCTGGTTATTCAACGTAACCGCTTAAAGCAATGGTTTGGCTTTGACTATCAACTGGAAGTGTACCTGCCGCAGGAAAAGCGGGTCTACGGCTATTTCAGCCTGGCCATCCTCTGGCGCCAGCAGTTTATCGGCCGGGTCGATGTCAAGGCCGACCGGCTGCGCCAATGCCTGTTGTTGCAAAACCTGGTGTTGGAGCCCGAGTATGCCAACCGGCCTTTGGATGATGTGTTGCTGGCCGAGCTTACCAGGGCCATTGGCGACTATGCCTGTTTCAATGCCTGTGAACGCTGGAAGCTGGTGCGCAGCAATCACAAGGGGCTGAAGCAGCGCTGGCGCCGTTTGCAAAGTTTATAGTGCCGACTCGGCTCTGAGCCTACCTTAAAATAGCCGTGTAGTTGGCTGAGAGGAGTGTGGCATTTTGGTCAATAAATCCCCGCAAGCGGACTTTTGTTCTCAAGGCTTTTTTGGCGTCACCGGTAGACTCGGGCCAGTTTTTATCCGAGAAACAGCTTATGGCAGCACATGCCAACGGCGCCAAAGGCGATTTTGCCAAGACAGTTATCATGCCCGGCGATTCTTGGTGGGCCAACTACATTGCCGAGCACTTTCTCGATGATGCCCGCGAGGTGATCTCGGTGCGCAATATGCTGGGTTATACCGGCAGTTGGCAGGGGAAGCCGGTTTCTGTAATGGGCCAATCAAAGCAAAGAATACGCTTTATAGTCAGAAGTGACAGAGTCAGCGCGCGCTTATGGTACGTTTCGGGACGGCGCGAAATGACATATTGTGAATGGCCTTTGTCGGTTTTTTGCAAGCACACAATAGGTTTCAGTAAAAAACGGGAGCCTTGTGGCTCCCGTTGGCAGTGACTCACTTCAACTTTGCATCAATCGTTCAGGTGGGCACAGCGACCAAACTCGGCTCCGCCTTTAACGGCAGCAACCACCTGTTTAGGGAAGCTGAGCTGAACATCCTGGCCATCATGGCAGACAAAGGCCTTGTTCAGATCGACATCGATAGACAAGACTGCTCCTGCGATACCACCCATCATTTCAGAGCCGTTGGCACTGATGGCAAATGGGTTATCTATGGTCAGTGCCTTGGCTTCGGTAACGCCCTGCTTGGCGAAGAACTCCTTGGTGCTCATCCAGCCCAAACCTTCCAGGTAGATACCACCACTGAAACCGGTAAACAGGTTGCCGGAGCGAGCAGTAATCATCGACAGATCGTCGCTGGCATCAAGCAGCAGCATACGCGGTACGCCAAATTCGGCGCTGATGCTGTCGTGATCCCAACCTTCGGCACACAGATTACCCAGGAAGAAGTGATTGAAAGGTACCTGCTCACACCAGCGCAGACTGCCTATGTTTTCCTGTTGGCCCGAGTCCGTATGCCACAGGGTGACTCCGGTGCGGGTACCAAAGCCAACTGTGTTACCGTCGTTGGAGATCACTGAGGAGTCCTGGGCGCCAAATTCAGCCGAGGTGTCGTGGAAGCGGCCATCGACCCAGGCAACCTGACTGGTGCCATCATAAGTACCGGTAATGGTACTGCCGTTGCCGGCTATCCTGTCGGCACGTAGCCATTGAACCTTGTCGGCAAATTGGTAAGGCAGTTGTTGCATACCGGCTTTCTTGGTCCAGATAAAGGGTACTATCTCGTCTTTGAATGCACTCTGGCAGGCGCCGTTACCGTCAGTATCCATATAGGCGGTGCCGACAACTGTGTCGCCGCTATCGTCCATATCCCAGACATAGCTGGAGTTGGTGCCTGACTGGCCCGAACCACCACAGCTGTTACCGTTGAGATCTCCAAGCGAGGTCAACTTGTCGCTGCGCAGATCCCAGATGGCGGCATTGCTGATGCCGTTGCCGCTGAAGTCTGCCATGACGCCGGCCTTGGTGGCGTTTTTGTTCATGGTGGCGTGTCCGGCAACCACGGCATTCCCGGCCGGGTGCAGCTCGAACAGGGCTTTCTTGGTGCTGTCATAGAGGAAAGGCGTAGTGCCGGTTATCCCCATCGCACGTTTGCCGTTCTTGGCATGATCCAGCACAAAGGCGCTTACCAACGGGGTATATTGGATGCCATCGCTATAGCCGTTGAAATAGATATCTGCCTGCTTGGTTACTCCGGCTTCGGCAATGATAGGAGTGAAATCACAGGCGCTATCGCTGGCCGGATTGCTGCTTTCATTGCTGTTCCAATACTCGGCCTCTGACAAGAGGGAGGTTTGCCGGGTAGGATAACCACCGGCCTTGATGGTCTCCATATAGAGCACATAGCGGCCGCCGGGAGTCAATCCATTGATGGTGAACTTTCCATCCGGGCCTACCAGTCCTTGAGTCAGGTTGCCGGACTGCTGAGTGACCACATCGTACAGCGGGTTATCCAGGTTGCGGGCCACCATGTTCATGCCCGAATAGTCCACTCCTTCCTTGGTGTACAAGGTGCCGGAAATCGAGCCGTAGCCTGAACGATATTCCGCTGTTGGATAGAGGTCGGACAGATTGACTATATCGTCGCGCACATTAACAGTTGATTGCTCGGCACCCTGAACTCCTAACACATTGATGAAGGGGAACATGGTTTCAATAGTGTCCGGCGCTATCTGGCTGGCGCTGGTGTATTGATTGGTGATGGCGCAACCCGGTACTCCGTCATATTGCGGGCTGTATGAGGCTGACATATAGCTGAGATGGCCATTGGCCTGGGAGTGCGACATGTTGAGGGCGTGGCCGAATTCATGGGTAAATACCCCGGCAATCATTTCGCCTTCTGTGTCATCTATACCCACATACCAGCCGTTCATCAAGGCAGTAGCCTCGAGGATTTCACCGGTTTCTTCATCGGCCCACTCGGGGAAGGCTATCCCCAGCACCTGGCTGCGTGGAACACCGAAATACTGTTCCAGGATCTGACCGTCGGTGTCATAGTTGACCCAGAAACCATAGCCGTTAACGGCGGAATAGATCTGGTCGACATTGGTTTGATTCACATCTTTGATGCCGATTTGTTGTTCAATGGTGCCCTGCACCGACATTTCAAAGGTGGAGGTTTCCACCGCAGACCATTCGCCAACGGCCTTGGCGGTAATGGCATTGGCTTGAGCTATGCTGAGGAAGGTGTAATCCCGGTCTAACACAGTACCCGCCGGGATAACAGTGCCGTCCGGCAGTGTAATGTCGAGATTGAACACCAGCCCTTTTTCCAGAACGGTGAAGGTTTGTACGTCAACGCCATCCTTGTTTTTAATCACAGGGCCGCCGTCGGTATAGACGGGAATCGCCCCCTTGGACGTATCCCACTTATAGGGCTGCATTGTAGGTTCGTGAATATACAGCGGGCCACCGGCCAGCGCGGCAGAGGAGACTGAGCCCAAAAGTAAGGCAGTGGCAATTCTTGAAAGCTTCATTATTTGGCCTCCTGTACCAGTTTGCCAACCAGAGACATAAATGCGGCGGCATCCACAGCACCGGCCGTGGTGATAAGGCTCTGCTCTTCAGGGCTGAGCGACTGAGTGTTCATGCCATCAAACAGGCCTATGTTGCCCAGTTGATTGCTGACTTTGCCGTTTTGCACAATGAATTTGCCTTGTTCCAGCCCTACGGTAGAAGTCAGGCCGGCACCGAGATCCGGATTCATAAAGGCCACTACCTGCTCGCCAACCGACCAGCGGGCGAACCCTTCGGGTGATACGCCCAGGTAGACTTTGCCATTACCCATGGAGCGGGGCTTGAGCAAACCAAACTGGCGGAAGGTATATTCGCTGCCTGCTTTATGTTTGTGTTTGGCATCCATACCTACCCGAATGGTTATCTGGGTATAGGGGCGTTTGCGCTCATCAAAGCCATCGGTCACAGACACCACTTGGCCCGAGACTATGCTGGACGCTTGATTGGTCAATTGACTGAGATTTTGTTTGAGATGTTTTTGGGCTATCGCGGCGGGTGTCAGCAGCAAACTGGCTGAGACGAGACATAGCGCCGACAGACGCTTGAACCACTGGGATCTTGTCACTGGAATACCTCCTGTATGATTGGGATAAATTCAGCTTTCGATCATCGACCCATACATCCTTGGTCGAATATTGACCGAGCACCTACTTAAGCACGCCGACTCAGTGGGTGGCACGGCAAATGATGTAGCGTTTTGTAGCGTGTTTGTTAAACGCACACGATTTGTCTCAATCTTGTGCTAGGAAAATATCACGGAGAGATAAGAGATTGGCTTTCAACACACCTTTGGTTATCTTTTGCTCAGCGTGAGCTGTTTTGCCATGCTGAATATCAGTTAATAACAGGGAGAGAGCTGATGAGCTGTAACTTTTGTGGTGGGCGTTTGAATAGCGGAATGTTACGTAAGCAGGAGCCGGGAAGCGGCCGAAAGTTTAAGTCGTGTCCCAACTGTTCAACGACTCATGGTGAGGAACATATATTTCATCCCTATCCCACTGATTTTGGTAATACGCCGGCACGAGTGACCGCGGCCAATCCGGACGGGCATCAAAGTTATTGCAGAAATTGCCGGGCGCTTGATACGGGTATTGCTTCAGAGAACTATCAAAAATGGAAGGTGCGAACAAGTCCCATGTGTGCTCTGCGTCGGCTTACAGGCCTGGATGCAAGGCGTGGTTCGCAGCAAATGGCCCTAGTCCTTTGCAAGAAGCACAACACAGCAGACAGATCTGTAAGCCACGCCCTTCGGGGCTTTCACAGCAACCGGCTCTCTGCGTTATTCGACTTCAACATGCCCCGGCATGCCTTCAGTCAGATGCCTTGAGCGCCAATTGCTGTGTAAGCCACTCTCTACAAAAGAGAAGGCCACGAGGACCTATTCGCACCTTCCTAAGCGTTGCAGCGAACTGAGCTGATGGCTCTGCCAATTTATCAGCCTAATACCTGATGCATGACAGAGCATGAAATTGACCCTCAAAGCCATGTGAGTCAGGCCTTGAGGGCGCACAGGATTAAACAGGTTTGTTCATTTGTGCTTTGGCGGCTTCAACCTTGGAAAAATCCAGTCCCAGTTCTTCCACGGCTTCTTTGATCAGGGCTGGGTTCTGCATCACCTGCATCATCAACCCCTGCAGCTTTTCCGGTGGCAATCCCAACTGACCCAAGATACCCATGGCCATCAGAGGATTTTCGGTCAGGCTCTGGAACAGGCTGCTTATTTGTTCATCGCTGATATTGTGCTCTTTCAGCAGGGCAATAATAGGGTTCATAAGTTCCTCATTGGTTTCAAGCATTCAGATTGAGTTGATTTTAACAGAAGAAACGCCTGGTACCTTCATCGGGACATCGCAAAATTAAGCTGCTTTGGGTTATTTTTAAAGACTCTATTCAAGCCTGGCTGAGAGAAAACCTGCCAAGAGTCATGGGGCTTGGTTTTTTGTTTTTAGTCGTAGTCTTGGGGTTCAGTTCGATACGGCGTATATGGTCGAATAGCAGGAGAATTGTGACTTCTAATTTGGCATAATGTGGCGCTAATTTTTCAGCGTTCTTCTTCAAGGAATGAAATGAAGCAGTATCTTTCCCTCTTCGGCCTGTTATGGCTCTTATCCGCGTGTACCCCCAATTCCCATGTTGAATTTGACCCTAAACAAGGCGATCGAGTCGATTACTGGGTGCAGACAAAAGCCAACATAGATATTGGCGGACGGGTATTTACTCAGTACAGCAACTCTTTGATGCACTATGAGGTGATTGAGACCTCGCCGACACTAAAGCTGGAGCTGGTGCCCAGGTTTATGACTATGTCCGGTGGCGGCAATAGTTTCAGTAGTTTTACCGCTGCAAACGATGAGCCCGAGTTGCAACAGATGTTTTCCAGCGGCTTTGAAATCACCCTGGATAAAGACTCCGGCAAATTACTGGCATTTAAGGGCAAGGATGAAGAGAGCTGGCAAAAGATGTTGGCACGCTCGGGCCCTGAGTTAATCGAGCATTTGACTCAGGGGATGGAGACTCCCGGTGTGTTGCAAAAGATCCCCGCCAAAGAGGGCAGTAAGCTGATACTCGAGGGGTTCAATGGTCAGCAAACGGAACTATTGGTCACTAAGGTGACCCCGGAGATAGTGGACGCAGAGTTGACCGCCGAAAGCGGCGATAGTCGCCTGTATGGTCATATGCGCCTGGCGCGTGAGAGTGGTTGGTTGCAGAAAATGGTATTGGTGCTGGAGAGCAAGATTGACGCCATGGGCCAACAAGGCAACAACCATATACAGATAGTGATGTCGCGCAAGGATCTGCTCGATCAGGTGGGCGATCTGAGGCAACAAATCGCCTTCGATGATATGGACAACTGGAACCCCATCATGGCATCGCCCCCCAAGCCAGCCGATGGGCTTGAGCTCAGTGCCGAAAGCTTATTCCAATATGGCAAGGGCACATTTCGTGGCGAGTCAGAACATCTGCAACTGGAACTCTTGCTGACCGAAGTCGATAGAGAAGTTTTGGGGGAAATCCGCTACCGAGATCTGCAGGCGCTGGATGCCGAAGATAAACCCATTGCAATGGAGTGGAGCATACTCAGCCAGTTGGGTCCCTATCGGGAGAGTGGTGCGCTAATCACCAGCACCGCGATTGTGCCCCTGGGATGGGATCAGCGAAACCAGTTTGAAAAAATATCCTCCTTCAGTGCCGTGGCAGACTATACGCCACTCGAGTTGGTATCGGTTTCCAGCCAATGGCGGTCTGGGCAGGAGCAGCAGTTGGCGCTGGCCGGTGGCACACTCACTATTACCCCGGTAGCGCAGCAAGAGGGCGAGTATCTGCTGCATTTCAGTGGCGCCGATGGTTATCTGGTGCCGTTTTTCGATGGGCTTGAAGGCGAGTTCCGCTATCAGACACCGCAAGGTGGCCCCGAGTGGCTCAACAGCATGGATCGCAGTTTGCTGTTTAGCGGCCAACAACTTTTTCGGGTGAAATTGACCAAGCCGGCAGCAGAGGTAACCTTCCATGCCATCTTGGATCAGCAACAAGCCGGTTTCAGCCGTGAGGTGCGCTGGGTAAGCCGAGAGGCCTTTGCCGCCGATTACACTCTGCCTCCCATGGGCAAGCATTACCTTTATTACAATGATACCGACGAAGAGGCGGTCGATTTTGATCCGGCCAGCTTTGCGACTCAGGCCGATACGCCACAGGGTGCCAAGCTGATTCTGCCGCAGGACTGGGCCGGTATCTGCCAGCTGCAAATTGAAGGCGATTTTAAACAAGGGCCATCGGCTTTGGTCTGGAAAGCAAAGCCTAACGAGCGCATGACGACTCAAGTCGAGTACCAACTGAGTACCGAGGATGGTATACGCCGTTATTTCTATGGTCTGGAAATACCCAGTCACCTGCATTGTGATGGTCGCCCGGTATGGAACTCTGTCGACTATACCCCGGGTGAACGTGCCTGGTTGGTGCCCCTTGAAGTGTTTGGCGAGCTGGATCGGCAGCAATCTGTGCAGCAATTCCTGCAGAATTACCATCTCTACAGCGCCGATGATGTGCAACTGCCGTTGCTGGACAAGCAGGCGCGCTACCTGAGTTCAGAGGATATCCCGCTGAGCGAAGCCATCATGGAAGATAAATACCTAAGGGTTGCCGATAGCGTGGAACGTATCGGTAAACTCGACTACCAGGGCGAACCCCTGGATATCCGCTGGGTCAACAGTTTCCCGCCACTGCCTTAAGGACAAGAAAATGCGTGTATTGATATTACTTTGTGGCCTGATGAGCTGGATGGCCAGCGCCGAGACAGTGTGGCTGAATGAGGATTGGCAAGTGGTCGACAGTGAGCGCCAGGCCAGTTTTTATGTCAAAGATCCGCAAACTCAAGATCAACAGGGTTGGCAGACCACCATCTATTATGTCGGCTCGGATACCCCCAGATTCAAGGGCAGCTTTGCCAAGCCGGGTATCTTTCAAAATGCCTTGGGTAACTACCAGTTCTTTCACAATAACGGCAAGCTGTCTTCCGATGGCCGTTATAACGATAACAGCGAGATGGAAGGCCCGATCCGTTTCTATGATGAAGACGGCATCTTGACCATGGAGGCCGGTTTTGTTGATGGTGAACAAAGAGGCACTCAAAAAAACTTCTACAGTAACGGTCAGTTAGAGGAGGTTTATCAGCAGTTGGGCGACAAACGCGTCGGTAAAGACAGCCACTATTACCAGGATGGCAGTCTGCAGGCGCAGCACTCGCTGGTCAATGGTCTGCCGGAAGGGGAGCAACTGGAATACTACCCGGGTGGGCAACTGCGTGAGCGCAGTCTGTATCTGGCGGGTAAACTGACAGGGGAGCGCAAACGTTATCACCGCAATGGTGAGCTGTCCTCCATTGACACCTTTGGCCCTAAAGGTCAGCAGGGAAAAGCCTATGAATACTGGGATACAGGTGTCCAAGAGGCCGAGTATGTCTATGTGGATGGTCAGCGACAGGGACCGGCCAAACGCTGGCATAAAAATGGCCAGCTTAGTCGGGAAACCAGTTTCCGGCAGAATCGAGAGCATGGGGAAAGCCGCCAGTATGATGCCAAGGGACAGCTGACTCGAATTGAACATTATCAGCAGGGCAAAAAGGTGGGCGAGCAGCAAACCTTTTATACCAGTAGCTCGCAGCTGCAGCAGTTGCAGCGCTTTGACGAAAAAAGCCGTTTGGTCTTTGAACAAAAGTTTGCCGATGACGGCAGCAAGACCATGGAGTTCAACGCCCGTTTTGTCAAAGACAAACAGATCCTCGACAGACAATACTTCCAAGACGGCAAACTCAGCTCAAGAATGCAGCAGGATATGACTCGGGTGTGGACTTTATACCAGAAGTTTGATGCCAACGGCGTTGTCATCGAACGAGAGGAGAAACTCAAGGGCAAGCGCGAGGGGCTGGCCGTGCAAATGTATCAGGGGCTCTGGGATGATGAGCCCTACATAGAGACCAGTCACTACCAAGAAGGCCAGCTTCACGGTGCTTATGAGAAGAAACTGGTCAGCGGCAAGCTGCTGGAGCAGGGCGAATATGCCCATTACAAAAAGGTGGGGTTTTGGACTTATCAAGATGCCCGTAACCGCCGCACAGAACAGCGTGACAGCCAGGGGCGGTTGCACGGTGAAGTGAAAGAAATCCAGGTACACGATGGCCAATTGTTACAGCTGGCGCATTACCGGCACGGGCAGCTTGAGGGGGAATACCAAACCTACAGCGAAAAAGGCGAGCTGCAAGCCAAGGGAAATTATAGCCAGGACAAACGGCATGGCCAGTGGCAGTACCAGGATCCCTATGAAATCCAAGTGTCCCTCTGGCAAGGGGAGTATCATTACGGCAAAAAAGTCGGCACTTGGCTGGCGCACTCTGCAGCGGGTTACGAACTGGGGCGGGAGCAATATGACGCCAAAGGACAGGCGCAGGGCAGTTTTTACTATTTCACCGAAGATGGGTTACTGAACAAGGTCGCCCGTTATCAGGACGGTAAAGAGCATGGCGAAACCGTGTCTTACATCCAGGGTAAAGCTTACTATATCCAGACGTTCGAACACGGTGAGTATCTGGGCAGTCGTGATGTTTACGACGATGAGCTTAAGGCCGAGAGCGACTGCGATAGCTCTGCCTCATCGCTGTTATTTGGCTGTTGAGGCTTTATTTATGGTTTAGCCGTGTGGGCTTAATGATTGCCGCAATAAGCTGTTTGCGCTGCAGCTTGAGCCCTTCGGCAACCTGTTACGCCGAGGGACTATAGTGGCTCTGGCGCTTAAAGCAGGCCGGTTTGTCTGTCAGGAAAGTGGTCAACTCGGCTTCGCTCGGCGCCTGTGCGAATTAATGGGCAGAGTTGTTGAAATCGGGTGTAAAATAAGGTTTTCAACCCTTACCGCAAGCGTTACAAGGAAAGTATAAGTGGCTGAATTTACTTTTTTATTCCTATGTTTAGTGGTGCTCTCTCTTTGGGTAAGAGCATGTCTGAAACTGCATAAACTGACTCAGACCAATCAGGATAAAAACAGGACATTTTGGGGACAAATAGGCCAACAACTAGGCGACTATGATCTGTATATGGGGATCTTGTTTGGAAGAGCTGAACGTTATTCCCTGTATCATTCAGAGTTGGCAGCGCTAATCACTGAAATCAGAGCGGCTTTCAAACTGGCTATATGGGCAATACTCTTGTTTATTTTGTACTTGATATTCAACTTTGGGTTATAGCAAGGCAAATTACCGCGAAAGAAATTTGCGGGTCGAAAAAAGTCATACCAGGGGGCATCAATAGGCAGTTGTTAATGCATAAGCGTGTTTTTTATACATCTCTTACCCAAACTGTTTTTACATGCTTTTTAAGCAAAGCTACCACGCTGTTATGGATAAACAGGTAACCGAAATCCTCTTCAAGCTTAAATATTAGTCGCTCTTCAAGTGGGACACCTTCCAGGCGTGAAAAATCCAGCTTTGCGGTTTCCAAATCCAACCAGTTTAACTTGCCATATTGCTTCTCTTCATTAGTTAGCCGATAAGTCTGGTGTATGTACGGCATACGGAAGTTTTCAAATACTTTTATTTGATCTTTTGATGGTTGGCTTGGTGAGCAATCTACCCTTGCGTCCAGCCACTCGACACCATGTTGGACCCGTTCCGCGATTCTCTCTGCTATATCGTTGACAATAAAAAGCTTGGGGGAGAATGTTATTTCCAGAAGCAGGTCTGGTTCAAGAGTGACTGTGGATTTCGGGGTTGGCTGGAATGCAAATTCAGCCAGAGATTGTCTGGACAGCAGCGCGTAATCATTCATGGTTATATTCATAGCGGCATTATTAGTGGGACTCATAGCCAGGCGCATCCTTTTTAAAGGTTTATATTCTAGGTGCTTCTTCGGATGTATCAAATGAGAAAGCCACAATGCTGGTGTTTATCTTTCCTTCCTCGTCCAGGCGTATGAGGGCTTCAAGTAGTTCAATAGAGAAGAATGTTTTCGTCATTCCTATCGGCTTGAATACGTGTCTTTTACTTTCGGGGAGTTTATTGATTTTTTCAGCCGATAAGAAAAACCGGCTGGTAGCTTTGGTTATTTTGATGCTGTTTTCGGTATCAACGGCATCCACCAAGTTGTCTACTGCCAGTATATAACGATCGATTAAAACCCCTGAGCCGGCACAGGTTAACTTGGAGGGGTAGACTTCGACCCCGTAAGGGTCAAAGCTCATGATTAATTCGGCTATCTCCTTGGTAACATTAAAAGCGCCCCCTCTGATTAAATCCAGCGCTTCAATATCGAGGATGTCAGTGTCCTGCCATACAATCTCATTCAGACAACTAGTTGGGATAAAATCATTGTCATCATAAAGTGACGAGCGAATATCGACCGCACTAAATAGTGATTCCCCTTCATTCATGTCTTCGTTTATATAGGCTACTTGCATTCTCAATTCTCTATATTTTTCTCTGGGGTAAAAAAGCCACCTCGTGAGGTGGCTTGGGGGAGTATAAACCGGCGTTAGCCCATACGTTTAAGCTTTTCCTTCAACTCCGGGATGGCGCGGGTAAAACCGTCGATATGGTCGGTCAGGCGTGACAGCAGTTTGCGCTTACGCTCTTGGTTACGCCGACCATAAAGTAGGGTCCAAACCAGGAGTACTGCACTGACCATGATAAACACCACCAGGGTCAGGTTGTGTCTGAAAAATGAGGTGCTGTAGATGGGATCCAGCAGCGGGAAGTAGAGCATATCGAACAGCGGATACCAGATATAATCCGGACCCCAGAAGTTGAAGACCAAGGCGGCAATCGCCAACAAGATCCAAGTGCCTGCGCCGTTGAGCTTGCCGTATTGCTGGAAAGATGTGTTGTTATAGCGTTTGTTCTTGGTCAGGTTGTAGGCGTACTCACGGTTATAGTCATCAACGCCCAATTTGGCTCTTGAGCTGGCGTAAAGCATCCAGTCGCCCACATCCAGATCCCCCAGCAGATCTTCGCCGAAGCGCATCTCCCGCACTTCGCCATCGGCCAGTTGTAGCAAGACTTCGCCATCAACGTTGGAGCTGCGGCTGCGATGGCTGCTGGTTTCAGTGTCTGTGGTGCTGTGGGAAAATCTGTTACCCACATAATGGTCTGTAGTGGTGGTTTTAGTGGTGGTGACCGTGAAGTCATCGACACTGGCGCTGGCACTTCTGTCGAGCACTTTGCCCATGATGCAGGAAACGCTGACTTCACCCTTTTCATCGCCGGCCAAGACATGTTTGTGCAGATAGGGTTCACGGTAACTTAGGCTGTATTGCCGCATCATGGCTTCTTCCTCATCGCGGACACTGAGGCTGTTGGCGGCCGTTGCCGGTGCTTGCTGCTGCGAGCTGCCGCACTGAACACAGTAGCCGTGCTCGCCGTCGATGCGACTCTGGCATTTGAAGCAGAAAATATCCGAGTCTTTTCTCGGCCGCTGGGCGATATGGTAGCCCAACGCTTCCTGGGTGACAGACAACAGGCGTTTCATTGCCAGTTGCAGCGCCTCGTAGCGGCGCAGTTCCCTGGTGTGCTTCTTCTGGTTGCGCTGACGCTCCAGAATGAAACACACCACAGACAGAACCACGGCCACCCCGATAGCGATTTCTGTGGGTTGCTTGGCACCAAAGTACAGCAACAAGGCGCTGGCAATCCCCAGCAGCAGCCACCAGAAGGCGCTGGATTGGCTACCCGGCTCATAGTCGGGCACTATGGTCGAGCGTTGACCGTCGGCTTCATGACTGATGGCTGCCGGAGCCATATGGTTATGGCTGACCAGGCGTTTGGCGTCTTTACCTTCGATGCGGTAATTCAGGGTGTAGTCTGTCGGATAAAACAAGGTCAGCACATCGCCGCGGCGAATCTGGTCGTAGAACTTGTTCTCGGCGTTGACACTGACCCGCTCTATGTTGCCGTCTTTATCTTCCAGCTCAAGCCACCAGTAGCTGTAGGTGAGATTATTGCCACTGTCTACCCGGCGCCGCTTGTAGAGGAAGCTGGAGTTGACCCGGCCGGTGAACGTCCTGGCACCGGAATAGTGGGGTTTGAGATCTTTTAGGATCTCAGGGGCGACATCCTCAATGTTCTTCAGCTTGGGCTGCTCAGGCAGGGACTCTCCGCAGTGACCGCAGAAGTTTTCCTTGGCATAAATGGGTTGATTGCAGTGGTGCATTCAGTTTCCTTGTCAATTGGGTAAAAGACGGATTGTCAGTGTTTGTTCGCCGCCATTCAGGCTGTGCCATTTGCGGTAGGTCTGATAACCGGGGGCGCTTACCTGCACATCGTAGTTGCCCGGTTTAAGCCGGATCCCCGGGTGATACTTGGGGCCGATGTTCATGATCCTGATATTTGCATTGTTCACATTGGTTTTGACCTTGAGGCGTGTCTCGGTCGGTGCCAGCTCGCTGGCCTTGAGTGGCGCTGGAGTGCTCTTGTGCAGCAAGTCTATCTTGGCCAGTGAATGCGCCAGCGGCGAGAAGGCCTGATAGATACCCGTGTGTTGCTCAAAGCTCAGCCCCAAAGGATGCAGCAGCGGTTGGGCGTGCAGTGTCCAGCGCAGGGCGTAGGCAAAGCCGATATTGCCGGACTGTTCCACCTTGGTGAGGAAGTAGTTCACCGGGCTGGTATCATCCTGGGTGTAGCGGTTTTGCACCAAAAGCACCGGCAAGGTCAGCAGTAGTAGGGGCGGCAACAGCTTGGCGGTCAATGCCAGCCAGCGGCGTTTGCCGGACTTGGCACTTTCAGTGGCATTCTCATTTATGCCGGTACTGTCTTCGCTGCCACTTGCTTGACTCGCGCCGGGGCGGAATAGCTGCAGCGTCTTCAGCGGCAGCTTGATAAAGGTCATACAGATCAAAAACAGGCTGAGTGACATGGAGATGGGCGGAATAATCACAGATCGCAGCGCCTGCTTGCCTTGCTCGGCATAGCGTCCGCCATCGGCAAATTCACGTTCCGACTCGGCCAGCATCTGCAGGTAACTCTGGGTACGTTTCTGGATGTTGGGATCCAGCACATGGCGTTTGAAGTTGGCCTGGTTCCAGTCGGCGCGGACGTTAGGCACATAGAGATCGCCCATGCGAGCGGCTATCTTGCGTTGGATCTGCGGATGCAACTGGAAGGCGTTCCAACTTAAGTTGATGGGCAAGTCCAAACCGCGTTTACGCATCTCGCTCTGCCAGCGGGCATCGGCTTCAGCCTTAACCGTCTTGGCCACGCTTTGACTAAACAGCGGACGATTGCTGATATGCCAGCTGTCCGGCAGTTTCAGCCCCTTGGCCTTGAGGGCCCGGCGCAGTTTCACCTGAGTCACAGGATGCACCCTGAAGTCGGCCAGTGACGCTATGTTGAACGGATAGCCGGTTTCCTTTTCAAACATCGCCTGGAATTTGGGATGGGCCAAGAACAGACGCTGGTAATGATCCGGATCGTCTGTGTACTTATAGCGTTTGTCCTTAAGACCGCCATCGCCACCTGTAGCCAGGCTCAGCGCCTGCATGGCGGTGCCGACACCGGCTGTCATCACCCCGAACAGGGCGCTGGACAGCAGGTTTTCGCCTGTGCTGATGTCTTCGACTATCAACCAGTAGTTGGGATCTATGTAGCCGAGCCCCGCCTTGGAGATCATTGTCTTGTAGCGGGCGTTTTCCCGTTCTATACATTGATAGCGACGTTCTTTCTGGGATGACTTCTTGTAGCGTTCCTGGCAGCGGTTGGTGTCTTCATGGTAGGCGAAGATCTTGGGGCCGTATTCCTGGGCCCTGGCACCGGCCTTGGCCACATGGGCCTTTTGCGCCTGTTGATACTTGCCCCAGCCCTGATTGACCTCTTGCTCTATGTTTTGCCAGTAACCCATCTCCCGCTCCGGGATCCCCGCCAGGGTCTGGTTGTAGCGGTTGGAGCCTTCGGCATAACTGCGATAGCTGGCCGACAGCTCATCATAGAGTTGACCAAAGTCGTGATAGTGCTGGTCAAAGTCGCGATAGGCCCGCTTTTGCACGAAGTTGTGAATGATCTTCTGTTTGTAATCATCCAGGTTGTCGGTGAGGTTGTGGTCGGCATAGGCCAGGCCGCCGAATAGGGCCAGAAAGGTCAGGTTTTCAGAGCTGTGCAGCTCTTTGGGGTCGTAGTTGAGACCTTCGACTTCGACCGCATTAACCGCCAGGGCATCACGCAGCGCCGCGCTGTAGGCTGCGTATTGACGCTGTTCCGGGGTAGAGGGTTCAATCAGCCATTGCTCTATCAGGTATTTTTGGCCGAAAAACACGCTGGGCCAGACGCACAAGGTGAGCAGCAACAGGGTCAGGCTGCCTCTTAGGGCGGTTTTGAACAGCCGTGCCGGCAAGAGATCGGCCAGCAGCAGGGTCACACCTATCCCGGAAATGGTGCGGCCGTAAATCTCCAGGTGTTCGAGTTGCTCGGGCTTGGGGGTGCCCAAGCCCACCAAAGAAACCAGTTGGGCGTTGAAGATGGCCTCTGGGATCAGATAGGCAGCGCTCAGCAGCAGGAAAAATACCCGCCAGGACAGTTTTTTCATCCTTGGTTCCTCATTGCTGCTCGCTGCGGCGCAGCTCTATTTTCACTGCGTCATCTGCGGTGAGGTCTACTTGGGTTTGGTTTTCTCTGGGGCCGGCCTGGGTTTTCATGATCACAGGAACAAAGCCGCCGCCAGACTCGGACTGGGACGCCTTGCCTTTATTGGCCACAGCGCCTGTCTTGAAGGACTTCAGTTTGCCATCCACCGCCGGATACAGACCGTTGGGCCAGTAGGTTTCCAGCAAAGAGAGCTTGGAAAGATCCAGATCCTTGGGCAGCGTGGCCAGCTTGCGGGTCAGCTCAGTGCTGCCTTGATAAGGCAGCATGGGCGGCAGGGCGAAGCGGCTGCAAAAACCATAGAGACTGTCGTCGATAATCACAGAGTCGGGTAGTTGACTGCGCTTGAGTCCCAGTAGGCTCTGTTCGTGGTAATCATGACCATTGATGGTATAGCTGGCCACAGGAATGCCGCGGTTATGGGCCAATGACTTGAAGCCTTTGGCGTTTCGCCGATAGTGGCGTATGTCCACGGCGATACCAAAGTTGGACTTGAGCGCCTTTTTCAGCTTATTGAGTCCTGCCGCAGAATCGTAGCGTTTTTCCCGGTAGCGGCGGTTGGCGTAACCCTGAATATCCTCCAGCATGGATTGATTACGCAAAAAGATGGGATCTTGACCTGCGCCGCGTTTCATATCGGCCGCCAGTTTGTTCATCGAGGCCTTGGCGGGGCTCTGGATAAAGGACAGGAAAACAGCGTCGTTTATCTGCCTCATTTTTTTGAGGTTTTCCAGCTCCAGACTACTGTAGAAGTAGCGCCCCTGGCCTATGATACTGAAGGCCAGATAGTCGAGCATCTCCAGATCCCGGCTGCCGGCGCGGCTCTTGATCTCAATATTCAGCTTCTGTCCGCTATGGGCATAGCGGCTGAACACCTGCGCCAGTTGGCGAAAGTTGGGCGGTACCGTATCTGTGAGGGCGCCGGTTTGCATGTCCCGCTGGCGCAGATAGCCCCACTCTTTCTCATAGCGAATCGACTCTATCTTGCGGCGCTTATTGTCTATGGTGCCGGTTTCGCGTCCGGTGCGGCCATCGTGATGAATGACCCAGACATCATCCCGGGTCAGGCGCACATCGATTTCAATCACATCAAACTGGTTATCCAGGGCATCTATGACGGCTTCCAGCGAGTTTTCCGGAAAACGTATCGAGCCTCTGTGGGCCTGGAGCTCCAGGTTGCTGCACTGCCTGGCACCCAGATAATTGATGTTATCCAGTGCTGACAGAGTAAAGCCTCGGGCGTTGAAGGCTTGTTCCAGCGCCAGTTTTTGCGGATCCACGGGCTGAGATTCGGGGGCGGATGGGGTGCTTTTACAGCCGCCAAGCAGGCCGAAACAGCAAAATATCAGGATGAAAAAGAGGCGCACTTGTATTCCTTGGTGCTCTGTAAGTATATATAAAAACAGGGTATTAAAATTAATTATTTACTCTCGGTCAACCTGTGATGCCAATGTTTAACAAGTTTTACTTGTGCCGTCTCAAAACTGAACATTGGCTGACTTTTTATTGGTCAAATGGTGCGCTTTTTTACGGCCGCAGAACCTGGGCCGCGCGTTTTACTCGCAACTTGCTTGAGGTATGCTTGAAGCAATTTTGTGAATAACCAAGGAAACCAGGTGAACCGACTGATACTCTGCCTGCTTTGCAGTTTGGCTCTGAGCCCTGCCGCCCAGGCCAAGTCGCCCAACAAAGCGGTTAATAAAAGCGTTAGCGCCAGGCCGGCCATGCGCATAGTGGCGCTCTCTCCCCATGCGGTGGAGATGCTGTTTGCCATAGGCGCGGGGGAGCAGATAGTGGCCACCACAGACTATGCCGATTTCCCCGAGGCCGCCAAGGCAATTCCCCGCATAGGCGGTTACTACGGCATACAGATAGAAAGAGTGATAGAGCTGAACCCGGATCTGGTGGTGGTCTGGGACACGGGCAACCGCAGCGAAGATATCGAACAGTTGACCAAGCTTGGGTATCGCATTTACGGCAGTGACCCCAAGACCCTGGAAGGTATTGCCGAAGAGCTGGAACAGCTAGGGCGTCTCACCGGCCACAGACAGCAGGCCGGGGAAGTGGCTGCCGACTACCGGCAACAATTGGCAAACTTGCGCCGGGACAATGCCGCCAAGCCGGAGATCAAGGTGTTCTATCAACTCTGGTCCGAGCCTTTGATGACAGTGGCCCAGGACAGCTGGATCCAGCAGTTGTTGGAAGTCTGCCATGGCAACAACGTCTTCAAGGACAGCAGCTCACCTTATCCGCAGGTAAGCATGGAAAATGTGCTTCTCAGTCAACCCGAGGTGATCATCAAGACGGATGAAAAGGGCGATGGCAAGCGGTTGGACTGGAGCCGATGGCAGGAGATCCCTGCGGTGAAAACGGAACAAATCTACACACTTAACGCCGATCTCCTGCACCGGGCGACCCCAAGGGCGCTGGAAGGTGTTGAGGCTATCTGCAAGGTGCTCGACCAGGCCCGCGAAGGGCAGCGGCCATGATAATCATCATCCCGGCTTCGGCGCCAGTCTGGTAATCCTGCTGCAAGCGTTTTAAGCCCGCTCTCTATTTATTCTTCTGTTACTAAGTGTCCGCCAGGCGGACACTTTTGCAAAAAGCGGACAGTATCCGCTTGTCCGCGGACACAAATAAAATCTCCTCTGTTTTTCAACCAATTGATAACTATGACTATCTAAACTTGGCACAAGCTTTGTAAACCTAGTTGCAACAAGATGGTCACAAGCTCAATTGAGGAACAAACGGGATGATTAAGGATACCAGCGGACAAGACAAGCAAGTGGCGCCGGGTTTAGCGCGTCGCCTCAAGTGGCCGGCCACCCTGGGCGCGGCAGTATTGTTGCTGTCGGGCCTGGTGTGGGCCAGTGTCAGTGGCAGCGGTGTCAGTGAATCCATAGATCGCACTGAGCTGCGCTTCGCCACTCTGGAGCGCGGCACTCTGACCCGGGATATCGCCACTACAGGCAAGATAGTCGCCGCCAACGCGCCAATCCTCTACAGCCCGGAAGGTGGCACTGTGACTCTGATAGCCAACCCGGGGGACAGGGTCGAGCAGGGCCAGGTGGTTGCGACCATAGAAAGCCACAGCCTGACCAACAGCCTCAAGCAGCAGCAAGCCCTGCTCGATGGGATGAAGAGTGCCCTGGAACGGGCCAAGTTGGACGCCCGACGTAATCAACTCAAGGCGAATCAGACACTGGATATGGCCAAGGTGGATCTGGAGGCCGCAGACAGGGAGAGCCGCCGCGGCGATCAACTGATCGAAACCAGTCTGATCTCCAAGATAGATTACGAGAAGAGCAAGGATGAGCTGCACAAGGCCAAGCTGCAGTATGCCCATGCCCAGCAGGAAGCCGCACTGATGAAAGACACCCTGACCTTTGAGCTGCAAAACAAGGCGGCCGAGGTCAATCGTCAGGCACTGGTGGTAGCCGAGTTGGAACGTCAGGTGGCAGCACTGAACATCACAGCCCCTGTTGGCGGCATCATAGGTAACTGGCTGACGGAACAAAAAGCCCGTATCGCCCAGAGCCAGCCGATCCTCACCGTTGTGGACTTGAGTGCCTTCGAGGCCGAGTTGGCTGTGCCGGAAACCTACGCCGATGAACTGGGGCTGGGGATGGATGTGGAACTCAACTTCGGCGGCGTGATGGTGATGGGCAAGTTGGCCTCCATCTCCCCCGAAGTACGTAACCGCGAAGTCTCTACCCGGGTCCGGTTCCCGCAGGATACCGCTTTGCACCTGAGGCAGAATCAGCGCCTGTCGGCCAGAGTCTTGTTGGAAAACCGTGCCGATGTGCTGATGGTCAAGCGCGGCGCCTTCGTGAACAGTGGCGGTGGCCGCCTGGTGTACCGTCTCCAGGGGGATATTGCCGAGCGCACCGAGATCAAACTCGGTGCTCGCAGCATGAGCCATATCGAGGTGCTGGAAGGCGGCGAGGTGGGCGACCAATGGGTGATTTCCAATATCGATCTGTTCAATGACGCCGAGCAAGTGCTGGTTCGCTGAGGAGAGAAGAATGAAAACCGAAAGCTTCAACACCGAACGTCTGGTGGCGGCCCTGGCTCTGCTGCTGTTGCTGGTGGCGACTCTGGTCTATACCCGAGATACCTCGGACTGGTTCCTGCTGGGACTCAATCTTATCGAAGCCACCACAGTCAACTCTGTGTCGGCCGAGCCGGGGCAAGTTGCCGATTTCAGCCATGCCGCGATGGCGCCGGGCCAGTGGTTTGGGCAATGTCTGTCTGCCCTGACGAAACTAAAATAACCCACCGAATAACGCAAAAATAAGGAACTAAAACCATGTTAACCATGAAAAATATCAACAAGGTGTTCAAAACGGATTTAGTGGAAACCCATGCGTTACGGGATTTCAATCTGTCGGTGCAAGAGGGGGAGTTTGTTGCCGTGACCGGACCGTCGGGCTCGGGTAAAACCACCTTTCTCAATATCGCCGGTCTGCTCGAAGGCTTTACCCATGGCGAGTATTTTCTTGATGATGTCAATATCTCCAACCTGAATGACAACAAGGCTGCGGCCATTCGTAATGAGAAAATTGGCTTTATCTTTCAGGGTTTTAACCTTATCCCTGACTTGAATCTGGCAGAGAATGTTGAAGTACCACTGCGTTATCGCGGCTTTGGCGCCAAGGAGCGCCAGAAGCGGGTGAAGCAGGCACTGGAGCAGGTGGGCCTGGGGGCGAGGATGAAGCATCTGCCCTCACAACTCTCGGGTGGTCAGCAGCAGCGGGTGGCCATCGCCCGTGCCTTGGCCGGGGAGCCGAGATTCCTGCTCGCCGACGAACCTACGGGTAACCTGGACAGCCTGATGGCCCGCCAGGTGATGGAACTGCTGGAAGAGATCAACAAGGCCGGTACGACCATCATCATGGTGACCCATGACCCGGAGCTGGCCCGCCGCGCCCAGCGCAATATTCAGATAGTGGATGGCCAGGTGTGTGACTTCAGCCGTTATCAAACCGAACAGGCGCCGCAGCTGGATGTGGCCGAACAAGTGGCCAGCTAAGGAGCGCGAGCATGTTTATTTACTATGTTGACCTGGCCTGGCGCAGCATCAAAAAGACGCCGATATTGTCGCTGTTGATGGTGTTGGCCATCTCAGTGGGGATAGGGATCACCATCACCACGCTGAACGTGTACAGCATGATGTCCTTCAACCCGGCCGGGGATCGCGCCGAGCAACTCAACACAGTACAGCTGTGGAGCCAGGGACCTGATTCCTGGGATGAGTTTAACTCGCTGATCACTTTTCAGGATGCCATGAATCTGCGTAAGGGGGAGCTCCCCAAATCGCAGGCCGCCATGTTCCGCAGTGGTATGGCGGTGCAAACGGATGACCCTGAAGTTCTGCCCATGTTGCAGGGCGTCAGGGTGACCGACCGCGGCTTCTTCCCGCTGTTCGAAGTGCCTTTTCTCTATGGCAACGTTTGGGACAAATCAGTGGACGAGCAAGCGGCCTATCAAGTGGTTATCGGCAGAAAGCTGAACCAGAAGCTGTTTGGCGGCGAGAACAGCGTCGGCAAGACTGTCTATCTCAACCGCAAACCCTTTCAGGTGGTGGGCGTGATAGCCGACTGGAACCCTCAGCCCAAGTATTACGATCCTACCAGCGGCGCCTTTGCCAGTGCCGAGCAAGTGTATATTCCGTTTTCGCTGGCCGCCCATGAAGAGTTTCCGATTTGGGGGAATGTCTCGGGTTGGAAGTATGAGCGTCTGGACAACTATCAGGACAGACTGGTTTCAGAGAAAGTCTGGCTCGAGTACTGGGTCGATCTGCCAAGCGCAGAAGACAGAGCCGCCTATAAGAACTTCCTCGCTCAGTATGTCGAGCAGCAAAAAGAACTGGGGCGCTTTACCGATGGCAAGTCTCCCTTTGAGTCGGCGCAGCTGTCCGATGTAGACGCCTGGCTGGAGAAAAATCACGTAGTGCCCGAGGACAATAAGATTCTGGTGGGGCTGAGCATACTGTTTCTCAGTGTTTGCCTGGTCAATATTCTGGGATTGATGCTGACCAAGTTCCTTAAGCGAGCCCCCGAGGTTGGCGTGCGCCGCGCCATTGGGGCCAGCCGCGGGCAGATCTTCTCTCAATACATGGTCGAGGTGGGCGTGATTGGGCTGTTGGGTGGTTTTCTCGGCCTCGCCTGGGCCTGGGGAGCACTCTATAGCCTGTCGGCGCGCTTCGGGGTTGCCGAAGGGCTGACGCACCTGTCTTTGAGTATGTGGTTTATCACCCCCGGGATAGCGGTAGGTACCGCCATGTTGGCGGGTCTTTATCCGGCTTGGGTTGTGTGCCGCACTAAACCAAGCGTTTACCTCAAGAGCCAGTAAGGGATTGACTATGCTAAATATTAAACCGGTTTTCAGCAGCCTGATGCGCAGCAAGAGCGGCCCGATACTACTGCTGATGCAGATCATCTTATCGGTGGCCATAGTCGCCAATGCCAGCTTTATTATCCATGAACGTTTGACCATGATGCAGCGTGATTCCGGGATTGCCGAGCAGGAGATCCTGGTCTTTACCGTCTATAACTTTGACCCCAATATAGATACCAAGCTGCAGAACAAGGTCGACCAGCAGATCCTCCGCCGCCTGCCCAATGTCGTCACGGCGACGTCCACCAATATGTTGCCGCTCAGTGGCAGTGGCTGGTCCACCACGCTGAATCTGGGCCCGGATCCGGAAACGTCCAAAACGACGCCCCAGCTTGCCATGTACCTGGGGACAGAGCACACCCTGGAAACCTTGGGGGTCAAGTTGGTGGATGGGCGTAACTTCTACGCCAACGAGATCAATGATGATGTTAACGGCAGCAATAAGCTGGTGATCATCAGCAAGGCGCTGGCCGATGAGGTTTGGCCGAATGAGTCCGCCGTGGGCAAGACCCTCTGGGCCGACAGGGACGAGAATGTCACAGTGATAGGTGTGGTCGACAAACTGCAGGGTGCCTGGGTGGACAGCAAAGATCTTGAGTACAGCCTGATCCAGAACGTCGATTACACCGGGCATTTCTACATGGTGCGGGCGCCGAGCGAGCATCACAAGGCGTTGAAAGAGCAAATCCTCGAGGCCTTGATGAAGGAAAACCCCAATCGGGTGATCGATGATTTCCAATCTATTCAGGAAGTAAAGCAAAGCTCCTATCGTGACCACGAGCTCATGGTCAGCGTGCTGTCCATGATGGTGATTTTGCTGCTGCTGATCACCAGTTTAGGCCTGACAGGTATGGTGATGTTCAACATTCAGCGCCGCACCAAACAGATTGGCACCCGGCGGGCCTTGGGGGCCACCAAGGCCGATATCCTGAGTCTGTTTCTGACGGAAAACTACCTTATCTGTATCGCCGGAGGGCTGTTGGGGGCTTGTCTTGCCGTGGTGTTGGGGCAACAACTGATGCAGCACTATGACCTGCCACAGCTCGACCTCATCTATCCGCTGCTGACAGTGGTGGGCATGTTGCTGGTGACGACAGTGGCTGTGGTCTTGCCTGCCCGCAGGGCGGCGAATATCTCACCGGCAATGGCGACCCGCAGCGTCTGATCTGTTTGCCGCCCATTCGGGCCGAGGGCATGGCTCATGCAGTTTGGCTCGCGTTGGCGGCAGCTTTAGGTTAGTTTTACCCATAATTTTTACAATAGATATAACAGGATGTAACAAGCAGGCATGATGGATACTGTACTTGTTGTCGATGACAATCAGGCCGTATGTCAGGCGTTGTCGCTGATGTTGGAAATTGCCGGTTACCGGCCGCTCAGTTGTCAGAGCCCTCAAGAGGCACTGTACTTTATCGAGCAAGAAGAGGTCAGCCTGGTAATCCAGGACATGAATTTCAGCCGCGACACCACCTCGGGGGAGGAAGGGCGGGAGCTGTTTCACGCCTTGCGCAGTCGTCAGCCGCAACTGCCAATCATCTTGCTCACCGCTTGGACCGAGCTGGAAATGGCAGTGGAATTGATGAAGGCCGGGGCCGCCGATTATCTGGCCAAGCCCTGGGATGACAACAAGTTGCTCAACAGTGTCGCCAACCTGATTTCCCTCTACAAGCTGCAACAGGATAACCAGCAGTTGCAACAGCGTGAGCAGCAACGGCAGGCGGCATTCGACGGCGCCGATCTCTGTGGTTTGGTATTTGCCAGCGCTGCTATGGAGCGCTGTATTGATCTGGCGTTGCAACTGGCACGCTCGGATGTCTCTGTGTTGATCACAGGTCCCAACGGCGCAGGCAAGGATAAACTGGCGGACATACTGCACGCCAATTCGCCACTGAAACACAAGCCGCTTATCAAGGTCAATGTCGGCGCCTTGCCAATGGAGCTGATGGAGGCCGAGCTGTTTGGCGCCGAGGCCGGTGCATTTACCGGCGCCACCAAGGCCCGTATCGGCCGTTTCGAAGCGGCCGATGGCGGCACCCTGTTTCTGGATGAGATAGGCAACCTGCCGCTGTCCGGGCAGATAAAACTGCTGCGGGTATTGCAGACCGGCGAGTTTGAGCGCCTGGGCAGCCATCAGACCCGTAAGGTCAAGGTCAGGCTGCTGAGTGCCACCAACGCCGATCTGCGTCAGGACATTATCGAAGGCCGTTTTCGCGAGGATCTTTTCTATCGCCTCAATGTGGTGGAACTGGCATTGCCGCCATTGGCGCAGCGCAAAGACGACATCTTGCCGCTGGTGGAGCACTTTTGTGCCGGCGCGGCCGCGGCCTTGAACAAGAGCGCGGCGTTGAGCAAGAGCCTTACGTTGGACAAGAGTGCCAAAGAGGCGCTGCTGGCCCACGACTGGCCCGGTAATGTACGCGAGTTGGAAAACGCCTGTAAACGCGCGGTTTTGCTGAGTCGCGGCGAGTCTTTGAGCTACAGTGATTTCGGTTTGGCTGCGGCAACCGCCTCGAAAGCTATTTTGGATTCAAGTGTCGGCCAAGCTGCAGAGAACCAAGGCCAACAAGCCGGGGCAGAGGAGCCGGGCAAGGCGGAAATAGAAGCAGCGCTGGCCGAGCACGGCGGCGTTATCGCCAGGGTTGCCAAGTCATTTGGCATCAGCCGTCAAGCGCTCTATCGGCGGATGGAGAAGTTTGGTATCGACGGCAAGAGGCAGGCATGACAGGAGGACTCAGTCTAAGACACAGGCTGCTGCTGGGCATGCTGCTGAGCACCTTGCTGGGTTTGCTGCTCGGGTGGGGTTGTCTGTTGTGGTTGGGGCCTGAATGGTTATGGCTGGCGGTAGTGGCAGGCTTGCTGGCAGCGCTGGGCATAGGGCTCAGGTTGACCCGAACCCTGGGTGACAGCCTGGCGGGGCTGGAAATCGGCATGCTTAACCTGATTGATCGAGATTTTAGTGTCTCGTTGCCGGACAGCGGCATCAGCGAGCTGGATAGACTGGCACAACTGTTCAACGAGGCGTCGGCCCGACTCAGGCAGGAGCGGCAGCATATTTACCAGCGGGAACTGCTGCTGGATAAGGTCATTCAAAACTCGCCCAATATCATGCTGCTGTGCGATAGCGTGGGTCATATCATTTATGCCAACGACGCCGCCAAACATCTGTTCAATGCCAGGAAAGGCCTTGAGGGAAGCAGCCTCTCTGAGCTCAAAGCCAAGGTGAGCGAAGAGATGCGCCAAATGTTGGAGAGTGAGCGCGATGGCCTGTTCAATCTCGGCTTGCCGGAAGGCGAAAACCAGAGCTGGCACTTGAGTCGCGGCCAGTTCAACCTCAATGGTCAGCAGCATCAATTGCTGCTGCTCAAGCAGATGACCCGTGAGCTCAACCGCCAGGAGGTGGCGGTGTGGAAGAAGGTGATTCGGGTAATCAGTCATGAGCTCAATAACTCGCTGGCGCCAATTGCCTCCATGGTCAACTCGGGTCGGCGCTTGACCACAGAGAACCGCGATCCCAAGCTGAGCCTGATCTTCGATACCATAGAAAATCGCACCAATCATCTGGGGCAATTTATCGAAGGTTATGCCCGTTTTGCCAAGCTGCCCAGCCCCAAAAAACAAGTTATTCCATGGGCCCGCTTGCTGCCTGAGTTGGCTGAGCATTACGCCTTTGTCTGCCACGAGCCCCCTACGCTGACTTTGCTGGCCGATGAGGTGCAGCTGGAGCAGGTGTTGCTGAATCTGCTCAAAAACGCCCATGAGTCCGGCTCAGCGCCTGAGGAGATTGAGCTGCAGATAGCCAGCCGCTCCGGTTGGCGTAGCGATGCTGCCGACCCGGTTGCCGGCGTTAGTATCTGCGTGATGGATCGCGGCAGTGGCATGTCAGCGGAGGTGTTGTCGCAGGCGCTGTTACCCTTCTACTCCACCAAGCCCCAGGGCAGTGGCCTGGGACTGGCGCTGTGCCGGGAGATAGCCGAGGCTCACGACGGTCGCCTCAGCCTGCAAAACCGTCAGGATGGTGGCTTGCTGGTTCAGCTGTGGTTACCGCAACAGTGAGTCATACTTTCGTATGGTTTTTAACAGATATTGACTCAGCCGAAATAGCTATTTTCAGGTAAATACATTGCTGACGGGTGACTCGGTTC
The DNA here is from genome assembly GCF_007636515.1 of Shewanella sp. MSW. Lineage (NCBI taxonomy): Bacteria > Pseudomonadati > Pseudomonadota > Gammaproteobacteria > Alteromonadales > Shewanellaceae > Shewanella > Shewanella sp. MSW. Next base: position 140,638 of record NZ_LVDR01000002.1, read on the forward strand.
CGGCGCTGCTGTTAATGTAATGCTCTTGTTAAAGGAATGGCCTTTTCAGGCAACAAAGGGAATTTTCGGGGACAATGCCGCACTCTGTCTTGTTATCCATGCGCTGTATCTTGTGCTTACTTATGCTGACACTTGCGTCTGCTCCGGCGTTGGCTGCAGCCGAGGCGGATGATATAGAGATCAGTGGCCTGGTCATAGACAGAACCCTGACCCGCTTTGGCAAGGATTTTGGTTTTTACTACTCGGGGTATTGGCGGGATCTGCCCTTTACCCAGGGATTCAATGTCACCCTTTACGAAACGGTTTTCCCTCAGGCCGGCACCTTGCTGACACTGGAGGTTAACGGTACCCGTATTTACCAAACCCATTTTGGCCGCAGAGCCAGTCCCATCAAGGAGCGGGCCGAACAGGCGATTCTCTTGACCATAGATTATATCGCCTCGGTCAGAGCCCAATCCATGACAGGGGAATTGGGATCCCATTGGGATGGAATTTAGGAAGCAAGCACAATGACACTCAGGATGTTAATCGCAGCCGGCGCCTTGCTGGCTTTTTCGGGGCAGGCCACCGAACTGGTCTATACCCCAATCAACCCCAGTTTTGGCGGTAACCCTCTCAACGGTTCGTTTCTGTTGAATAAGGCCCAGGCCCAAAATGACAATCAGGCCGCCGGCAATGAAAAGGATTTTGTTACCCGCTTCAAGGAGTCACTGGAGCGTAACATTATTAACTCTATCACCCGTGGTGTGGCCGACGGTGATATCACAGATGGCGTTTATGATACGGGTGACTACCGCGTCGAAGTGGCTTCTACCGGCAGCGGTGTGATGTTGACCATTACCAACCTGCTTTCCGGCGAAGTCACAGTGATAGAGATGCCTATTTATGGAGGTAATCCATGAGGTGGCTGGCATTGGTTTCACTGTTACTGCTGGGGGGCTGTAGCCTGGTTCCCAAGCCTGATTTGAATATCAATGAGGCCCAGGTAAATCCCTTGAGTGAAACCATGAAGGCGCTGCAGTCGCGTCCCGGCCCGCGTTTCCCTATCCCGGTTGCGGTTTACTCTTTCCGGGATCAGACCGGGCAATATAAGCCCCAGGCCAATGTCAGTTCCTTCTCGACCGCAGTGACCCAGGGTGCCACTTCCATGTTGGTGCAGACTCTGCTGGACTCCAGGTGGTTTACCCCTGTGGAGCGGGAAGGGCTGCAGAACCTGCTGACCGAGCGCAAGATCTCAGGTAAGCAGCAGGGGCGCAATAATGAAGTGCCGACCCTGACCAATGCCAGGCTGCTTCTGGAAGGTGGGATCATCAGCTATGAAACCAACGTGGAAACCGGCGGCAGTGGCGTGGAATACTACGGCATAGGCGCCTCCGAGCTGTACCGGGAAGATCAGGTGACCATATATCTGAGGGCGGTGGATGTGCACACAGGTAAGGTGCTGATGTCGGTCAATACCACCAAACGGGTGTTCTCTCAGGAGATGCGTGCCGGCCTGTTCCGTTACACCAGTTTGAACCGCCTGGCCGAGGCAGAAGTGGGCTTTACCACCAATGAGCCGGTACAGTTTTGTGTGTTGCAGGCGATAGAACTGGCGGTCTCCGAGCTTATCGACAAGGGGAGCCGCATGGGTTACTGGAGCGCCGAGGCCTCGGGCGACGACAACAGTCTGAGTCAGGGATAAACAGCTTGAGCGAGAGAGCAACAGCTTGAGCGATAGGTAAACCGCAGTTTGTTGATTTTCAAAAAAGAAGGGCCCGCAATTGCGGGCCCTTTGTTTGACTAACTCCAGGGCATTTATTTCAGCTGGCTCATTTCAGGAGGCCGATTTCAAGAGCCAGGCTTGCGGCTGCCATTGGGGTTTGACTCCGAAGGGCTAGGCTGCCACACCGCGCCAGAACAGGCGAAAGCTGGCGTCTCTGGCCTCTCGGGTGGCCTTCTGAGGCTGGTTGCAGAAGAAGCGTGCCGCCGCCAGGAACTGGCTGTGGCAAGCTTCCAGCAACAGTTCTCTGGGTAAATCTGCCAGAACCCCTTGGTTGATGCCTTGCTCCAACAGGTCAGCGATAAAGCCGAGAATGCCATGCATCGCCTGCTGCCGGACCGCTTCACTGACACTGGGCGACATGGCGTATTGCACAAAGAAACTCAGCTTCAGAGGCTGCGCCAGCGCCCAATCGAGCCCGGCCTGCCAGAGCATTTCTGCCCGCTGCGGCAATTCAGTGATGCTTGCCGGCGTCTTTGGCAAACTTGCTGAAATGGCGTTGGCAAACTCTGTCTTGATAGCCAGAAACAGCTGATCCATCAGGGTTTCTTTACTGCTAAAGTGATGGAACAGGGTGCCGGTGGCCACGCCGGCGTGGCGGGCTATGCTGGCGGTCGAGGTGGCATAGAAACCTTGCTCGACAAACAGTTGCAATGCGCTGCCCAGGATCTGTTGCTTCTTGTCCTGTTTGCTGCTTATTGCCCGGGCAGCTTCGCTGCTGCGCTTCATCTGAGAAACACCTTAAGCAGCAGCTTCTGGATCCCCTTGCCGTAGGGAGGATGCACCAGTTTGCCGGTATTGAATCGCCCCCGGGACAGCACAGTGCGGGCGTGACTGAAGGTGCGAAACCCTTCCTGGCCGTGGTAGTGTCCCATGCCGGACGGACCTATGCCTCCGAAGGGGGCATCATCGGCGGCTACATGAAACACGGTTTCATTGATACAGACGCCGCCTGAGTGGGTTTGGGACAATACCTTTTGCTGCACTTCTTTATCGAAACTCATCAGATACAAGGCCAAAGGTCTGGGGCGCGCCTTGATATAGTCGAGCGCCTGCCCCAGCTCTTGATAACTGACCAAGGGCAGTAAAGGGCCGAAGATCTCTTCCTGCATCAGTTTCATATCGTCGCTGACCTTGGTCAGCAACAAGGTGGGCCATTTGCGCTGTTTGGCGCTGGGCAGTTTGCTGAGTGGTTGCTCGCGGTCGGCGGCAAATACCTGTGCCCCTTTGGCGGTGGCATCTTCCAGGAGGGCGACCAGCCTGGCGGCCTGACGTTCGTTGAGTATCTGGCCATAGTCCGGGGTGTTGTCAAAGTCGGGATAAAACTGCTGGAAGCGGCGCCGATAGGCGCTAATAAACTCAGCCTCTTTGCCACTGGGGCAGAGAATATAGTCGGGGGCGACACAAATTTGCCCGGCGTTGAGACACTTGCCGTAGATGAGGCGCTCTACCGCCGTCTCCATGGGCATGTCCCGGGCGATTAACACAGGGGACTTGCCTCCCAGCTCCAGGGTGACAGGGGTGAGATTATCGGCCGCCGCGCGCATTACATGGCGTCCTACCTGAGTCGAGCCGGTAAACAGCAGATGATCGAAGGGCAGGGCGGAGAAACTGGCGGCAATCTCGGCTTCCCCTTCAATCACACAGACCTCGGAGCCATCGAAGACTTCGGCCAGCAGGGAGCGCAGGGCGGCATTGGTGTGGGGAGTAAATTCAGACAACTTCAACATGGCGCGGTTACCGGCGGCAATCACTGTTGCCAGCGGACTCAAGGACAACATGATAGGAAAGTTCCACGGCACTATAATACCCACCACGCCTTTGGGTTGATACTCCACCCTGACGCTGGCCGGGGCCAGCAATAATCCGGCATGGCGGCGACTGGGTTTCATCCAGCCTTTGAGATGCCTGAGGCTGTAGTTGATCTGGGTAACGACCGGCAGTATGTCGGAGATCAGGCTATCGTCGGTCGATCTGTGGCCATAGTCGCGACTGAGTGCATCCGTGAGGGCTTGCTGGTGTTTCAACAAGGCTTGTTTTAACGCCTTGAGCTTGGCCTTGCGCTCGCCAAGGCTTGGCATGGGGGCGGCATTGAAAGCCTGGCGCTGCACGGTGAATTTTTGCAGTAATTGCTGATTTTCCACTGTGAGCGGCTCTGGGTTAACAAGCGACATTTTGCCTCCTTCGGCAACCATTAAGCTGCTTTTAAAATAACCGACTGATTAGTCGGTCTAATGTTAGTTCAGTCTGCGCCTATTGGCAATAACCGGGCTATATTTGATATGGATCACAGAATGCGTTACGGTCGCCAACTAGACTGAAATCGAATAGATGGGGCTTTGTTTTTGAAATCGTTGACATAAGGAATTGATGATGAGCTTGAACATGCATGGTATTTCAATCGGAATTGAGCGTTATGGTGATGACGATTTCTTTGTCACCATGAAAGCCGTGGGAAAACTGACCCACGAAGACTATGAATATATGGTGCCTATGCTGGAATCGGCGATATCCGGTGTGAAGGATCCGGATATTTACGCCCTGCTGGATGTTACCGAAATGGATGGCTGGGAAGCCAGAGCCATGTGGGACGATCTCAAGCTGGGGATCAAGCATGGGCGCCATTTCGAGAAGATTGCCATCATAGGCAATACCAGTTTGCAGGAATGGATGACCAAGATGGCCGACTGGTTCACTCCCTTAGATGTGAAGTTCTTTGTCGACCGTCTCGATGCCATCGACTGGCTGAAAGACTAAACCGTCTTGCCATGAAATGCCCGCGACCTGTGAGGAGGCGCGGGCATTTTTTATTGCCATTCCAACAGGGCTTTGAGCTGCTCGCTGCGCTCTTGAGTCAAGAGTGCCTGCCACTCCTGCTCAGTGGTAGAGCCTTCAAGTGCGGCAAATAGGCGCGCATTGCTGTCGCGGTATTTAAGCCACAACCGCTGCACCGCGCGAAGGTCTTCTTTGGTCACTTCAAACATATAAAGCTCGGGATCATCTGCCGGGCGCAGTTTCTTCATCAAGGCGCGGTACACCTGGTTGAGCTCTTTGTCGGCGCTGGCAAAGTCAGGGAAAGTGTTCACCACTTGCTCTTCGTTACTGAGCATTTCCAAACGTGCCAGATAGTTTTGCCGCTGCTCGCTCTGGGAGCCAATAATAAAGGCGCTGCGACCGCTGCCGCCATGGCCTTCCTCCCTTGAGGTTTTCGCTTGCAGCCACAGCTCGAATGCGCTGTTGGCCGGCTCAAGTAATTTAAGCGGCGCTAATCCCAGGCGTTGTTTGATATTTTGGTTGATCTCTTCTTGTTTGGCGAGGCGTTGTTGCTTCAGCCGCTGCTCTTCCCGTGAGGCACAAAAGCCCATTCCCATGCCGCTGGTAATCGCGCTGCAGAGATCAAATTCAGTGGTCTGTTTGGCACCGGGGTCGAGTTTGAGCCTGTCTTTGACGGCTATATCCAGCTCGGCCGGTACCTCGGCGCCATAACAGATGAGCTGTAGCACCTGGCGGTCATAATTGTTGCCATCTTGCAGTTTGGAGAGATTCTCGGCCTGTTGCCACAAACGATAGCTATAGCCTTCCTCTAAGGGCGCGCTCAGAGCCTTAAGCCGGTTGAAATCGGGCTTGTCGGCATAGATGCAGGCATCCAGCGTGGTTTGATAGTCGAAGCTAAAGTCCGGGTGGTGAATTCGATACTGTTTTAACACCTCGGCCAGCCTGAGCGGGTCGGCACTGTTTGTTGAGCCGCCGCGGGTCAGCAGGCGCTCTGTCAGGTAATAGAAGGCCTTGGGGTGACCGGCCCTTGCAGCCTGGCTTAAATGGGCTATGTCTTCGGCCAAAGGTAAGGAATAACTGTAGCTCAGCATGAAGTGGGCTTCGCTGCTGCCAAGGGCCGCGGCTCGTTCAAAGAGCGGCTTGGCCTGTTGGCTCTGTCGGGCTTGTTGCAGCGCCTTGGCTTCTTCTACCAGACTGGCGGCATCCTCGGCGTAAACCGGGGTAAAAATAATCACCAATAGGCTTACGGTTGTGGCTAAATGGAGTAAAGTATTCATAGGGTGCTTAAAAGTTTTGCAATATAACTTGTTGATATTATTCGGCAGGTATCTCATCAGTCGATGCCCGCCGTGTCAAGGAGGTCGCTATGCGTAACAAAGATATCCTCTGGCCCACTGATTTCAGTGATACGGCCGCCAACGCCTTGAGATATGCTATTGAAATGGCCAACCTCTATCATGTTGGGCTGCGGATTTTGCATGTGGTAGATCAACCTATAGGTGATGAAAACTATCAGCTGTTGATCATCACTCCGGAAGAACTGGCACAAACCATGGAGAAGGCCGCCGCCGAGAAGATGCATGAGTTGCTGGCCAAGCTGAAAAGCCCGCTGAAGATTGAAACTGTGATTCGCCGTGGTGACGCAGTTGATGAGATCCTGGCGGAAGCCGAGTCTGCCGATGTCGGTATGATAGTGATTGCCAGCCATGGTCGCAGTGGTCTGGCCCATTTCCTCAGCACCAATGTGGCCGAGGCCGTGGCCAACAAGGCAAGCTGTCCCGTGCTGGTGGTGAAGTAGCAAGTCGATGCCGCTTGAATGAGCACTAGAACGAGGAGCCGGGCTGCTCTAGAAAGGTCAGCTCCTCGGCGGTCGACTCTCGTCCCAATATGGCATTGCGATGGGGATAGCGGCCAAACCTGTCGATAATCGCCTTGTGTCTCAATTCAAAGTCATAGTTGTCCTTGGTCTGTTCCGAGGTGAATAGTTCCAGGGCTTTTTGATGGATAAGCGCCGACTCGCTGTGCATAAAGGGCATATAGAGGAATGCCAGCATAGGGGCTTGCAGCTGTTTGTCGGCGCCTATGCTGATAGCCTCCTGCGCCAGAGCCAATGCCATGGGATCGGCACTGAAGGCATCGGGAGTGTCGCGGTGAATGTTGCGCGAGAACTGATCCAGCAGCAAAATTTCCGCCAGGCGCCCTTGTGGCGTTTGCCGCCAATGCCACAACTCGCCCTGACGGGCCGCATTGAGCAAGGCGCCGAAACGACGCTCAATTGTTTGGTCAAACTCAGGATCCTTGACCCACCAGGCCTTGGGGTTTATCTCTTCAAACCAAAAATGGATTATCTGTTGTGGCTTGTACTCGGAGACGATTTGAGCTGACATGACAATTCCTTCTATTGACCTGAGATTAAATCCAGTTGCTGTGATCATGGGCGATAAGCCCAAGGGTTTGCGCCGCGATATCCTGCGCCTTGGCCAGCGGGATCGCAGGTAGCGTCAGTTCACCGCTGGCCAGCCCCAGTTTGAGGCTGGCGAGGCCTCGGCGTTTTTGTCCCCGGCTTTGGATCAGCTGCAGATGTTGCACCTTGTTCAGCGACACCAATAGCCAACTGTGGCTTAGGATCCCTTTGTGGATCCAGAGATCGTTTTCAATCCGCCAAAATCCCCATTGACGATAGCGTAGGTAAAGCGCCGGGACAGCCATTACTCCTGCCAGTAATAGTAGCCAAACTTCTGTCGTCAGACCCCAAAACGCCCATGTCAACGATGCGGGAGTTAAGCACCACAGCGCCCTATAGTAAAACCAGCTCGGGTGAATGGGGTGCCAACGATTGGGAATACGGTCGGCCTTGCTGCTTCTTTGGTTGAGCCTTTTCAGCAGGCGATGCACTTCGCCGCTACCGAGAGATGGCACCAACATGTGATGGTTGCTGCCGCCTTCCACCTCATGGCCTTTTACCTGTTTGAAGCTCAGAGTCCAGCGTTTCAGCCAGCGGGCCAGCAATGGCTGCTGCAAACTGATGAGTTGAATCCTGTGCTGCTTGAGTATGTCTTGCTGGTGGGACAGCAGGCCGCCGCTACGCTGTAATGTTTCCTGCTCCTGGGTCAGGCGATAGGGGGCATATTTCAGCAGCGCCGCGACTATTGAGATCAAGGAAAACAGCAGATAGCCAAGGAGCAGAAGGCCGACAAGGAACCCCAGCTCCAGCAGCAGGTTGCCGCTTACCTGCTGCTGATGCCAGTCGAAGACTTGTGTCAGCCCGAGCTCCATCAGTTGACTGCCTTCGAGCTGGCTGAGCACCGGACCTGCGATGACGGCAAACCAAACAAAATTATTCTGATACAGACCAAAGAGCGCCAGCTCGGCCAGGGACTTCTTCACCAGTAAGCGGGAGTTTGGCGGTGCAGAGGTGGCGGCGCTTTGGTCTGTGTCGGCCTGTTTCATCAATTGCCGCCTCAGTGACTCGGCCTGAACTTGGGTGACTGCGCTTAAGCAGGCTTCATCCTTGGTTGAACCCGCAGTTTCCACTATCAAGTTACCCAGTCGCAACGGCTTAAAGTAAAAAGGCTGTTCCAGACGCACATTTTGAATTCTATCTACCGGCAGTTCGACTTTGCGCCTGAACAGGGCGCCGCTGTGGACCTCGAGTTGCCCTCGAGTCAAGCGATAACGGAATTTACGCCAGCTCAACAGCCCATGGGCAAAAATGATTACCAGGGTCAATACCAGCGCCAGTGGCAGCCAAACGGAGTCAAATCCCTGCTGCCAGCCGGTATAGAGGATAGGCACCAGGGCATAGCCGTTGCTGAGGAAGTGCTTCAGGCTGGAGAGGCTGAAACTGATGATTGCCCAAGGCGAGAGCGAGTGCCAGTCGGCTTGCTGCACCTGGTTCAATTCGGCGTCTCCATTGAGGTGCCACTGACATTTTTACTCGCCAGAGACAGCAGATGTTGGCGCAGCGCTTCGGCTACTTCATTCTCCAACCCGGGCAGGCTGACCTCGGCCGCCGAACTGCCGGCACTGTAGCAGCGCAAACTTGTCAGTCTGAAATGGCGCTGCAATGGTCCCTGAGACAGGCTCACATGTTGCAGCCTGCTGGCCGGCATGGCGGTATGGCTCTGCCACCAAAGCCCTTCACGCAGCAAAATGCCGTATTCACAAACGCCATAACCCATGGCTTCGGCTTGTTTTTGATTGAGCCAGGTCTTGAATCCCAAAAGCAGCAGTGCCAGCGTGACCGAGATGATGACTTCAAGACCACTCAGCTTGGCGCTGAGCAGTAAAGCAGGCACTAGCAGCAGTATGATCAGTGCCATCAGCAGCAGGTTTTGCCACAGCAATTGTTGGCGGTAGCGGGGAGACAAAGGGGTTAAGGGTTGGCTGTCAAAGCCTAACCACTGTTGCTGTGGCAGGGGCGAGTGGGGCGAGCGGATATCCATGTGCTTTGAGTCCTTGGGGCATTGACTCGACTATAGCAATAGAGAGTTTGTCGCTTCAAGCAGCCAGCTCGGATGGCAGAGACTTGATGCAGTTCCAGATCCTGAGCGATTGCACTTGTGTTAACAACTGGATATCAAGTAGTTTGGTTGCAAGACTTTGTTGCCTGTGTGGCGCTCGTTTTCTCAAACGCGCCGCTACTGGCTGTAAACCATCAGGACGATGAGTATGTTCCAAGCCGATAAGGTATCCAAACAGCAAACCGCCTTTTTACGTAAGCTCTATCTGGCCCACCTGATAGACGATAGCCAACATAATCTGTTGTCCTTACAGAAGGAAACCGGCATGCCGCGCCGCACCTTGCAAGATGCCATTGCCGCCTTCGGCGATATAGGTATTCAGGTGGACTTTATCCAGGATGGCCGCCGGAATAACTCAGGGCACTACCACATCCGCACCTGGGGCCCGATTAACAGCGCCTGGGTCGGTACTCACCTGGAGCAGATACGCACCTTGTTGTTTAGCGACATCTGAGCTTCTCTGTTGCCATTAACCGTCAGGAAGTTCGCGGATTATCGTATCTTAAATCATGCCGCAACTTGTTCGTGTGTGGCTGAACTCACTGTGAGGAAGCTATCTTTATAACCTTATCAGTTCTCCAGACCAGCATTAAGTAATTGATAAGTCTATATAAAAACAAACCAAATCCAGCTTAAAATCAGCAGTATCCAAGGTAACAAGAGTTGCCATTTGGGGATGTGGCTTGAAGGCATTTCGCTTGCCTCTACACAGTCATCTTCGTCGTGCTGGAGTTTCTTTTTCTGCCTAAGCTCTTGCTTGCGTGCCTTGTCTCTTTCTCTGGCCTTGGCCTTTTGTTGCTTCTTGTATTCGGCAATGCCTTTCTCTATGCCCTGGGCAATGAGGCGGGTTTGCTCCTTGGTCTGCCCCGCCTTTTGAGTGGCTTTGGCCATACGCATGGCTTCGGTTTGGGTTTCGTTGGAAATCGCTGGCTTCTTGTTCATCTCTGATGGGGTTAATGACTGACCCAAGGATTATACTTGCCTGCTTGACGTTCTGACCACAGACGGCTTCACATCAAAGGTGTTTGTTGGTGCTGAATTTGTTCTGGGTCATCTTATGGCAGGGTTCATACTGCATGGGCTTTGATAGCTTCAAAAATAGAGTCTCTGTCCCTGCGCGTCGGCGAAGGTGCCAGGTTCATAGTGCCAGACCCTGGAAATCAGTTCAGGTGTCAAAGCCTGTTGGGGCGGCCCCTGTACCAGGAGTTTTCCTTTGTCCATAACCAGCAATTGATCAGCATAGTGACTGGCCTGGTTGAGGTCGTGCAGCACGGCCAATACAGTGTAGCCCTGCTCATGTGCCAGCTCTCTGGCGAGCCGCAGTACTCTGTGTTGCTGGGCCAAATCCAGTGCCGAGGTGGGTTCATCCAGCAAGAGTACAGGCGAGTGCTCGGCCTGGGCCAATTGAGTCAAAACCCTGGCCAACTGAACCCGCTGGCGTTCACCGCCGGACAGTGCCGGATAGTTGCGCTCACTCAGATGAGCCAGGTCCAGACGCCAGAGTTGCTGCTCAACCAGTTGGGCGGCATCTCTGGCACTGAGACTGAGAGGATACAGGCCCATGGCTACCACTTCACGAACGCTGAAGGGAAAGCTGAGACTCGAGTGTTGCGGCAACATGGCCAGATGCCTGGCCAAGGCTTGCTTCGGCCACTGCCCAAGAGGCGAGCCGTGAAGGCTTATCCGCCCGGCATCGGCCTTGAGCTCCTGGGTCAACAGCCTTAGCAGACTGGACTTGCCGGCGCCATTGGGCCCCAGCAGAGCGTAAAATTGGCCGCTTTGCAGTCGGCAACTGACATCGGTCAGCAAGGGCTTGTTGTCGACTCTGGCATGGAGATGTTTGAGCCCCAATACTTGCTCAGTAACTGCGGTGGACTCAAATGGCATGGCTGTCTGTACGGCAGTTGTCGTGGTCACGGATTCAAGTGAAGGCATGGAGTACCTCAATAAAGCTTACGTCGCTGACTCAGCAGCAAATAGAGGAAGAAGGGAGCGCCGAGCAGAGCCGTCATCAGGCCGACAGGGATCTCCGCCGGTGACATCAAGGTACGGGCCCCTGAGTCGGCCAATGCCAGTAGCACGGCGCCGAGAATGGCACTCAGCGGCAGCAGTTGGCGATGATCCGGCCCCTTGATCAGTCGCACCAGATGCGGTACCACCAGTCCGATAAAACCTATGATGCCGGTGGCCGCCACGGCAACACCAACACCCAAAGAACAGAGCAAGATCAACTTCAGCTTGAGCCTGTCTACCTCTATGCCCAGATGACGCGCCTCGGATTCGCCCAGCAATAGGGCGTTGAGCGCCAATGCCTGTTTGTTGAACTGCCAACTCACCAAGGCCAGTACCGGCAGACAGATAAAAACGGATTGCCAACTGGCACCGGCGATGGCCCCCAACTGCCACAGGCTAAGATCCCGCAGTGCCATGTCGTTGGCAAGGAAAGTCAGCATGCCAATTCCGGCACCGGCCAGGGCGGTAATAGCCACCCCGGCCAGCAAGAGTAACACCACTGAGGTGCTGCCACCTGAAGTGGCGAGCCGGTAAACCAGTAAACTGGTTGCTAGACCGCAGAGAAAAGCACCAAGGGGGACGGCATAGCTGCCAAGATGCGGCAGCAGCACTATACAGATGGCGGCTCCCAGCGCCGCGCCCGAGGACACACCTATGATGCCTGGGTCAGCCAGAGGGTTACGAAACAGGCCTTGCATTACGGCGCCGCACTGTGCCAACAGGGCGCCGACAATCAGTGCCAGCAAGGTTCTCGGCAGACGGACATTTTGCACTATCAGGGTATTGGCTTCCTGCCCGGCGGCGACTGAGCCAAACAGGGCGTCGATTATATCGCTCAAGCCTATGGTCACTGGCCCTGTTGTTATCGAGAGCAACGCGGAAAACAGCAGCAGGCTGGCGAGTCCAGGCCAGAGCCAGGGGTGACGGTGGGTGGGCAGCACGGCAGCCATGATTATTGCTCCAGCAGTTCCTGATTCAGGGACTCGGCCGCTTCAATGGCGGAGATACCCAATCCTCCGAGTAAGGCCTGAGGTTGGAGATCCCGGATCAAACCGGCTTTTCCGGCCGGAGTATGGGCCAGTAGCGGCATGCTCTTTAGTAGCTTATCGGCTTGAGGCTCGGGTTGCTCGCTGGCGCTTGAGAGTAAAATCAGCTCTGGCTTGAGCGCCAGAATGCCTTCCTGAGACAGGCTGCGGTAGCCGCTGAAGTCGGCGGCGTTGGTGGCACCGGCCAGCTGGATAATGATATCGGCGGCCGTATCGGTGCCGCCGACTCTGGCGGGACGCTCTGACTGCAGCAACATAAACATGACTCTGGGCGGATGTTCGAATTTGGCCGCAGATTGCGCCAGCTGCTGTAACCTGCCACCCAGGGTATCGGCCAGTTCGGTGGCGGCTTTCTCCTTATTCAGGGCCTTCCCCAGAGTGAGAATATTTTGTTGTAGTTGCTCGGCGGTATCGGCCGCCTTCAGGGTGATAACCGGCACACCGGCCTGTTTTACCAGGTCTATACTGCTGGTAGGTCCCATCACAGAGGTGCCAATCAGGAGATCCGGTTTTTGCGCCAATATGCCCTCGGCTGACAGCATTCTGTGGTAGCCGAGTCTTGGCAGTTTCAGCGTCTTTGGCAGGGCGCTACTGGCGTCGACAGCCACCAGTTGTGGGGCGGCATCCAATGCCAGCACCAATTCAGTGACACCGGCACCGGCACTGATCACTCGCTTGGGGGGCTCTTCAGCGGCAAAAAGCGGCATGGCGAGCAGGCCACAGAGAAAGATAAGAGAATTTTTCATTCTAGCTCCAAAATAATTCAGGGACTCATCGCCACAGACTTGTGTCTGAGGTTTCATCAGGTGTTTAGGGTTCCATCAGAACCCGGGTCTGGCTGATCTGCAGCCGTTGCAGCAGACTCAGCAGCTGCATCAGCGGCTGGACTCTTGCCTCCTTGTCGGCGGCCACGATTAAGGTCAGCTCGGGATCGTCGGCCAGCGCTTGAGTCAGGGCCTGCTCGAACGCGTCGAACCGGGCAAATTTTTGTTCATTGAGTGCCCAGAACGGCGCCTGGGGTAACACGCTGACCGTCAATTGAGTCTGCGCTTGTGGGCTCAAAGTGCTGGCGCTGTTATCCGGCACTTCAATCGGCAGGCTCAATAACCTGGGGTTGGCTGTGAGCAGTAAAAACACCAATACTATGAAGATGATGTCTATCAAGGGGGTTAGATCCAGGCCGCTATCCAGGCCATGCTCTTCCTTAATTTCAATCATGACAGCGGCTCCGGATGGCGCCGCTTGCCGTTGACACCGGTGAGCTTGGTCAGGTTGAAGGCGGCGTAATCATTGTCTTCGCCCTGCAGCGGAACCCCTTCCAACCAAAGGTTGAGATGATTCAGTACATGGGCGCAGGAGATCACTGAACGCTCGGCCCAGAGTCCGAATAGCTGCGCTCCCAATAACGCGGGTACAGCGATCAACAAGCCGGCGGCTGTGGTGTACATGGCTAATCCCAAGCCCGAGGCCAACAAGGCCGGAGTGATACTGTCACTCTGATTGGCGCCAATATCGTTGAACATCTCCACTAGCCCCAGCACAGTGCCGAGTAAACCCAGAAGCGGGCTGATGGTACCTATGTATTGCAGCAACTTGAGTCCGGCGTGGAGTTTGCGCTTCTCCCTTGCCAGCCAAAGTGACAACAACTCTTCCCGCAGCGCCTTGGGTTGTGCGGCCTGCCTCAGCAAATGGCGGGCACCGCAGGAAATCAGTCCCCGGTTATCTTTCAGGCGTTCAAGCAGGCTGTCACTGCTTTCATCCAGTGTGCCGTTGCGTAATTCGCCGAGCCAGGATTGGCGCCTGAACAGGCTGGGCAACAAGATGGCAAAGCGCTCCAGTAATATCATCAGGGTCAGAAAGGCGCAGATGAGCAAAGGCCAGGTAAGAGCGCCTAGTTGCTGGTGCAGGCTTTGGTACAAATTTAATTCCATCGTGTCTCCAACTGTTAATTAAGGGCGAAGCGAACCGGCACCCTGACTTTGAAACGGGCTGCTGAAGCTTGGGAAGGAATGCTGAACTGCCAGTGGCGTACGGCGGCCAATGCCGCTTCATCCAAAATGGCATAGCCTGAGCTGCTGACGAGCAAGGCGTTTTGGGTTCTGCCCTGATGATCAAAGAAGATGTCTACCAGAGCCGTACCTTCAAAGCCCCGCTTGCGGGCGAGTCTGGGGTAGCTCGGCGGCGTCGGCGGGCTGGCAAATACAGGCTCAGCCAGCTCTACTGTGTGATTCAGCCCTGAGGTGGCGGCAGTTTGAACCTGTGACGAAGGAATACCCGGCTTTTCCTCATGGGACACAGGCTCTTCTCGCGGAGTCGATGGGGCGTGTTTCGGTTCAGATTTCTCTGTTATCTCACGCGGCTTTTCCTGAGTCGGTTGTGGCTTGCTCATCTTTGAGGCTTGTTTCTGACTCGCTTTGAGCGGCCTGGTTTTGAGCAGCTTTGACTTTGGCGGCTCAGGTTTCGCCACATTCTGTTTCAGCGGTTCTTGATGTTGAGGGGCTTTATGTTCAGCTTCTTTATGCTTAGCGGATGGGGCGTTTGCCGCAGGGGCTGCGCTGAAACTCAGTTGCAAACCGCCCTTGGTGGGCATTACCAAAGGATCTGGGGTGGCTGTCTGAGAGGCCAATACGGCACTCTGAAGTGACAATGCCATGAGCGCAAAACCACAATAACGCTTGGGGGTCACGCCGTTACTCCTGTTTACAACCGCTTGTTGCGGCGGGTGAATGTTCAAATTCAACTAAGCAATGACCCATAAGGCTCAATGCTGTTCTGTCTTGGGTCGGCTCTGTCCCTGAGCCGCCACCATTCCATGGTTCCTGCCTTTACCGTCTGGCCAGTTTTTACCGTTTGGCTGGCACCGTATTTCGTACCGAAAAATGGCTTGGCTTCCCGAGTAACTTCCCTTTCTTCAGATTAAAATATATTAGAGTAAATAATATTGCAAATGATAATAATTACTATTTGATCATCTTCTAAAGTTAAGCTAGAGTGCCGCCTTAAGTGGTGTTGTCCCGGGCTTGCTGTTTTCCCTTGGGCTCAATTTATTTTCAGTAATGCCACTCCCATGAGAAAGGCTGGAGATACAGCCTGATAATCTGTTTGAGGATTAAGATGATGAATAGAAAACCGCTGGTTATGGCTATTACTCTGGCATTGGGAACCCCCCTCCTGAGTCTGGCCGCTGTTGCCGAGCAGGTGAAAACAGCTGAATTTGATGAAGTGCTGGTAAGTGCTACCCGCATTCAGGAGAAAGTCTCTGAATCCAGCCGCAGTGCTGCGGTTGTCGGTGAAGAGCAGTTGGCCGAGAAGCAGGGCAACTCGGTGGCCGAAGTGCTCAAGACGGAAGCCAACATCAATATCGCTAATGGCCCCAGGGCATCTGCCCAGCAGGTAGAAATTCGTGGTCTCAGTGGCCAGAGGGTATTGCAGACCATAGATGGTGCCAGGCAAAACGCCAGTGCCGGCCACAGAGGCACCTTCTTTATGGACCCTGAGCTGCTCAGTTCTGTTGAGGTGGTACGTGGCCCGGCTTCCAGCCTTTGGGGCAGTGGCGCCATAGGCGGTGTGGTATCGCAAAACACCAAGTCGGCCAGAGAGATGCTCGACGAAGGCCAGAGCTTTGGTGGCTATCTCAAGCAGGGCTATGAAACCAATGGCCAGCGCAGCAAGAGCAGTGGTGCCATTTATGGAGCCAAGGGCAGTATCGACTGGTTGTTGAACGGCAGCTACAGCGACGGCGACAACATCAAGGCCGGTAATGACAATACCCTGGAAAACAGCGCCAGCCGTAGCCGCAGCGGCTTGGCCAAGTTCGGTTGGCAGTTGGATGAGGCGCAAAGGTTGCAACTTTCCGGCAGGATCAATGAGATCTTTGAAGCCGTGCCCAGTAATCCGGCCACAGGTGTCAGCAACAGTGTGCCTCTGGTGCGCCGTGACAGCAAAGATTCCAACCTGACCCTGGACTACAGCCTGGCACCAAGGGGCAACGCCCTTTTGGATCTGGATGCCAAGTTCTATTGGAACAAGACGGATTATGATGAGAATCGCCTGACCAAGGGCCAGTTCGACACCACAGAATATGAAACCCTGGGGTTCAGTATTGCCAATCGCAGTCAATGGCAGGGGCTTAAATTAACTTATGGTCTGGACGGCTACCGCGACCAGATAGAAACCTTCCGTGATGACAGCGGCCAGAGCGGTCAGCGTCCCGGCAACATAGATGGTGAGTCTCGGGTGTGGGGCGCTTTCGTTGCCGCCAATATCGCCCTGGGGGAAAACTGGTCATTGGATCCGGCGCTGCGTTACGACAGCTTTGAAAACGAAAGCAATAACCTGGGCCATTCCAGTGATGACGATGCCTTGTCTCCCTCGTTGGCACTGGTGTGGAAGACTGCGCCTTGGCTGACACTCAGCGCCCGTTACGATGAAGCCTTCCGCGCACCATCAGTGGAGGAGATGTACTCCAGCGGTACTCATTACTGTATTCCTCCCATCCCTAACTTTTTGCCCAACGGCCTGTGCAATACCTTTGAGGTCAATGAAAACCTCAAGGCTGAAAAGGCCAAGAACAAAGAATTGAAGGCCGATATGCGCTTTGCCGAGCTGGCGGGCAACGATGAACTGGCGCTGAGCCTGAGTGTATTCAGAAACGATGTCGATGACTTTATCGAGCAGCGGGTGACCAATCCACTGCACGGCATTCCCAGACTTGAGCAGAACACCCGCTGGGATAACGTCGACAAGGCCAGACTGACTGGCTTTGAACTGACAGGAAAGTATCGCATCAATCAGACCCGCTTATCGCTCAGCTATGGTCAGACTGAAGGTAAAGACAGGCATGACGGGGGCTATCTGGCCAATATTCCGGCCAACAAGTTGGTGCTCGACTTGTCGCAGGGGATCATGGCGGGCGATATGAAGCTGGGAACCCGGGTCAGCTATAACGCCAGTCAAGACAGGGTGCCCAAAGATAACCCGGTTAACCGCTACCAGGACTACACCCTATGGGATGTGTATCTGGCCTGGGAGCCTGCCATGGGGACCTTCGAAGGGTTGCGGGTCGACTTTGCCATTGAAAACATTGGCGATGAAGAGTACATCCAAGCCTGGCAAACACTTATGGATCAAGGGCGCAACTTCAAGCTCTCGGCCCGCTACCGTTTCTGATGGAGCAACAGATGCAGATAAGCGATACAACAAGGGCGGCCGCTGGCCGCCTGCAGATAGCCGCCGCCATGCTGGAACACCCCGAGTGGTTGCCGGCCGATGCCGCCGCTAATCTGGGGATTTCAGAGCTTGAGGTGGTGCAGGCATTACCGGCCGAGCAGCAGCAATTCTTGCCGCTGGAGTGGCTGGAAGCCCTGCTGCAGGCACTGCCTGAGTGGGGTAAGTTGACCACCATAGTCACAGTTGCCGGGCAGATATTTGAATTCAAAGGCGACTTCCCCAAGGGAAAGACGGCTCATGGCTATTTTAACCTCTACAGCAAGGGAGATGGCCTGCATGGCCATCTGAAATTGGAGAATTTCAGTGCCATTGCCTTGATAAGTCGTCCATTTCGGGGCACTGAAAGTCATTCGATTAATTTCTTCGGCCCTGATGGCGCCATCGTTTTTAAGGTCTATTTGGGCCGGGATCAACAACGCAAGCTGCTGCCGCCACAGTTGGCACTGTTTGCCGACTGGCGTCACCGTGGTGAAGTGGCTGCCCAAAAGGGGGAAATATGACCAGTGAAAACCAACGCCTGCAGGAAAAACTGCTGCCGGAAATCGAAGAGTTCAAACAGGGGCGTACCACCTTGCAGTTGGCGACCCAGGATGCCAATGGGATCCCCAACGCCAGTTATGCGCCGTTCGCGCTGGCCGATGATGGTTTCTATATTCTGGTAAGCGATCTGGCGCGTCACGGTATCAACCTTAAACAGTCACCGCGGGTATCTGTGATGCTGGTGGAAGACGAAGCCGAGGCGCGCAGCGTGTTTGCCCGCCGCCGCCTGACCTTTGATGCCGCCGCCGAGCTGATAGCAAGAGACAGCCCGAGCTTTGCCAAAGGGGTACAGGTGTTGTCCGGGCGCTTCGGTGAGATGATAGATAACCTGGCGGCCTTGACCGATTTCAACTTGTTTAAGCTGGTGCCCGAGCGCGGTCTCTATGTCAAAGGCTTTGGCCAGGCGTTCAGTCTCAGCGGTGCCGAGTTGTTGGATGTCAACTGGATGCGTGATGGTCACCATGGAACGCCCAAGGCCGTACCTGCCTGAGCTGGACTCATCGGCGCTTTGGCGCCACAATCCTGATTAACAGTCATTGTCTGGATTTTCTCTTGTCTGCTCCTCAAACCTCTTCGGCTCGGATCCTGCCCTGGATCCTGAGCTTTCTTAAGCCTTATCGTTTGCGGGTTGCCCTGGCGCTGCTGTTTCTGCTGCTGGGGTCATTGGCCTGGCTGGCCCTGGGGCAAGGGGTTCGCTTGATAGTGGATGAGGGCTTTATGGCCGACAACTCGGGGCGCCTCAACGAAATTGTATTGCTTATTCTGGGGATCACCTTGGTCAGTGCTGTGGCCGTGTTCTGCCGCTTTTATCTGATGACCTGGCTCGGTGAGAAAGTCAGCAACGATATTCGCCGCTTGGTGTATCACAGGTTACTGGAACAAAGCCCGGTGTTTTTCGCCCGTTTGCGCACCGGGGAAATCATCTCCCGCTTTACCGCCGACAGCACTCTGTTGCAGACAGTTATAGGTTCTAGCCTGTCGATGGCGCTGCGATCTTCAGTGACCACTATGGGTGGCTTGGTGATGATGGCTTTTACCAGCATCAAGCTCACGGCCTTGGTGCTGCTGGCCGTGCCGCTGGTGTTGGTGCCTGTAGGTTTGCTCGGGCGGCGGGTACGCAAGCTTGCGCGCACCAGTCAGGACAGTGTCGCCGATCTCGGCGCCTATGTGGATGAAACCTTGCATGAGATCCACACGGTACAATCCTATGGTCACGAGGCTCGCGATCGCGATAATTTTGACGGCTACCTGGCGGCGGTGATGCGTGCTGCCAGTGGTCGCATCCGCTATCGCTCGGCACTGATCTCCTCTGTCATGTTGCTGACTATCGGTGCCATAGTGGCTGTGACCTGGGTGGGGGCCAGAGACGTAATGGCCGGTGTGGTCAGCGCCGGTGAGCTGTCGGCATTCATGTTTTACGCCATGATGGTGGCGGGCGCGGTGGCCACCATAAGCGAAGTGATAGGTGATATTCAGCGGGCCGCCGGTGCCAGCGAACGCTTGATGGAGCTGGCCGAGTCCAAGGCAAATATTGCCGAGCCGGTCAAGCCGCTGGCGCTGCCCAGTCCGCTCAAGGGGGAACTCAGAATAGAGCAGCTGAGTTTTGCCTATGATGAGGGCGCAACTGTGCTTGAGGATCTCAATATCCATATTCAACCCGGTGAACGGGTGGCTTTGGTTGGGCCCAGCGGTGCCGGCAAGAGTACGTTGTTTCAGCTGCTGCAGCGTTTCTATCAGCCGAGTTGCGGCCGCATTCTGCTCGATGGTGTCGATATCGCTTCTGTATCATTGGCGAGCCTGAGGGCACAGTTTGCCCTGGTGCCCCAGGAGTCGGTGATCTTCGCCACCAGTGTGCTGGAAAATGTGCGTTATGGCCGCCCGGAGGCCAGCCTGGAAGAGGTGGTTGCCGCCTGCAAGGGCGCCAGAGCTCATGAATTTATCAGTGAGTTTGCCCAGGGGTATGATACCTATTTGGGTGAGCGTGGCGTGCGTCTTTCCGGTGGTCAAAAGCAGCGAATTGCCATTGCCCGCGCCATCTTGGCCCGCAGGCCTTTACTGCTGCTCGATGAAGCCACCAGTGCCCTGGATGCGGTCAGTGAAGTCAAGGTCAAACAGGCTTTGGATGAGTTGATGGCGGGACGAACCACTCTCATCATAGCCCACAGATTGGCGACAGTGCTCAATGCCGACCGTATTCTGGTGCTGGAGCGGGGGCGATTATTGGCCAGTGGCAGCCACAGTGAGTTGATGCAAACCAGCCCGCTGTACCGTGAATTTGCCAGTCTGCAGTTGCTTGCGCCCGATGGCCTGGCCGGGAGCTCAAACGAGCCCGGGCAGACATCATCGCTGGCTTGATCTCAGCGCTTCTGTTTTAAATAAATGATCAGGCCAGTCACGGCCAGCAACAATAAGGCGATCGCCGCCAGATCCATCAGATAACTACCGGCAGCGCCGAAGATCCGGCCGCTGTGCAGATCCTGAAGAACCCTGTGCCAGGACAGGCGACTGGCGCGAATATCTCCGAGCAACTGCTGCGTTTGTATCTTTGCCCCTTCGAGTGGTTTTATCCAGGGGAGGGCAACCAGGCTGCTGGCCGCTTGCCAATCCAACAGTTCGCTGTCGCTGCGATATTGGCCCCGGGGTGTTTTCAGCCAGACACTGCCGGGCTCGACCGCCATGGCGTTTATCTGCGGCGGCAAACCTGTCAGCTCGGTTTGGGTTTCCAGCACAGCAAGATCCTGGCTCAAAATCGTCAAACTGTTTCGGGTCAGCAGCAGCCACTTGTCTTCAAAGGGGGCTATGGCCAGTATCTCATCGGTTTGCTCGGCTAGCGGCGTGCCGGCTATCCAGGCCTGCCCCTGACTGCTGCCCGCCAGCGGCTGGGCTTGCCAGACTTTGACATCTTCCGGGGCGCCAATGCCGTAATAGTCTTGCAGCCATTGCCAGTGCACGCCTTGGGATAGGTTCAGCTCACGGCCGTGATTCAAAGCCAGGCCGGTCAGAGTCAGCAGCAACACAAGCACACTGCTGATGATGCCAATACGTCTGTGCCAGGGGCGCAGGGTGCGCAGGAGACGGACTCGAAAGTCCGGATGTTTACGTGTCATCTGGGCTCGCTGTTTTGTTGCAGGCTGTGTTGTTGCAGACCGTGTTGCAGGCTGAGTTGCCGGTCAAGATAGAGGGCGATGCGGGCCAGTTTGGTCAGGGCCCTGACGGAAAGTGTCGCTCCGGTAATGCCATCTATATGTTTGTCCAGCTGTTTATCTTTTGTGAGTGTTGCCGATTTAAATTGGTCGGTAAAGAAGTCGTGCCTGACTTCATCGCCGCGGCTCTCGCGGTAGATAAGCACCTTGGTGCGATAAATCTGCCCATGGCGCACCTGAATACCCACAGTGATTGGCGCTTCTTTACCTATCTCCTCGAGGATCCAGACAGTGTCGTCTCCCTGCTGCCAATAGCGGGTACGCAGCGGCCGAAAATCGTGGGCCAGTATCTCTTCTATGACCTGGCGTTGCTCGGCGCTGAACCAAAAGACTTTGGCTTTCGCTTGACCTTTACCTTGGTTTCCCAAGGCCTGGGTGACAAAGTCTGCCGGGCTTTGGTAAACGCTTTGCGCCGCCTGGGTTTGAGTGAATGGCAGCAAAAACAGCGAGAGTAATGCAATAAGAGTCTTCATAAATGCCTCAACGAGGGTGCCCCAGAGGGCACCCAAAGATCATCAGAACTGATAACCTACACCCAGATTGAACCCATCTGAGTCTGACTTACCGCCACGTTTTTCGTAGTCGGCCTTGAACACCACATTCTCGTGCAACCAGTAGTTGATACCCACATTGGTTTGGGTTTCTTTGGTGTCTTGATTGTCACCGGCGTTGTTGTCCCATTCGTTGTAGCGGGCGAAGATACCGAACTGCTCGTTAAAGCGGTAGGACGGTTCTATGTACCAGCCATTTTGCTTGTCGCGGCCCAGGGCTTCGGCTTCAAATCCATCTATGTCCCACTCGGCATAGAGGGCTCTGATACTGAAGTTTTCTAGGTGGTAGATAGCATGCGCCGACCACATCAGGGCCGAGGCAGTGTCTACACTGGCTTCGCCTTGAGTCAGATCCGATTGGTACTGCACCGTCGCGGCCAGCTCCAGGCCGGGAACGGCTGTGTATTTCACCCGGCCGGTATAGGCCAGATCGTCAGCCTTGGCCTCGGAAACCTTTTGGCGACCGCTTCTTGGCTTATAGGCATTTTTACCTGTGGTAGGGACATTCAGACCCGAGGTCACGGCCGCATCGAAGGCCAGTCCGGGAGCCGCCTGGATATTCATTGCCAGACCCGCTTCCCACCAGGTAGCCGGGAGTATGTCTTTCTCAACCGGGTTGCGCTCGACACCATAAAATGCCGGTGGCTCGTGGGTTTCATTGATGATGCCAACCGGCATCAGGAACAGACCCGCCTTGGCAGTCAGGGCTTGGTTGAAGTCGTGCTCTATGTAGGCCTGCTCCAGCTCGACTTCACCATTTTGACCATCACCTGAGATGGAGTGCTCCACTTCCAGCTCGGAGAAGAAACGGGTGTCTTCGGTAAACTCATGGCCGAAGAAGAGCACGAAACGGTGGAAGTCGAACTCTTTCTTATCCTCGCCCAGCTTGTTGTCTATGTTGTTGTAGTGCAGCTCACCATAACCGCCGATAGTGGTGGCGGTTTTTTGCGGCGTGGCATCTACCACCTCGGCGGTCTGTTCAACCCGCTCAGCGGTCTGTTCAACCCGCTCAGCGGTTTGCTCGACACGCTCGGCAGTTTGTTGCTGACGCTTTTCGGTTTCTGCCAGACGGCGCTCCAGATCTTTGAGGACCTTCTGCTGCTGTTCGATGATTTTGCGCAGCTCCTGAGTCTCGTCCGAGGCGAATGCCTGTGGGCCGCACAGGGCTGTCAGTAGCGCACTGGCAATGAGAGTTTTCTTGATCATCTTGGTTCCCGTTGTGATGTTACTGTTGTTGAAATCGAGCGAATTCTAGCAATTGATTTAATAAATGCAAACGATTTGCATTTATTATTGTGATCAAAATTAACAAATGTCAGCGTCTGTAAACCGAGTTGTTATTGTTGAGGTTTTGCCTGAAAAACTGGCTTTACAAAGTAAGCTTTTGATCTTTTAAGCAAAGTAGTAAGGCTGTATTTGAGTTATCCAGGAGAGCTTGGAACCATTTTCGGATAAAGTCGCTGAAGTGCGATTGCTTGATTTTTAAACATTTAACCTTGGCGGGAAGTCAAGGCCAACAGATCGGGTGAGTTATTTGTCAAAAGGCGGTTAAACTGATAAACCTTTTTATTCCGGTTAGCCTTGGCTTTGTGAGTGTTCGAACAAGATGTTTCTAGTTGATTATTTTAAAAGAGAAAATAACCAAATAACCATAGGCCGCAAGCAGGCCAGTGATTTTGCCAAGGGAGTAGCAGGGGATTTCAATCCTATCCATGATGAGGATGCCAAGCGTTTTTGCGTTCCAGGCGATCTTCTGTTTGCCCTGGTGTTGAACGATTATGGCCTTAGCCGCCGGATGCTGTTCAAGTTTGAAGGCATGGTCGGTGACGGCGTATGTCTGCATTTTCCTGGTGACCAGGGGGCTGAGCTGGCGATAGAAGATGAGCGCGGCAAACGCTACCTGAATGTCCATCGCGAAGGTGAAACGCGCCACTGCGAGCGGCAACTGGAGTCATTTGTCCGCAGTTATGTGGCTTTTTCCGGCCTCAACTTTACCCATGTTTTGGTGCCTTTGATGCGCGAGCATCAGGTCACCATTAATCCGGCGCGGCCCTTGGTTATCTATGAAAGCATGGGTTTTGAACTGGACACCCTGGAGTTTGAGCAGGTTAAACTGGAGCTGATTAACAGCAATCTCAAAGTCGATGGCAAACGCGGCGATGTGACGCTGGATTTCGCGCTTATCAGTGATGATAAACAGGTAGGAACCGGACGTAAGACCTTGGTACTCAGTGGCTTACGTCCTTTCGACGAGGCGGCAGTGGAGGCCATGGTCAGTGAGTATCAGGCGCGCCGCGATGGCAGCTGGAATGGCGGCGGCTCGCAGACAAACGCCTGAATTCAAACTGCGTTGGCTTCTGAGTCCTGTGCCAGCTCACTTTCGACTCGATTACGCCCAAGCTGCTTGGCTTGATAAAGAAGTTTATCCGCAGTATCAGTCAGTTGACTGAAGCTTTGGCAGCCGTCGGCGTCCAAAGCCACTCCTTGGCTAACGGTGAGTCTCAGTGGCTCGCCATTTTCCAGGGTGAATATGTGCTCGGCCACGCTTTGCCTAAGGGTTTCGGCAACAGACACAGCGTCATTCAAGCCGGTATTGGGCAGCAATAACATAAACTCTTCACCGCCAACCCGAGCCAGTAGATCATCCTTCCGCAGCAAGGCTTTCATCACCTTGGCCAGTTCGATCAGCACCCGGTCGCCGTTATTGTGGCCATGAGTGTCATTAACCTTTTTGAAACTATCTATGTCGAGCGTGATTAACGCCAGCGGGCCATGTCTGCGCTGGACTTTGGCCGGCAACAACAGTGATTTCAGTCGAAAAAGCAGTGTGCGCCACTTAGGTTGCGACTCCTGGCTTTGCTCCTCTGAAGCTTGATGGTACAGCAACCAACCTGCCAGATAACGGCGGTTATAGAGGCCGGTGAGGCTGTCAGTCTTGGCCAGCAGTCCCCACTTCAAGCGTGAGCGATTGAGCCAGAGAATGATGATAGTGGCCAGTAACAGCAGCAACAGGATGATGCTGCTGATGATATTGAGTTGATTCAGGGTCGTGCGGTTGGTTTCCAACTCCAGTTTTTGCAGTACGTTGTTCCAGTTGAGATCCTGGTTTTCAAATTCGAGACGTTCTAAGTTAAACAGTAACTGCTGGCGATCCAGATTACTGACCAACTCCTTGGAGCTGTATACGGCGAAGCGTTGCTGGTACTGATCCAATACCTCGTAAGCGCGCTTGAAATTACCCAATCCGGCAAAGCCTTCGGCGCTGACCTTTAACAGCTCTATCTGGGAGCGTAACAAGGCTTTTTCCTTGGCAAAGCTGATAAGCAGAGGGTCGACATAGACGGCCATTTCGGCGTACTTATGCTTGTTGAGTAACTCTTGGGCCTTGAGCAGTTGAAAGCGGCTGGTATAGAGGGTTGAAGTCTCGCGATATTGCAACTTGTCGGCCAGTTGCAGGTGCTTTGCCATGGACGACACATCCCCGGAATCCCGGTACTTTAGCGCCAGTTCTACATTGATGCGAAAGCGATACAGGCCGTATCCCAATACTCTGGCCAGTTCCAGCGCCGCTTGATATCTATCTATGGCTATTTCAACCTGTCCCTGCTGCTCGGCCAACTGAGCCAATTCCAATTGCACCAGCATCTGATTGTAGGACATCCTTCTGTCCTTGAAGAATTTGAATGCTTTCTTAAGCAGTTTTTCCGAGCGCTCAAAGCCGTTGAGGCGCACCAGAAGGTGGCCCATGCCAAAGGAGATCCGCTCCAGCAACTCCTTGTTCTGGCTCTGTTCGGCGGCGTCCAATGACAGCATCAGGCTGGCATAGGATGCATCCAGCTTGCCTTGCTGTTCAAGCGCCTTACTTTTTAGTAGCAGGGCTTCAGCCTGAACCACTTTATCGGCCGAATTTTGCTGACTATCTATTATTTTTTGCAGTTCGCTGATGGCCTGCGTGACCTTGCCGGATTGCAACATCACCTGTACCAGTCTCAGTTCCAGCAGGGTATGTTCGCTGGTTCCCGGAACCGCCAGTTTCAGGCCCTCTTTGGCGGCTTGCTCGGCGGCGGGGATCTCATGCAGCAGCAGAGATACTGTCGCCTTGGTCAGATAAAAACGGGTCAGCAGGGGCTTGGGCAGGTCTTTGAGTTGCCCGCTTTCCATCTCGTACAGTTGAGCCTGCGACCGTTGCGGCAGGGAATAGAGCTGGCTTTCGGCCCCTTTAAGCAAGCGGGAGAATTGCTCTGCGTTGGTCGCCGACAGAGCAGGGCTGGCCAGTATCATTATTATTGCTATCCATGGCAGGCAGAAGCGTTTCTTCATACTTTTAGTGCTCTTTGAACCGAAAATGTCTGATAAAAGTGATATTGGGGAGGGATTATCGCGTTGGCGGCTTGGGTTTGTCTAATTATTCGCGGGTGACTACTTAAGTTTGGGAATTGTCCGATGGAGCCGGAGTGCCCGAAGGAGCTAGGTGATCAACAAATGGCGGAAAGGCGGGTTGTCGTAAAAACAGCGCCGATAACCGCAAATTTTGTTTGGCTATCGGCGCTTGTGGATCAGTTTTCTACTAGCGTTTGATAGGGGCCGTCGTTGGCAGGGCTGTTTTCAGTTTGCTGATCCAGACGGCTTATTTTGACTTCGGCTATCTGGTGCTGATTCATCTCAGTGACTTCAAAGCGCCAGGGCTCTATAGTCAGCACACTGCCTGCTTCCGGGATCCGGCCAAAGCGTGCCAGTAACATGCCCGCGAGGGTCACATACTCGTGATTATGGCTTTCGAGTTCATCGTAGCCCAGGAGCTTCCCTAACTGATGCAGGTTAATGCTGCCGCGAGCGCGCCAACCATCGCCATCGATGCGGATCTCTTCGGCCTCATCTTCCTGGGGCAGTTCGCCGACTATGGCTTCGAGAATGTCGTGGCCGGTGACCAGTCCCAATAGGGCACCGAATTCGTCTGTGACCAACGCCATGTCGGCCTTGGCGCGCTTTAGCTCTTCCAACAAACGGAACACGCTGATGCTTTTCGGCACTATCACCGGCTTGTGGCCGGGGCGCAGACTCTGCAGTGGCCGTTGTTGCTCTATGGCGGCCAGCAACTCCTTGGCACTCACCAGTGCCACGACCTTGTCTATATCGCCGTCACACAGGGGATACTGGCTGAATCTGTCGCTAAGCAGTTGTTGTTTTATCTGCTCGGGGCTGTGGCTGAGGTTAACCCAGCTTATTTCGGCTCGCGGCGTCATAATGCTCTTGATGCGGCGCTCCGCCAGAGTCAGCACCTCGCCGACCATGTTGCGCTCGTCTTCAGCAAAGCACTTGCTCAGGGCACGCTCGTCGTTTGGCTGTTCTTCATCTTCGTCAATTTCTTCAAACTGTTTCTTGCCGCCCATCAGCTTGAAAATAGCGTTGGCTGTCCTGTCCCTCAAGGGTTTACGGGCTTCACGTTGTTCGAACCTGCGTTGCCCCAACTGGTTGAAGAACTCGATCATGATGGAGAAACCTATGGCGGCATACAGATAGCCTTTTGGAATATGGAAACCAAAGCCTTCGGCTACCAGGCTGAAACCTATCATCAACAGGAAACTGAGACAGAGCACCACCACGGTTGGGTGGGCATTGACAAAGCGAGTCAGCGGTTTGGAAGCCAGCAACATCACAGTCATGGCTACCACTACGGCTGTCATCATCACCCAGAGTTCATCCACCATGCCGACCGCGGTGATGATGGAGTCGATGGAGAATACCGCATCCAGCACCAGTATCTGGGTCACAACTATGCCAAAGCTGGCATAGGCGACTTTCTGGCCTATTTCCGGCTCTTTGGACTCCAGCCGTTCATGCAGTTCACTGGTGGCCTTGAACAGCAGGAATAGACCACCGGATATCAGGATCAGATCCCGTCCGGAAAAACTGAAATTGGCAAGGCTGAACAAAGGTTGGTTGAGGGTGACCAGCCAGGACACCACGGCCAATAGGCCAAGGCGCATCAATAAGGCCAGCGACAGGCCTATGACCCGGGCTTTGTCTCTTTGATGTTGAGGGAGTTTTTTAACCAGAATGGCAATAAATACCAGGTTGTCTATGCCGAGAACTATCTCGAGGATGATAAGGGTAAAGAGTCCGATCCATATGTGTGGGTCGAGCAAAAGTTCCATAGTGGTGAACCAAGGGCCTCAAAATGGGTTTAACTTGGGCCTATTGCAGCACAACTTGGGCGAAATGCTGAATTAATTTTGGTTAATCCTTTGCCGGTGCTGCAGCGCTTGAATGAGTGTCAAAAAACTGCCTTTGAGTCATAAAATTTACGCATTGATAGTTGCTTAAAAAGTTGATTATAAAGGTTTTATCTTTCCATGGCAGACTTTAGAATTAACCCGGAATAACAAATGGGAAACATCTGTGATGGCAAGAAAAAAACCTCTGTTGCTGCACTCGATATTACTGGGTAGTTTACTGCTTGGCGCTTGCGGCGGTGGTGATGATGAAAGTGGCGCCGGGTCAAGCGGTGATAATCTGCAGCCGCCTGCTGGCGTTAATCAAGCGCCTAAGGGTGACGATATTCAGCTGGCTTATGACAGCTTGCTGCAGAGCATTACGGTCAACTGGCAAGGTTATGTGTCAGATCCCGATGGCGATCCCTTGCAGGCCAGCATTGCCGAGCAGGGCAAGCTGGGGCAGTTCAGTCTCGATGGCGATATGCTGAGCTACAAAGCAGATAAAGATGCCAAGGGCAGCGATCAAGGGCTATTGCAGGTCAGTGATGGCCGTGGTGGCAGCGTCAGCCTCAAGTTGGCAGTTTTTGGCGTGGACGGTCAAAGCCCTCTGGAGCGGGCGCTGGCAAGCGGTGATGCAAGCGGGCTGAACCCGGATACTCTGCTTGAGGCGATTGCCGCGCAGATAACGCAGCTGCGCTCGAATGAGCAAGCCCTGCGGCAAAGGGTATTTGCCGATACGGCGCTGGCCTATGCTCCAGGCAACCGAACTCAATTGTTCAATATCATCGAGCCGGAAATCGCCACACCTCTGCTACGTGCCAACACGGGGCAGGTATTGGCCGTCGCCGGCGAGCAGCATACCGGGCGCTTTGCGGCCTTTGGTACCCATCTGTTTGCCCGTTTCCATGCCGGTGAACTCACCGCCATGGAGCCAGCCAATGATAATCTGCTGGCTTGGTTGCTGAACAGAGCACAAGTGGCAGAATTGCAGCAACCATTGACCGTGTCCTTGAGCTTTCTTGGTGGCCAGGAGAGTGCCAGTCGCAGTTGGCTGCAAGGGCGGTTTCCCAATTGGACCATCAAGAGTTGTAATCAGGTCGCCACTTTGGAAGCCTGTATCGCCGATGCCCAGTTGTTAATCAGTGGCTGGCGCGCGGCCGATACCGATGCCGGGCAGGTAGCCGGCGTCTATTCCCGGGCGCTGGCATCGGGCAAGGCACTCTATTATCAGCACAACTGGTATGAAGCGACCAATGCGGTGGCCGACGCCATTGCCGGAACCATGGGAGTCAGTTTGCCCTATGGCGGTAACTTCTGGGCCAGCGCCGCTGCCGATTGGTCTTCGGCCACGGCCATGGCGGCCGCTTTCCCGCTGCTTGGCAGTGAGCAGCGCCTGACACAACACTTTATTGATGATGACTTCAACTTTGACTGGTCCGGCTGTGAAACCTATGTGGGTAAAGTGAGCTGTGACAAGGTCAACGGCTTTGAGTCTGAGTTTCTTGCAGGTGCCAGAGCGCTTAAAAATTCACTTAATCAACTGGATAGCCGTGGTCAGATGTTGTTCGGCAACGAGGGGCGCAGGCTGCTGAAACTCTTTGTGTTGCTTGGCGATCTTTACCGTGCCGACATAGCTTATCCCATGGATAAGGACACCACGCCGCAAGGGCGTTTTCTGGCGGCCTATCTGGCCGACCACTTGGCGCTGTATTTGAGGGGGAATAATCCAGCGCAGCCGGATTTGGGCAATTTCAGCGATCCTTTGCCGCAAACGCTGACGCTTGAGAACGTCAGCCTGGAAATGGCACTGGGTAAAGAGAGTGGTTATCGCGGCAGCGGTTTTTACTTGTTGCCCGGCCAGAGTGTGCGTCTCGAGCGCAAAGACACACTGCCGCTGACGGTCAAGGCCTTTATCAATACCCAGAGAACCGGCTCAACCCGGGAATTCAATAACCAGGGATACCAGCGCCCCAAATTTTTGCGCTCGGTCGAGCTGACCTTGAAACCCGGGCAACCTCTGACCCTGAGTAGCCCTTATGGCGGGACTTTGATGCTGCAACTGCCGGCCGGTGAGGGCGTGGTGAGTGTTGAAGCGCAAAATGTACTGGCCTATCCCTACCTCAAGGATTTCAACCAAGCGAGTGGTTATTTGACGGCGCTTGAAACCAGCCCGCTGAGCTGGGCCGGGCTGCGCACCGACTTTGTCGAAGTTAACTCCCGCAAACATATGATGAAACAGTTCATCTATGCCGAGCCGTACCGCGGCGATGTGGAGCAGGCCCTGAATGATGTTTGGCGCTATATGATCAAGGGGACCTACGATCTGGCCGGCTTCAGTGGTGAAGGACTGGCGCTGGCACCCAGCGTGGCCGCCCGCTGCGCCCTGCTGGGTTGGGATTGCCAAAATGAACAGATCCATGCCAAACCCAAGGTGCAGCACATCAATGTCGATGAGGCGGCACACTGTGGTGGCGGCTGCTCGGGTAACCCCTATGATCAAGCCTGGGTATTGAGTCCCTTCGGCTGGGGCGAGAGTCACGAGATAGGCCACAATCTGCAGCGGAACCGGCTGAAAATCTATGGTGGCCGCTCCGGTGAAGTCTCCAATAATATTTTCCCGCTGTACAAGGGTTGGCAACGCTTTAAAGATAGTGGTGAGCGGATCGCCAGCTGCGATCGCCAGTCGCCTCAAACCACGTTCGAGTGGCTGAAACAGGCGCAAAACAGCAGCGATCCTGTGACCTCTGTCTACGAAAAGCTCTGGAGTCAGACCGGCACCTATGACAACGCCGGGCCCAGGCTGGATTTCTATCTGCAGCTGGCGGCATTGGCCGAAGAACATGCCGGTTTGGATAACGGCTGGCAGATTTTCACCTTGCTCTATCTGCATGAGCGTCTGTTCAGCCATGCGATTGCCGACGTCGCTCGCTGGGGCGAGATGAGGGATGCACTGGGCATGAGCAGTTATATCTATGCCCCGAACCTGGATGGCAACGACTTTATGCTGCTCAGCCTGTCGAAGTTGCTGCAACTGGATATGCGTCCCTGGTTCGATCTCTGGGGTGTGCGCTATCAGGCCCAGGCCGCCAACCAGGTAGCTGCCTATGGTTACCCGGCCGCCGAAGCCGTGTTTTATCGCCTTTCGAGCCAATGTGCTGAGCTGGCGGTGCCCAAGCTCACTCTGGATGCCAATTGGTAACAGAGAGGAAAGGGCGCTTTAGCGCTCTTTCCCTCTTTTCGGAGGCGTTGCGGTTGGGGCGTGATTCAGCCGCGGCTTTTTCCCCCAAGCACTTTGAAGCATATTAAAAATCAGGCATAGTGCACTTTGGTCATTTGCGCGAGACTCAAGGATGACTGTGAGAACTTTTCTTTCTCGATTAGGATGTTGTAGCCAATGAGTTTGTCTGTTTATCAGTTGAAATCCCGCTTTCAGGGCCTACTGAGGCCACTGGTTACCCGTCTGTATCGGCGCGGCGTCAGCGCCAATCAAGTCACAGTGTTGGCGGCGCTGGGTTCTATATTGCTGGGAACCCTGTTGCTTATCTGGCCTCATCCTTGGCTCTTTGCTCTCATCCCTATTTGGATGCTGAAAAGAATGGCGCTCAATGCCATAGATGGCATGTTGGCCCGTGAGTTTGGGCAGCAATCCCGTCTCGGCGCCTATCTCAATGAGCTCGCCGATATCGTTTCGGATGCGATACTCTATCTGCCTTTCGCCTTGCTCGGTGGTGTGGAACCTGCGCTGGTGATCGCCCTGACCTTACTGGCCGTTGCCAGTGAATACGCCGGGGTGCTCGGCCTGATGGTGGGGGCAGAGCGCCGCTATGATGGCCCCATGGGCAAGAGCGATCGCGCGTTTGTCTTCGGTATTCTGGGGCTGGCTGTCGCCTTGGGTTGGTTGACGCCATTCTGGCTCAATTTGATCCTGTCATTGGTGCTCCTGTTACTCTGTCTGACCATATTCAACCGGGTAAAATCCGGTTTGAAGCAGGCCGAGAGCGCAAGTTAAGTTGGTTATCAAAGGAATGAATTATATGGATAATGCCGCAAGGGTACCCGAGGAACACTTTTTTACTACCCATGATGGATTCCAGCTGTTTTATCGTTTCTGGCCGGCGCTGGAAACCAATGAACAAGAGGAATCCGGGGCCGTGTTGCTGTTCCACCGTGGCCATGAACACGGTGGCAGAATGGCGCACCTGGTGGATGAATTGGCGCTGCCTGAGCAGGCTTTTTTCGCCTGGGATGCCCGTGGTCATGGGCAATCACCGGGCGCCAGAGGCGACAGCCCCTCCTTTGGTACCAGTGTTCGCGACATTCAGACCTTTGTGGAACACATAGAGCGCAAACATGGTTTCAGCCAAGAGCAGCTGTGTGTGGTGGCCCAAAGTGTCGGCGCCGTGCTGGCCAGCACCTGGGTGCATGACTATGCGCCTGCTATTCGCGCGCTGGTGCTGGCGTCGCCGGCCTTCAGCGTCAAGCTCTATGTGCCTTTTGCTATCCCTGGGCTCAAGCTGCTGAGGAGCCTCAAGGGCAACTTTTTCGTCAACAGCTATGTTAAGGCCAAGCTGTTGACCCATGACCCCGCCAGACAATACAGCTTTGAGACAGACCCACTGATCGCCAGACCGATCTCGGTCAATGTGTTGTTGGGACTCTATGATGCCGCCGAAAGGGTGGTGGCCAATGCCCAGGCGATTACTGTACCGACTCAGGTACTGATCTCGGGCGCCGACTATGTGGTTCGGCGCAAGCCGCAGCAGCAGTTTTTTGAGCGTTTGGGTTCCCAGCGTAAAGAATTGCACCTGCTGCCCGGGTTTTATCATGACACCCTGGGAGAGCTGGACCGGGCCGACCCGATAGCCAGGATTAGACGCTTCCTGCGGGCCAATATCGCCTCGCCGCAGGCGGCAGTGAATTTGTTGCAGCAAGATAAATTCGGCCCGAGCTGCGCCGAGAGTGAATCGCTCGCCGCCCCTTTGCCCGAGGCTTCCTGGCAGGCCAAATACTGGCAAGCCACCCGCGCGGTGATGAAGCTGGGGGAGAAATACTCAGAGGGCATCGCTCTGGGTTTCGAGCGCGGCTTCGACTCGGGCAGTACCCTGGACTATGTCTATCGCAACACCCCCTCCGGCAAGGGGGAGTTTGGCCGTTTTGTCGACAAACAATATCTCAATGCCATTGGCTGGCGCGGCATACGCCAGCGTAAACGCCATATCGAAGAGCTGCTGGCGCAGGCGCTGTCGACGCTGAGAAAGGAAGAAAAGCCGCTGCATTTGATGGATGTGGCCGCCGGACATGGCCGCTATCTGCTGGAGAGCCTGGCGAACAGCGATATTAAGCCTGATTCTGTGCTGCTGCGTGATTACAGTGATATCAATATCCGCGACGGCCGCGCCCTCATCGATGAGCTTGGCCTCAGTGACATAGTGCGCTTTGAAAAGGGCGATGCCTTCGACTTTGATTCGCTGGCGGCGGTCGAGCCCAAGCCAACCCTGGCGGTAGTCTCGGGCCTTTACGAGCTGTTTGGTGACAATGAGATGGTGTCTCGCTCCCTGGCGGGTATTGCCGCGGCGCTGGCGCCCGGAGGTCTGCTTATCTACACGGGCCAGCCTTGGCATCCGCAGCTGGAATTCATCGGCCGGGCCCTGACCAGCCACAGAGACGGTCAGCCTTGGGTGATGCGTCGCCGCAGTCAGCAGGAGATGGATCAACTGACCAAAGCCAACGGTTTTCACAAGTTGACTCAAAGAGTGGATGAGTGGGGCATATTTACCGTGTCCATGGCGCGTAAGGCCGACTGATGCCTGAGCTGCCCGCCCGTCGACGCGAGGTCGGCACCATTCGCCGGGGCCTGCTTTGGCTGGCCTTGTTGGCGCCGTTTTTCTTTGCCAGCTATGGTTTTGCCAATTGGTATGCCTCGCAGCAAAGTGAGGTTCCCAGTCTGGTGTTTTCCTGGGAACATGCCATTCCGCTCTGGCCCTGGACCATAGTGCCTTACTGGTCGATAGATCTTCTCTACGGCCTGGCGTTTCTGCTCCCCTTCAGCCGTAAGGGGATAGACAGACTGGGGCTCAGGCTGCTGAGCGTACAGCTTCTGTGCATCGGCTGTTTTCTCATCTGGCCCCTTAAATTCAGTTTTGAGCGCCCGCCGCTCGACGGCGTTTTTGGTGGTTTGTTCGATCTCCTGATGGGGTTTGATAAGCCTTTCAATCAGGCGCCCTCTTTGCACATCGCCCTCTTGGTGGTGCTCTGGAGTGAATACAGTCAGCGGGCCAGTGGCCCCTGGCGTTATCTGCTCCACGGCTGGTTTGCCTTGATTGGCCTGTCTGTGCTGACAACCTGGCAACATCATTTTATCGACCTGCCCACAGGGCTGGCGGCCGGTCTGTTCTGCCTCTGGCTGTGGCCACGAAATTCGTTCAGCCGCTTGAGTTTGGCGAGGGAACCTTGCAGGCTCAAGCTGGCAGCGGCTTATGGCGTGGGCGTCGTCTTGCTGCTGCTCGCGGCCTTGCTCTGGCCCATGAGTCTCTTTGGCATGCTGCTGTTTTGGCTGGCCTTGGCGCTGGCCATGGTGGCGCTCAATTATCTCCTGTTTGCCGCCGCGGGTTTTCAAAAGAGTGAGTTGGGCCATCCCAGCTTCGCCAGTCGCTGGCTGTTGTTGCCTTATCGGTTGTTTGCCTGGCTCAATATCCGTTTCTGGACCGCTGGCAAGGTAGCGGCGCAAGAGGTGCTGCCCGGGGTTTGGCTCGGGCGCATGCCCACCATGAGTGAAGCGCAGCAATATGATGCCATATTGGATCTCTGCGCCGAGTTGCCCTTTCCCTATTCGGGCAAGGCCTTGCTGACACCCGCCCGGGGGATGACCGAAGGCAGGCTCAAATGGTATCAGCCCATGCCCATGCTGGATTTATGCTTGCCGGATGAACAGGACTGCCTGGAAGCGGTCAGGCGGCTCGAGTGTTTGCGCACCTCAGGTACTCTACTTGTATGTTGCGCCTTGGGTTATGGCCGTAGCGCCTTGGTATTGGCAGCCTGGTTGCTGCTGAGCGGTCGGGCCGGCAGTGCCCTGGATGCCGCAAAGATGATTTCCGCCGTTAGGCCCAAGGTGGTTTTCAAGCCAGAGACTCTGGCTTACCTGGAGCGGCTCAAGTCCGGTTTTTGCCCGCCAGAGGTGCAACATGCCTGAGTCGCAGCAGCGGGATCTGGCAAAATTGGTGGCCACTTTATTGGGCAATGCCGCGCCGCTGCGCTGGTTCAGTGCGGTTTTGATGTTGGCACCTTTGCTGCTTATCTGGGGCGGCAAGCTTCAGGGATGGCCGGAACTGCTCAGTGCCCTGTTGATGGTGCTTTTCGGACTGGCCGGACAGTATTTTGGCCTCAGAGTGGCGCTGGATGCCAAGCTGTTTGCCGCCCTGGCAGGGGAGCATTCCTGCGAACGTCTGGATCACAGCATGCAGCAACTCGGATGGCTTAAAGAAGAGCTGGCCGGTCGCAGTATGCTGCTGCGTGCCCAAGGGGCGCAGGCGCTGCTAAAGCGTCTGTTCCTCTGCTTTGCCGGGCAGGCCGCGGCGCTGGTGTTGTTACTCGTCTGGCGCTTTTTCCTGTAAGAGGAGTTTACCCTTATCTATGGATACCCTAATCGGCTGGCTCGCGGGATTGACCGCCTTTGGGATCACCTCGGCGGCCAGGTTGGTCACCGGTGCCCGCGCCCTGTGGCTTGGCTGCCGCGCCAATCACAATCAGCGGCTCTACTTTGCCAATCACAGCAGTCACGGTGACTTTGTGTTGCTGTGGGCATCACTGCCTGCCTTGCTGAGACGCAAGACACGTCCGGTTGCCGGCGCCGAGTATTGGCAAAAGACGGCGCTGAGGCGCTTTATTATTCAGCGGGTATTCAACGCCGTGCTTATTCCAAGAGAGAGCCATGGTGAGGGCAATCCCCTGGCGCCGGTGGAAAAGGCGCTGGCCGAGGGCGACTCGCTGATCTTCTTCCCGGAAGGGACCCGTAATCTGAGCGAGGCGCCATTGTTGCCGTTCAAGAGTGGAATCTATCATCTGGCACACTCGCGCCCGGATCTGGAGCTGATCCCCGTGTGGATTGCTAACCTCAATCGCGCCATGCCCAAGGGGCGTTATCTGCCGTTGCCGCTGCTCTGCACTTTGAGTTTTGGCACGCCTATCAAGCTGCAGCCGCAGGAAACCAAGGTGGCCTTTCTCGAGCGTTTGCGTTTGGCACTATTGGCGATGTCACGGGAGGAAGTATGAACCAGACACTGTGGTTGTTTGCCGGTATAGGCCTACTGCTGGTGGTAGCGACCCTGATAGGTCGTTTGCTGGCCTGGCGTAAGGGCAACAACGCCGTTATTGCCAATCTCAACGCCAGAATCGATGCCTGGTGGATGATGGTGCTGGCCATAGGCATAGCTTTCCTGTTCGGGCTCTATGGGGTGATATTGCTGTTTGCCCTGGTATCTTTCTATGCGCTGAGGGAGTTTTTAACCCTGACACCGACCCGGGCCAGCGATTATCCGGCCCTGGTCGCCGCCTTCTATTTTGCCTTGCCGGTGCAGTATCTGCTGATCGCCATCCATTGGTACGGCATGTTCAGTATCTTTATTCCCGTGTATCTGTTCCTGCTGATGCCGATTCTGGCAGCACTTGGCGGCGATACTACACGTTACCTTGAGCGTACCGCCAAGGTGCAGTGGGGGCTGATGATAGCCGTCTATTGTGTCTCGTCAGTGCCGGCGCTGATGACCTTGAAGATTGAGGGCTATGAAGGGCGTAACTTGCTGCTGATCGCCTGGCTTATTTTGGTGGTGCAACTCTCCGATGTGCTGCAGTATTGCTGTGGCAAGCTGTTTGGCAAACGCAAGGTGGCACCCAAGCTGTCGCCCTCCAAGACCCTCGAAGGCTTGGTCGGTGGGGTGTTGCTGGCGACGCTGGTGGGTACTTCGCTGTTTTGGATCACCCCATTCACCCCCTGGCAGGCGGCAATCATAGCTTTACTGGTGAACCTGCTCGGCTTTGCAGGGGGACTGGTGATGTCGGCCATCAAGCGTGACCGCGGCGTCAAGGATTGGGGCCATATGATAGAGGGCCACGGCGGCATGCTGGATCGTATGGATTCTGTCTGTTTTGCTGCGCCGGTTTTCTTCCATGTGGTGCGCTATTGGTGGGTGTGACCTTTCTATAAAGTCGAAGACTCATAGCGGATAAATGCGCTTTTTGTTGTTATTTGTCGGCAGTAAGCTGGGGCTATTCCAAAGTGAAGGAGCCCAATGATGAAAATATTGCAAATACTGCCGGCGCAACCCACCTCTGACGGCGATGGGGTCAATATCAGCCGGGTCGCCGATTTTCAGGCTCTGGCGTTGGATCCCTATCTGATGCTGGATGAGATCCGCTCCGACGATGAACGCGATTATCTCGGCGGTTTTCCGCCGCATCCCCACCGCGGTATGGAAACTTTTACCTATATCCGCAAGGGCGGTTTTGAGCACAGGGATCAACTGGGCAATGTCCGCGCCATCCGCGAAGGCAAGGTGCAGTGGATGAGTACCGGCCGCGGCGTGGTCCACTCCGAAATGCCGCTGGCTGATGCCAAAGAGGGGCTGCATGGCTTTCAGATCTGGCTCAATATGCCGGCCAAAGACAAGATGCGGCCGCCCAGGTATCAGGACAGCGCGGCCGATGAACACCCGCAGCTTGAAACTGACGGCGCCAGCCTGAGACTGCTGGCCGGTGATTGGCGTTTCGCCGGTACTGAAGCCAGTGCTCCCTTGACCGGGTTGGCCGGCGATGCGGCGATTGCCGATTTAACGCTGGCGCCTGATGCCCAAGCCGAGTTGGATCTCAGTCATCTGGGGCGACTGGCGCTCTATCTGCACAGTGGTGAATTGCAACTGCCGGATGGCAAACAACTGGCGGCCGGTAATATGTTGCTGCTCGACAGTCGTTATCCTCTCGAGCTGCAAGCCGGTTTCAAGGGCGCGGGCCTGCTCATTCTGGCCGGTAACCCTATTGGTGAGACCGTGGTGCAGATGGGGCCTTTTGTGATGAATACCCAGGCGGAGATCCTGCAGGCCATTCGTGACTACCAAAACGGTGATTTTGGTGAGATCCCATCCGGTTCCGTTTAACTGATAGGCAACAGACGGCTGCTTTACTGCAGCCGTTTGCCATATTGCATCAGCTCTGCAATATCTTGAGTGGCAATCCCAGCATATCATCTCCGCTACCCGCCAGATGCCAGATAACCCCTACCAGGGCCGCCACGGTTAACAGATACCAGATAAGGGAAAACACTTGCCCATACCTGTCCAGCGGCAACAGATGGCTTTGATGACGCTGTTTCCACTCAAACAGAATCTCGGCGCTGCCTATCAGCAACAGGAACCCCAGCAGCGCTAGCCCCAGGCTGTAGCTGATAAATACTCCGATGGCGGCACCGAGAATACAGGCGATAAGGCCGATGGCGCTGTTCATTGAAAAGCTGATGCTCTTGAGAATATGTCCGCCGTCCAGCGGCAGAATTGGCAATAGGTTGAACAGATTGAGTAAGGCGTTGAAGGCCGCCAGACCGGCAAAGAAGGGATTGCCAGTGATCCAGTAGGCCACGAGTGCCGCCAACGACATCAACAGGCCAAAGGTTGGCCCCATGATGGAGATCACCACATCTTGCCAGCGGGTGTTGATCTTCTCATCGGATAAGGCCAGGCCGCCCATAAAGGGAATGAGGTAAATACCTTTGGTTTTCATACCAAAATACTTCATCGCCCGGATATGGCCGTATTCGTGAAACACCAGACAGGCAATAAGGGCCAGGGCAAACTGCAGTGAAAACAGCCAGGAATAAGCGGCAATACTGGCCCCGGCCAGTACGACTTTGATTACCTTGGCACTCTTGAGCAGCTTAAAGCCCAGAGACACCAGCCCCACCAGACTCAGTTTCTGTTGTTTCACCGGCGCTATGTCTGGTGTTTGCCGCTCAATATCTTTGCTATCGCGCCTGCCTTCAATCGTGACTTGCTCATCGATGAGCAAACGATAGCTCAGCTCAAAGGGTTGCCAGTTGAGCTGGGTTTCCAGGCGTACCTTGATGCTGCTGCCATCGGTGCGACTAAGACTGAACTCATGGCTGCCGCTGCCTTGGTCATTGGCGCTGGCGGCTTGTTGCGAGACCAATTGGTTATCCCAAAAGAGTTGTTGCCAACCTGCCATGGAACCTTCCAGCCTCAGAGGCTTCCCTAAGCAATCTATTTTCAGAAGTTGCAAATCTATGACTCCGGTGAGAGAAAACGCGCCGATTATACCCGTGGGC
Source organism: Shewanella sp. MSW (assembly GCF_007636515.1). Classification (NCBI taxonomy): domain Bacteria; kingdom Pseudomonadati; phylum Pseudomonadota; class Gammaproteobacteria; order Alteromonadales; family Shewanellaceae; genus Shewanella; species Shewanella sp. MSW. The sequence continues at coordinate 179,821 of NZ_LVDR01000002.1, forward strand.
GCCGGGCTTTGTCAGAGATTGTCGAGATAACGCACCATCTCCAGCCCTTGTGGAAAAGTGATAAAGGCTAATTTGGCCACGCAGCAACTGCCGAGCGCGGCGGCGTGCTTTTGTACCAACAGCTTGAGATCTTTGAGTTCGAGCCGAGACTGGCTCGGGCCTATTTGCGGCAATGAAGCCAGTACAGGTTCGTCATAGCGAGTGGCCGGAAGTATGGGATAGCATAAGCCGTCGGAATCTATCAGTTGGTCGCCCTGGCAACTCAGGTGTTGATGTAGGCAGATATACTCCAACCAGTCTCTTTCATTCTCAAGGAACAGGAGTTCGTCTGAATCTGCCGGTTTTAGAATGGCGGGCCAGGTGGGCTGTGTCATAGGATATCCAAGCATAAGCTGTTGCCGATACCATAACACAGTGACTTGGTGTTGCTATGATTTCTTCCCGGTCAGATTGAACCATAACCGTGCGGCTTTGAGCTTAACCGCGATTGCTGTAATCGAAGTGGATTTCTCCATTTTGGTTTTCAATCACGCAGGGGCCGTGTTCCCTTTGAGTGCGCTGCTGGGCCGGGCCTATATGAATTTCCACATTGGAGTAGACATGCTTCAGGGCTTCGACAAAGTAATGGCGATAGTAACCTTCGGTTTCTGCTTTCAGTAGATCGAGTTCGGTTTCTTCCCGCAGCCGCTCATCATCGACACGATGTTTCTCCTGCAGCATCATTTTTACCTGTTCGACCATGGTAGGATCTGTTTGCCATTCACTCTTGGGCGGCAGTTTTCTCAGCCGGGCTTCCATTTCCAGCCCGGCCACTACCAGAACCCTAACACTCTCTTCGAGTTCTTTGAGGTTTTGGCGGTATTCCCCCAAACGCATGGCGCAGAAGAGCTCTGTCTTGGTATCGGCTGTGGCGCCTATGGCAACCGCCTTGATGCCTTTTTCTGCCTTGGCTATTCCGCCCACCAGGTCTCCGCGACGGCCGTTGCCATCGCTGACTATCAGTTTGCCATCGGTGCAACTGTGGCTGTGCAGCAGTTGCTTGGTTACCAGAATATCGCCTTGGCACTGAAGATCGGAATATTGCACAAATTGGGCCGAAATTTGCCCTTTGGCTCTTATTTGGGTCGACAGCTCATTGGTGCGGATCTGCCTGCCTATGATGCCTTTGCTGACAGTGATATCTCCCTCGGCCGTCAGGGATGCCGAGTCGACAAAGCCCATGACTGTGATATCGCCGCTGCTCGTGACTTGCATCCCTTCATGGACGTCGCCACTGATAAGAATACTGCCTTTAAAGTCGACGTTGCCATAGCCCACGTCGACATCTTTTATCTGCAGCACATCATCTACCTGCATGCCATTGCGGATTTCCACCGGCTGACCGGCAACTGTGGCGATAAGCTTATTGCTGTCCTTGGCGCTGAGTTCTGTACCTTTACCTATCACCATCTCCAACTCTTTACCTGGCTTGGCCGGTAGTACTTCACCGAAGACATTGTAGCCAGGGGTACCTTGGGTGGCGGGGATCTTCTCCATTAAAAGATCGCCGCTATTGACCATGATGACGGCGCCCAGGTTGCGCATATCCACAGTGCCATCCTCACGTTCTTGCGGATGCAATAGGCGTTCACGGGCCAGGGGCACTTTGCGGTCCAATTTGGCATGGTTGCCATTTACCGCCGCCTTGCCGCAGGCAATGATGCCTTCTATGGTTTCACCAGGTTTACTCTGCTTCAGGCGTTTGAGCATGGTTTCTATCTTGATTTTCGACAGCCCCATGCAGATCTTATCTTCCTTGAGACGGCGAAGGATATCCGGCAGGGTGATCTCCTTCCCCCCCCAGGCGGCGGTAAGGGTCATTGTGGCTTGCATCTTGTCCTTACTGGGCTGGAGTGATATCTGGCCGTCACGACGCTCGGCTATCTGAAAAAATTGCTCGAATTGGCCATCTTCTTCGGCATAGAGCTTGTTGATCTCTTTGACGGCTTTAACAATTTGACTGTCGAGGGGGTAAAGTTTGGCAAAGTCAGGTAATGCCAGCAGATGACGAATGGCTTCCTCGGTAACGGGACCATGGGTTTTGGGGATGAGCCTCAGCTCGGCAAATTGCATGTTACTGCTGAGTTCAACGAGATCCGGCGCCAGCATATTAGAGTATCCAGGTTAGTTATACCTTTCCTTTGGAGCTTGAACATGTTTGCCACTCGAGTAAGAAACTGTTTGTCCATGGTGCGGGGTGTGCCATGACATAACAGGAAAACAGGGGCTCTTATCGACTGAGTCAACTCCTGTGCGGAACGGTACTATTATTATTTTTCCGACTGCTATTGAGTATAACAACATAAGCTCGCCGAAACGAAGCCTGTCGTTAACATCCCATTAGCAGTTATTCAAAAGATAATAGCCCTGAATACTTATAAAAATCTTTGATCTCTTAGCGAAAAGTTACCAAAAATTTTCGGCGCTACTTTTTGTCACTGGTATTCCGGTAAAGCTTGTATTTGTTGTTTTCGGCGATGACATTCACCTTGCCGAAATGGGCCGCGATTGTATCGCTGTAAGGCAGGTGGCGGTTGGCTACTATCTGCCATACTCCTCGCTCTGTGAGTTTTTTGGTACTGTCGGCGATAAAGCTTTCGGCAATATGGGTAGTTGCCGCCAAACCATCATGAAACGGTGGGTTGGAGATAATGGCGTCGAACTCGCCCTGAGTGGCGCTCAAGCCATCTGATGGATAGACTTTGGCGCTAAGGCCATTGGCCTTAAGGGTCAGCTCACAGGACAGCAGCGCCATGGCATTGATGTCGACACATTCAAGGCTCAGCTCCGGCTGGGCCTTGAGCAGGGCGGCCGCAATCACTCCGGCGCCGCAGCCAAAGTCCAATACCCGGCCCTTAAGCTTAGGCAGATGAGACAGCAACAGCTCAGTACCCAGATCCAGCCGTTTTTCACTGAATACTCCGGCCATATTGCAGATTTGCACATCCCCTTGGGGAGTAGGCAAGCTGTAGTGGCTGACATAGGTCTCAATATCCAGCGCAGTTGGGCTGGTGATGGCCTCGGCGGCAAACAATAGGCAGTGACGGGCGTTGTCCAGTTTGGCAGCATTGCTGAACCAGCGACTTTGCTGCTTGGCAAACGACTTTATCCCGCCTTTGTTTTCCCCTATGACCAGAAGTTGGCCTCCCGGTTGCAGGTGCAGCGCCGCCAGCTCCAGCAGATAAGCGAGCAGCGGCTTGGCCTTGGGGTAGTAGACAACAACGGTCTCGAACCTGTCTGTATGGGGCAATTGGTGGCCAAAGTAGCAATGAAGCGAGGCTGTGGCTTGCGATTTAAGCTGTTGGAAGTGATTGAAGTCCAGCGCCAGGGCATCGACTCTGGGGCACAGCTTCAAAAGCTCTCTGGCGCAGCTATCGCTTTCATGGTTGAGCAGCAGCAGGCTTTGGCCTTCAAATAGCGCACTGTTGCGCAGCAGTAATTGCGATGGCGGTGTCAGCAACATAGGAGAACTTCCAAGGATAAAATCTGCCGCGCATTATAGCCAATCAGTGGTGGCAGCGGGCAAGAGTTATAGTCGGCAAAGACAAAAAAAGCGGCCGCAGCCGCTTTTACCAGGCCAAGCCTTATTTGGCGGCGTGTTGCCCCTTGGGCAGTAGGCTGCTCAGTTTGGAGGCGATATCCGTGTTGTCCTGGTTGCCGATAAACAGCTCGGCGCCCGGGCCTGCGGCAAACACCTGCACATCTGTGCCCGTATGGCCACCTGTGGTCCAGCCTGTGTTGGAGCGGCGATCCACTTCCTGTTTGATAGCGCTGGCCAGCGTCTCTTTGCCTTGCATTCTGGCCTTGGCCAATTGCTCCAGCAAAGCGGGTTCCAGCTCAAAACCCAGGCCTTGAGCCAGCGGTGCTTGCCAGTCTTCTGCGGTCAACGCCGCGGCTGCCAGAGTGTCGATACTGGCAGAGAGCCCCTTGAGTACCTCTGGATTCCAGGCATATTTGCCCTTGCTGCCGATGGAGAGACCGCCGGTATTGTGATCTGCGGTGGCCACCATCAGGGTATTGGGGTTTTGGCGTACGAACTGCTCGACCACTTCCATGGTACGGGCAAATTCATCCATCTCCGCCATGGCGGCGGCGATGTCGTTGTTGTGACCGGCCCAGTCGATCAGACTGCCTTCGACCAGCAATACAAAGCCGTTGTTGTTTTGTGACAAGAGCTCCAGTGCCTTGCCTGTCATGGTGCTGAGGCGATGGCCGTCCTTGTCATCCAGCACCCAGGGCAATTGCACTTCGGCAAACAGGCCCATTACCTTGGGTTGTGTGATACTTTCAAGCGCGCTGAACTCCTGCAAAATTTGATAGCCCTTGGCATCAAACTTGGCCAGCAGTTCCTGATCAAAGTATTTCTGGCCGCCACCCAGCATTACATCAGCATCCGTCTCCAGATACTTGTTGGCCAGCTCGACATAGTGCTTGCGACTTTCGCTGTGAGACAAAAAGGCCGCCGGTGTGGCGTGATTTATCTGGGAAGTGACCGCCACTCCTGTGCTCATTCCCCGTTGCTTGGCCTTTTCCATTATGGTCGGGATCGGCTGCTTCTGGGTGTCGACCGAGATGGCACCATTATAGCTTTTTACCCCGGTTGCCAGCGCGGTTGCCGCGGCGGCGGAGTCGGTGACATAGCCACTGACTCTGGCGGGGTAGGTACTGGCCATACCGACCAACAGGCGATCGAATACCGTCTGTTCTATCTCTTCGGTATCCGGGTTGTCTTTGAAATATCGGTAGGCGCTGGTATAAGCCGGCCCCATGCCATCACCGACCATGATCACGATATTTTGGGGTCTGGAAGGGGCGGGATTGGGCAACTGATTGGCATCGACCGCCAGTGGCAGCAGCAATGACAGTCCCAGTAATGCGCCCGTGAGTTGGCTCAGTTTCATCAGAGTCTCATCCTTGTTGTTTTTGTTGCAGTCTTTGCTCAATGGCATTCATCAGCATGCCGGTGATATTGACATCGAAAGCCGCTTCAATCTCTTTGATGCAAGTTGGGCTGGTAACATTGATTTCGGTGAGCTTATCCCCAATCACATCCAGACCGACGAAGATCAGGCCGCGCTTTTTAAGCTCTGGCCCCAGGGCTCTGGCAATGGCCCAGTCACTTTCTGACAGAGGCTGGGCAACACCGCTGCCACCGGCTGCCAGGTTACCGCGGGTTTCGCCCTTCTTGGGGATCCGCGCCAAACAGTAGGGGACAGGCTCGCCGTCGATGACCAGAATACGCTTGTCACCCTTGGTGATCTCAGGAATAAATACCTGCGCCATGGCATAGTTTTGGCCGTAGTTGGTCAGGGTTTCTATGATGACCCCCAGGTTGGGGTCGTCCTGCTTGACCCTGAATATAGATGTGCCGCCCATGCCGTCCAATGGCTTGAGGATCACATCGCCATGCTGAGCATGGAAAGCGCGTAACCGCTGCGGATCGCTACTGACCAGTGTGGTGGGGGTGAATTGACTGAACCAGGCGGTAAACAGCTTTTCATTGGCATCACGCAGGCTCTGTGGCTTGTTGACTATCAGTACCCCGGCCTCTTCGGCGCGCTCAAGCATGTAAGTGGCGTAGATGTATTCGGTATCGAACGGTGGATCCTTACGCATCAGAATCACATCCAGCTCCTTGAGCGGCGTGTCGGTCGCTTCACCCAACTGGTACCAATCAGTGGGATCTTCCTGAACTTTGAGTGGCCGCATCTTGGCCCAGGCTTCGCCCTGCAGCAGCGCCAGATCCTGCATCTCCATATAGAAGAGCTCATAGCCGCGGGACTGCGCCGCCAACAACATGGCGAAGCTGGAGTCTTTTTTGATGTTGATATCCTTGATGGGGTCCATCACTATGCCGAGCTTGATCATGATGCCTTTCCTTTATTCGTTACGCCCACCGGGCGGAAAATGGTTAACCCAGATCGCCGAATCTGAGTTGCAATGCGGTAATGGCGGTTAGCGCCGCGGTTTCGGTGCGCAGTACTCTGGGGCCGAGCAGAACTTCAGTAAATGCCTGGGTTTCTGTCATGGCAATTTCCTGCTCCGACAAGCCGCCTTCCGGACCTATCAAGAGTCGCACCTTGTTGTTTGGCAGCTCAAGGCCATTGATGCCGTGAGCGGCTCTGGGATGCAGATTGAGTTTCAATGCTGTTGTTGGCTCGGCGCACCAAGCGGCCAGCTCCATGACTGGTCTCACTTCAGGAACCCGGCTACGGCCGGATTGCTCACAGGCGCTGATAACAATTTTTTGCCACTGCTGCAGTTTCTTTTCTAACCTATCGCCGCTGAGTTTAACGCCGCAACGCTCTGAAAACAGTGGCGTGATGGTGTTAACCCCCAACTCTACCGATTTTTGCAAGGTGAAGTCCATGCGATCGCCGCGGGAGATCACTTGCCCCAGGTGCAGATCCAGAGGGGACTCAGAGGGATTGTCCATGGCAGACAGCACGTTCACATCCACGGCCTTCTTTCCGGCGCTGACGATAGTGGCCGGATAGTCTTTACCATCGCCATTGAACAGGCTTATCTGCTCGCCGCTGGACATCCGCAGCACTCGGCCGACATGGGCGCTGGCATCATCATCCAATGACAGGACTTGCCCCGCAGTTATTGGACCTGGGTGATAAATTCTCGGCACTCTCATGCTCTGTGTTCCTTAGGCTTAATGTGTTCTGCCATTGAAGGCACTTTGGCTGCAGGCAGCCTGCACCCATGGATTGTGATTACCCTGAGAGGTGGCAATCGCCTGATCTCGTTGGCATTCAATAGTATCAACTGGATAGCTTTTGTCCCAAGCCTTGAATAACTTTAATTGGCTGGAGGCTATCTTGAGCCCATAGGTTTGTTGCATATAAAGGTAGGTTCGGGCGATGCGCCCCCTTGCCTGCGCTGGTGGCTCTGCCTTACGGCCTTTAAAGTCGACTGTCATCTGACACTGGCCATATTGGTTTGGCTTGGCGTTCCACTGGCTGAACCTGAAGTTGGACCTATCGCCGTTGACCTCACCTACGGCGGGCACCAGATTATGCAGGTCGGCCTCCATGCGCTTGAAGGTCTTGTCGTTACGGCTGCAGTTCTTGCGGCCGCCGTTTTGCCAGCACTGCAACTGATGGCCAAACTCCCAGGCAGGCACTATGTGCTCCCATTCGATGCGGTTGGCACGGGTCTGTTGTTTGCGGATTTGATAGCCGCAGCTTTCCAAGTCAGGCTGCCATTTCTTGCCTTCCATTTTGATGGCGCAGCCACAGTAGAAACTGACCGCCGGCAGGGTTTGGCTGTAGATAGTCCTGGCGCGTTTTTTTGCTTCGGGAAAACTGCTTGGATGGCTGGGCGAAGCCAGCACAGATGAGGCTGCCAAAAGCAGCGGCAGGGCCACAAGCGGCCGCTGAAGGAATGAAATCACTCTGTTCCCTAAAATCATAGCTAAGGATGCCGACAGCCGATACTTCAGGTGTCAGACTTGGAATTGTTGCAGCAGATAGTAAAAGAAGCCGCCAGGCTTGGCAACTTGGCTCAGGATGGCTGAGGGCTTAGCAGTTGGCCGCAGCGGCGGCATTGATATTTAGCCTGACCCCGCATGACCTTGTTATGGCGGCGGATGCTTAGCTCCACCACGCCGCAGCCACACTGATAGGGTAGGGTTCTGGGTTTGACCGAACTGATATCCATTGAGTGAGTGGTACGCGGTGCCAGACCGTAGATCCGTCGCATCAAGCTCTGCCACTCCTTACCATGAGGTCGGGTTTTGCCATGCAGTTGGAAGCAGAGCAGGTGACAGATCTCGTGTGGAACCACCTCATGGGTGAAGGTGTGCAGGTTTTGCTCCAGCAGTACTGGATTGAAACGCAAGCGGTTCTCGGTTGGATGAGCGGTACCGGCGCTGCGGCCTCGCAGGGCAAAGCTGACCGAGGGGCGCTTTAGTGCATGCCCCAGCGCGGCCTCCGCCTTGAGATAGCAAAGCTCTATTGCATCGAGCACTGCCTGCTGCGCTTCACTAGCGGCAGCTTCAGGCTGCGGTTTAGACGCTTGGTTGTATTCAGAGGTGTCGGCATTTTTAAGGGATCTGAACAACTGACTCAGCATGAGAAAACTCGAATTGGCATTAATTGGTGGCAAATAAGCAGAGGCGCAACCGCGCCTCTATGAGTAAGGAATTATAGGCTTTTGGCAGCCGCTGTCAGCATGGCTTTGACCTGCTCGACAATTGCCGTTTCGGTATCGGCTTCAAAACCGGCAATTCTCGGGGTGTGAATATGCCCGGTGGGAATGCGGCTGCCGAGTTGGTTCTGCAACAGGATAGCCCGGTAGGAGATTTCGTTGGACAGGTAACCGCCGCCAGAGCCCTCCACCGAAATGCTGTTTTGCAGTTCGCTCAGGCTACTTGCCTGAAACTCGCCCCGGGAAATAGTGCTGACGCTATGGTTGTCGTTGACCTTCCAGCGGCCATTTATACTTTGCATGGCCGCTACCGGCAGGGAGAACTCGACAAACTCAGGGCCATTGAGGGTATCGTTATCCAGCTTGGGGGGCAGAGGGCGCTGTATACTGGCGCCGGTGAAAATATTGCGGTTGTCCGGTGCTTCGGCGCTGCGGTTGCGGCCCGGGAAGCGCTCCAGATCGAAGTCGCTGCGCCCCATACTGACAGTGACCACCATGTCGACACTCTTGTCGCGATAAACCGGGGTCAACAGCGACTCTATGATGCCCTCATCAAAGTCGGCGAAACGCACCGGGATCATCACAGTCTCTATCTGCGCATGACGGCCGTTAACCGAAAAGCGGTAACCATCCAATGCCAAAGCGACCAGACCTGAAGGGTTGCTCTGCTCTATATTGCGGTCGAGAAAGAAGGGGTCGAATCCGGTCAGCAGTATCTTGATGCTGACATCATCTTTAAAGTCGATATCGCTGAAACCTCGGGATGACTTTTCCACTGCCTTGGTGAGTATCTGCCGTTGCCAGGAGGCGATATTGAACTTGGGCGATTGTTTGCTTAGCTCTGCGCGCATTTGCAACCGGCTCCAATAAAGGGAGCGATCGTCGCTGTGACCTGACTGCACATCTCTGACCGCCTGTTGCCACAGGCGTTGCCCCTGGTGCGCCACCATCTGGGTAACCTTGAGCTCATCGGTATGTTGGCGGTATTTGGTTACCAAATCATCAGTCAATGCCTGATAGCGCTGGACCACTTGAGGCATTTTTTCGTTGGCGGCAGGCAGGCGATCCTCTTCGACACCGGCCTGAGCCGACAGAGAAACCAGAGTACCCGACAGCAGGGCTATGGCCAGGCTAGGCTTAAACATGGCAGTTCCTTTCGCTTATAGAGTTGTAAAGTTAGGGACGGTGCGAATAAGTCCTCGTGGCCTTCTCTTTTGTGAGTGGCTTGCACAGTCATTGGCTCTCTGCGTTATTCGACCTTCTTCAAGTATGCAACACTCGCCAGCAACTGGAAAGCTATCTGTTGCCTTGCCAGATTGTTGCCACAATTGAGCAGGGCTTTGCCAGACATTTATTCACCCCAGGGCTGTATGCTTGTTGCTTTGACTGCCGGGATTAAAAGGGGAATGAGATGAATAAAGCTTTGCACAGAAAGCGCCTGAGTAAGCGTTTGCTGCTACCCATGTTGCTGTGTTTATTGGCTCAACAAACGCAGGCTGTGGCAGCGGCGCAGACCAAGGTCAGTGACGTCGGCTCTGAGGTCACGGCCGAGGGGTGGCAAGAGGTACGCCGCTGGGACAAACTGTTCGAATCCGCAGGTGTTAAAGGCTGTTTGCTGCTTTGGGATCAAAAGCGTTCTTTGGGGCTCTCCAACAATCTAAGTCGCGCCGCCGAAGCTTTTATTCCGGCTTCTACCTTTAAGATCCCCTCCAGCCTTATTGCGTTGCAAACCGGGGCAGTGCGCGATGAAACCAGTCGTTTTAGCTGGGACGGAAAGGTTCGTGAAATTGCTGCCTGGAACCGGGACCAGAGTTTTCGCACCGCAATGAAGTATTCTGTGGTGCCTGTGTATCAGCAGTTGGCAAGGGAGATAGGCCCCAAAGTGATGGCAGCTATGGTGCGGCAGCTGCAATATGGCAATCAGGATATCGGCGGTCAAGCGGACAGTTTCTGGCTCGACGGCCAACTTAGGATAACGGCGTTTCAACAGCTGGATTTTCTGCAGCAACTGCATGACAACAAGTTGCCTGTGTCCGAGCGCAGCCAGCGAATTGTCAAACAGATGATGCTGACCGAAGCGAGTACTGACTATATCATTCGTGCCAAGACAGGCTATGGTGTGCGGCATACTCCGGCCATAGGTTGGTGGGTCGGTTGGTTGGAGTTGGACGACAACACTGTCTATTTCGCCATTAACCTGGATCTGGCCTCAGCTGGCCAGTTACCGTTGCGCCAACAACTGGTGAAACAGGTGCTCAAGCAGGAACAGCTACTGCCTTGAGTATGGCTGGCACGGAATATAGAGAGCCAAAAATAAGTCACAGAAGGCCGACTTGTGTGCTGTGCTATTGATTCCTCAGCCTACTTTCATCTGCAAAGATTGGCTACATCATTAAAGATTGCAATGACTCCTGACTGTTGAAGCGTTTGGTGAAAAAGTCCAGAAACACACTGATATTGGTCGCCAGTTGCCGACGGGAGGAGTAGACGCCATAGACCTTAAAGGGCTCTATGGGCCATTCCTGCAGCAGCGGCACCAGGGCGCCACTGGCCAGTTCGTTCTTGCATACCGAATGGGACAACATGGCGATGCCAAAATCATCCAGCGCCAGTTGCTTGACCATGATGGCACTGTTTACCCGAGTGCGGCGCCTGAAGCTGGCCATGGTTTTGCGGCTACCCTTTCCCAGCGGCCAGATGGGGGCCGAACGGGAGGTACCCAGCAAGATACCATCGTGGCGGGCCAGATCTCTCGGGGTTGCCGGCGTTCCTTTGGACTTGAGATAGCCAGGGCCTGCCACCAGAATCGGCTGACGTTCAAACAGGAGCCGGGCGACAAGATCCGAAGGCTGCAGCGGGCCATACTTGATGGCGATATCATAGCCTTCGCCTACCAAGCCCACATCGGCATCGGTAAACTGTACATCCAGTTCGACCCCAGGATAGAGACGCATAAAGCCGCTGCAGAGATTGGCGATTAACTCTTGGCTGAATGAAACCGGGATCGCAATCCGCAATGAACCGGAAACATCGTTATGGGTATTCTCGATTGTGGCTTTTGCCGCTTCCACTTCGTTGCAGATGCTGTCACAGTGTTGATAAAAGAGCGCGCCCACCTGAGTGAGGCTTATTGAGCGGGTATTTCGTTGCAGCAGACGTACCCCAAGCTGTTGTTCCAGTTGGGCGATTTTTCGGCTAATGGTAGACTTTGGCAGGCCGGTTTCACGGGCCGCCTGAGAGAAGCCTTCTGCTCTGACCACTGCTGCAAATAGGAGCATCCCATTCAAATCTGGCATGTTTTTATTACTGTCTCAAAAATGGAACATAGCGTCTAAGGCAGTTTAATGGCATTTGACGGGATAACAAAGGTATATTTACTGGCTAAAAAATTTCAGAGGCTTAGCAGAGGATCGATAGATGACCAGCAAGAAGCAGCCCGCAAACACGACTCAAGCCCAGACTCCGGATCCCCTGTTTTTGCAGGCGGAGCATTTGGCTAAAGATTTTTCGCTGTTCCCAGAGCACAGCAAACAGAGCCTTTCAGAAGAGATAAAGGGTCTGTTGGATGACGATGCCATCCAGAGTAACTTAAAGTCATTGGCGCAGTTGGATGTGGATGGCTATGTTGCCAAAGTTATCCAGCCTACCCAGGACAAGAACCGTCCAGGTGCCAAAAGGATCATTGCCGATCTGAAAGGCAAAATGATCGCCGAGAGCCACAACGGCCCATTCTACAGCGCCGAAATAGAGCTGAATTTTGGTGGTCGTAACCGCCGCATCGGCTTTATCGCCCAGGAGCGCACCACGGCCAACGGTGCCTGGATGCCGGAGCACCACCTGCAGGCCTGTGAGGCGATTCGCCATTTTGCCGAATTGTCCATGCCCATCGTTTACTTGATTGATACCCCCGGAGCCGATGCCGGTGAAGTGGCCAACAGCCACAACCAGGCGCATTCTATTTCCAAGGCGATTGCCGAAAGTGCCAACGTCGATGTGCCGACTCTGGGTATAGTGATTGGTGCTGGCTACTCGGGCGGGGCTATTCCACTGGCGGCGGCCAATATACTGTTGTCGCTGCGTGATGGTATTTTCAACACCATTCAGCCTCAGGGCCTGCAGAGCATTGCCCGCAAGTACAACCTTTCATGGCAGGAGTGTGCCAAGTCTGTGGGCGTGTCCCCGGAAGAGCTTTACACTTCAGGTTGTATCGATGGCATTGTGGATTTCTCTCCTTATGATCGCGATGAGCGTCAGCACAATCTGCGCCGCGCCATCATCAGCGCCATCGAAGCCATTGAGCGCGCTGCGGTGCAGTTTGTAAAAGAATCCGATGACCTGCGCGAACATTATGATCGCAGCCTCAAGCGTTTCCTCGAGCCTTCCAAGAGCCTCAAGGCGTTGGAGTCCAACGCGGAAATGTCGGTTGCTATCAGCCCGACCATGCACCTTAACCTGTTCGGCAGCGCCTACCGTTATTTGCGTTATTTGACCCTGCGTAGCCGTATTCACTCCATCTCAATGGATCAGTATGGTCGCCTGTCCAAGGTGAGTGTGCCGGAAGGGGATCTGTTGGCCCGGATCCAGAAAGAGCAGGAGAAGGTGTTCCAGGCTTGGCTGTCCAGTCCGGATAAACTGGTTTACGACGAAGAACTCAACAAACTGTGGAGTAACTTCATCTCCAAGCGTGATGATGTTTCCACCGAGCGCAACATGCTGACCCGTCTGATCCTGGGTGAGCCGAAAGAGAACTACAAGAAGGCCCGTAAGGCGCTGTTGTTCAACATTGGTTGGTCTTTGTATCACCGCTGGAAGAGTAATGCCGCCAACAACTTCAAGGGGCTTATCCACTATCTGGAAACTCTGCCGGCAGAAGTGACCCAGGCGCCTTGGCCTGAACTGAACCAACTGACATTATTGGATGTCGTGGTCAATGAAGAACTGCGTGAAGACTTCATTTGGCAGTGTTACAACATCCTGATCTTTAACGCGCTGTACGACAATGTCGTGGGTAACCTGGCCTCTATCGCCAAGGAAGCCATGATGGCCAAGAGCCTGTCGCGTCAGTCTGTTGATGGCTTGCTGCACAAGTCTATCGACCGGGCGATTTCCACTCAGGATACCGCCAACGACAAGAGCAAGTTCTACAAGTGGCTGAAGTACTTCATGTCACAGTCCAACCGCGCTGAACTGCTGACCAAGACTGAGCAGTGGAAGAGTGTGGGTTTCCCACAACTGAACGATTCGCTGTTTGTTATCCTGACTTACTTCTTCGAACGTCTGTTGCCGGAATACTTCGACAGTGAAGAGGATAAGGGCAAGTACACAGGTGCCATCAATCCGGTGCGTATCGGTCGTCGTAAGGACTTCTGGAACCGTTTGACCATGGGTTACCAGGATCTGCTGATCCAGAAGGTGCTGCGTGACGAGAAGAAAGCCGGCAATATGACCTGGGAAAATATCATCGCCAAGTTCTTCAAGAACTTCGATGAGCTCAACGGCGACAAGATGTCGGCCAACTTGCTCAACTTCCCAGGCTTCCGTCTCTCTATTGAAGATGCACTCGACAAGGGCATTCGCCCCTGCGGTTTGATCACGGGTCTGGCAGACTTTGAACATGGCGGTAAGGCGCTGCGTGTCGGGGTTGCCGTATCCAACACCGCCTTCCAGGCCGGTGCCTTCGATATGGCCAGTGCCGAGAAGTTCTCCGCCCTGCTTATTGAGTGTGCCAAGCGCAGGCTGCCGGTGATCTGCTTTATCAGCTCCGGCGGTATGCAGACCAAAGAGGGGGCTGCTGCGCTGTTCTCCATGGCCGTGGTAAACGACCGTATTACCCGTTTCGTGCGTGACAACGAACTGCCTGTGCTGATGTTCGGTTTCGGTGACTGTACCGGTGGAGCCCAGGCTTCCTTCGTGACTCACCCTCTGGTGCAGACTTATTATCTGTCCGGTACCAATATGCCGTTTGCCGGTCAGATGGTGGTACCTGCTTACCTGCCATCCACTTCGACTCTGTCCAACTACCTGTCCAAGGTACCCGGAGCGATGAATGGCCTGGTCAACAATCCATTCAGCAATCAGCTCGATGAACAGCTCAAGAGCATAGATCCTCTAATGCCTATGCCTAACGCTGAGATAAGTGATGTGTTGACCAATGCTCTGTCGACTCTGGTGGTTGAAGTTGAAGAGGTCAGCGAAGAGATAGTACAGGACGATCCTCGTGCCCTGATGAAGCCTATCGACAAGGTGCTGGTACACGCCCGAGGCTGTACAGCGGTGAAACTGATCCGCAAGGCGCACGACAATGGCATTAATGTGGTACTGGTGGCGTCCGATCCTGATATGACTTCGGTTCCTGCCGACATGCTCAAGGAAGACGACAAGCTGGTTTGTCTCGGTGGTAATACTTCCGACGAGTCCTACCTGAACGCTTACTCAGTGTTGAAAGTGGCCGAGTATGAGCAGGTAGACGCGCTGCACCCCGGGATTGGCTTCCTGTCGGAAAGCCCACAGTTTGCTGCCCTGTGTGTGAACAACGGCGTGAACTTTGTTGGTCCAAGTGTGCACTCGATGACAACCATGGGTAACAAGTCCAACGCCATCAAGACCTCTCAGGCGCAGAATGTGCCCGTGGTACCAGGCTCTCACGGTATTTTGACCAATGCCGAGCAAGCGGTTAACGTGGCCAACGAAATCGGCTACCCAGTGCTGCTCAAAGCGGTACAAGGTGGTGGCGGTAAGGGTATCCAAGTGGTTAAGCGCCCCGAGGATATGATTGGCCTGTTCCAGAAAACCTCCACCGAAGCGGCTGCCGCTTTTGGTAACGGTGACCTGTACCTGGAAAAATATGTGACTTCCCTGCGTCACATTGAAGTTCAGCTGCTGCGTGACAAGTTCGGCAACACCAAGGTACTGGGTCTGCGTGACTGCTCGGTGCAGCGTAACAACCAGAAGGTGATTGAAGAGTCCGGTTCCACCATGCTGCCTGAAGAACTCAAGCAGAAGGTGATGGAATACACCCGTGCTCTGGGTGATGCCACCGACTATATGGGCGCAGGTACCGTTGAGTTCATCTATAACCTGGATGCCAACGAAGTCTACTTTATGGAGATGAATACCCGTCTGCAGGTAGAGCACCCGGTAACCGAAGCGACTTCCGGTATTGATATCGTCAGCGCCCAATTCGATGTGGCAGCCGGTCGCTCCATTGAAGATCTGCAGCCGCAGGAAATCGGTTATGCGATGGAAGTGCGGGTGACAGCCGAGAAGGCGGCACTGGACAGCCAGGGCGTTCTGCAGTTGGTGCCAAACCCGGGGCTTATCACTGAGTGCGTGATGCCTGAGCGCGATGATGTGGAAATCATCTCTATCGCGGCCGATGGCAAAGAAGTGTCGCCATACTACGACAGCCTGATTGCCCAGATCATCATCCGTGGTGAAAGCCGGGACGATGTGATTGCCAAGATGTATGACTATCTGGATCAGGTGGTCATCAAGGGTATCGCCACCAACATCCCGCTGCTGAAGCGGATCCTGGCCGACGAGACCTTCCGTGAAGGCGTGTATGACACCAACTATCTGCCGCGCCTGATGGCCGAGCTGGATATCCCAGCCCTGATCGCCGAAATGGAAGCCGCTGCCGAAACTCAAGGTGTGGATACCGAATCGCTGCGTGTGGGTGAGTCCAACGAGCTCAAGGTGTTGGCTCAGGGCGCGGGTATCTTCTATACCTCTCCGGCACCGGGCGAAGCCGACTTCGTTAAGGAAGGCGATATAGTGACTGTCGATCAGACGCTGGCACTGACCGAAGCGATGAAGATGTTCTCTCAGGTGACACTGGCAGGCTTTAACCGCAAAGGCGCCGAGCTGTATCCAGAGGACAAGAAATACCGCATCGAGCGGATCCTCAACAGTAATGGTCAACAGGTGTCCCAAGGCGATTTGCTGTTTGTGGTTTCCCCAGTGGAAGACTGAGGTTACAGATAGTCAGCTCAGGTAAATCGTGAACTGTTAAGCCTGAGTGTTTGCAGTTTCATTTATAAAGTTAAAAATCCGGTGGCTAACAGTCATCGGATTTTTTTATTTAACTCTCAGCATACCTTACACAATTGCCTAAGGTCTTGCTGAAAGCTTGTCTGCCATTGGCTTGTTTCCCATCATGCTGGTTTAAGTTCCTATCTGCGGGACATAGACATTAAATGACAACCAATATTATAAAAATCAATATGATAAAAAAATGCCAGTCGCCCTAAAGCTGACTGGCACTTGCCAAATGGTCAATAGTTGATGAATGAAGAAGAATGAGTTTAAAATTCCCGGGTACTTAAACTATCAGTACCCTTTGAAAACTATGTCAATACAGTTTAGAACTTGTAATCCAAGGTCAAATATACTTGCTGGCTGTCATTAATTTCGATGCCGTTCTTTTCATAGTCCTGGGCCAGGTAACGATAGCCAAGGTCTGAGGAGAAATGTTCACTCCATTTGTACTGGACACCGACTTGACCACCCCAGACGAAATCTGTTGAAGATTTGCCGGCAATCTTGTTGTCATTGGCGCCCATACTGACACCGGCGAACAGATTGACATCTTTATGCACCGGCAATAGGTAATCATAGGATACCAGCCAGCTGTATTGTTCCTGTTTGTAGTTGTTGGCGGCAACGCTGAACTTATCTTCCATGTAACCAAAAGTACCGGTAATACGGTGTTGCTGTTCAATCAGCATACCTATACGTGCCTGATAGCTCATATCTTCGGTGTCTTTATTGACTACACCCTCAATTTCATCAGCCTGGTAGCCCAGACCTGCCCCGGCGAAGTACTCTATCTCGACTGCTTGTGCACTGCTACATACCAATGCTGCTCCTGCAGCCATCATCATTATTTTGTTCAGTTTCATCATAGACTCCTAAGACTGCTAAGTCGTTTTATTAAAATGTTTATCGGGTTGATGAGTCATACTTTAAGGTAAGTTAAGCGCTTACAGAAGCCCGCAACTATGTGTCTCTTTGTCTCAAAAAATAGAACAATAAGAGCCTTGTCACAGAGATAGCTTCAGATCTTGTGTGATAACTATGAGGGGAGGGGATGATGCTGGGATTGCCGCCGCTAAAGTCTCTATCTACTTGATTTTATTGTGTATTTTGGATTGTCCAAGTTGGAGTTGTTAGGCAGGTTGTGCACAAGTCCCATGCGTGCGTAGCGTCGGTTTACCGGCTTGGATGTAAGGTGTTTTAAGCCGTCGAAGCTCCAAGCTCATTCATATAATTTTATTATTTAACAGTTGGTTAGGTTTTTATTGGCGATTTGGTGAGTGCATGTTTTTACCCTTCCTGAACCTGAGCTGACTCATTGCCAATAATCCTTCGGGATATCCAACACCGCTGATATAGATGCTGATGTTTTCGCGGCCTTTACACCAGCCCTCGGGGCGAAAGCCCAGAGGGCTGTGATTGGAGACAATAACGGATTTTGGGAAGCGCTTGTTTTAAAGAGGAACAATGGTCAGCAATCAGGGGCTCTGATGAGAAAAGGCGAAAGCCCCTGAACAGCTCAGTTGTTCGCTTAAGAGCCTCTTTTACTCAGGATCATAATCCAACACCGGGGCCAGCCATTTTTCGGCTTCGGCCACTGTCATCCCTTTGCGGCGGGCGTAGTCTTCCACCTGATCTCGGCCTATGTTGCTTACCCCAAAATAGCGTGATTGTGGGTGCGCAAAGTACCAGCCGCTGACCGCCGCCGTAGGGTACATGGCAAAGCTTTCGGTGATCTTGAGGTCGATACACTCATCTGGCTTAAGAAGCTGCCAAAGCAGGCCTTTTTCCGTGTGGTCCGGGCAGGCAGGGTAGCCGGGAGCCGGGCGTATGCCCTTGTACTTTTCACGAATAAGCGCCTCGTTATCCAGGTTTTCTTCGCTGGCATAACCCCAGAACTCCTTCCGCACCCGCTCGTGCATCCGCTCGGCGAAGGCTTCGGCCAGGCGGTCGGCCAGACACTTGAGCATGATGGCGCTGTAGTCATCGTGGGCCGCCTCAAAACGGGCAATATGGGCGTCGATGCCATGGCCGGCGGTGACCGCAAATCCACCCATATAGTCGGCCACGCCGCTCTCTTTGGGAGCAACAAAGTCAGAGAGACAGAAGTTGTGGTTGCCCACCCGCTCCAGCTGCATCCGTAGATGATGGGTGGTCAGCAACACTTGGCTGCGAGAGTCATCTGTGTAGATCTCGATATCATCGAAGTTGACGCTGTTGGCGGGAAAGAGGCCGATAACCCCCTTGGCGGTGAGCCACTTCTCTTGGATGATTTGCTCCAGCATCGCCTTGCCGTCGGCATAGACTTTACGGGCCTCAGTACCAACGACTTCATCATCCAGGATCTGCGGGAAATGACCGTGCAATTCCCAGGCGCGGAAAAACGGCGTCCAGTCGATGCGCTCGAGCAAGTCCTCCAGCGGATAGTCGTCAAACACCTGGATCCCCGGGGTGTTGGGCTTCATTGCTTGGTAGTTGGCCCAGTCGTGGCTGCAGCGGTTATCCCGTGCTACCTGCAAGGGCACTATCTGCTTGCGCTTGGTCTGCGACAGGCGCTTTTGGCGCATCATTTCATATTCGCGATAGGTTTCGTCTATGGTGGCCTGGCGGGTTTCATTGTTGATGAGCTTGCTGACCATGGGCACGGCGCGCGAGGCATCGGCGATATAGATGGCGCCGTGGGGGTAATGAGGCGCTATCTTCACAGCGGTATGGATCTTGGAGCAGGTGGCACCACCGATAATCGCCGGCAGGGTCAGACCTTCGCGCTCGAAGGTTTTAACGTTGTGCACCATCTCATCCAGGCTCGGGGTAATGAGCCCGGACATGCCTATGATGTCGACCTTCTCGGCCTTGGCGACTTCGATGATTTTCTCCACCGGCACCATGACACCGAGATCTATCACTTCATAGCCGTTACAGGCCAGCACCACCCCGACTATGTTCTTGCCTATGTCGTGAACATCGCCCTTGACCGTGACCATCAGCACCTTGCCGTTGCTCTGGCCTTCGACTTTTTCGGCTTCGATATAGGGGTTGAGATAGGCGACCGCTTTTTTCATCACCCGGGCGGACTTGACCACTTGCGGCAGAAACATCTTACCGGCGCCAAAGAGATCGCCCACCACGTTCATGCCGTCCATCAGCGGGCCTTCAATCACATCCAGCGGCCGCTTGGCCTGCAGGCGCGCTTCTTCGGTGTCGGCATCTATGTATTCGGTGATCCCTTTCACCAGCGCGTGTTCCAGGCGCTTGTTGACCGGCAACTTGCGCCATTCGAGATCTTCTTTCTTGCCTGCGCCGCCCGGGCCACCGCGATACTTCTCGGCGACTTCGAGCAGCTGCTCTGTGTTACTGGAGTCGGTAACCGGGCAGGGCAGGTTGAGCACCACGGCCTCTACCTTCTGCTTCAGCTCAGGGTCGATATCATCATAGATGGCCAACTGACCGGCGTTGACTATGCCCATATCCATCCCCGCCTTGATGGCGTGATAGAGGAACACGGCATGAATGGCTTCTCGCACCGGGTTGTTGCCGCGAAAGGAGAAAGAAACGTTGGACACCCCGCCGGAAATCATCGCATGGGGCAGGTTGGCCTTGATATCTGCAATGGCGCCGATAAAGTCCACCGCATAGTTATCGTGCTCCTCTATGCCGGTGGCGATGGCGAAGATATTGGGGTCGAAGATAATATCTTCCGGCGGGAAGCCCACCTTATCCACCAGCACCCGGTAGGCGCGGGTACAGATCTCGGTTTTGCGCTCCCGAGTGTCGGCCTGGCCCTGTTCGTCGAAGGCCATGATGATGGCGGCGGCGCCGTAGCGCTTCACCAGTTTGGCCTGTTCAATAAACTTGGCCTCGCCCTCTTTGAGGGAGATGGAGTTGACTATTCCCTTGCCCTGAATGCACTTGAGCCCGGCCTCAATCACCTCCCACTTGGAGGAGTCGATCATCACAGGTACCTTGCTGATATCCGGCTCTGAGGCGATAAGGTTGAGGAATTTCTGCATCATCTCGACCCCGTCGAGCATGCCCTCATCCATGTTGATATCTATGATCTGGGCGCCGTTTTCTACCTGGTCACGGGCCACCTCCAGCGCGGTTTCGTACTGGCCTTCTTTGATTAACTTGAGAAACCGGGCCGAGCCGGTGACATTGGTGCGCTCGCCCACATTCACAAACAGGCTGCTTGCATCTATGGTCAGGGGTTCCAGTCCGGAGAGGCGACATGCCACCGGCAGCTCAGGCAGCGGCCTTGGTGCATGAGGGCTAACGGCTTCAGAAATCGCCTTGATATGCGCAGGCGTGGTGCCGCAGCAGCCGCCGACAATATTGAGCAGACCCTCTTCGGCCCAGGGGCCTATCACGCTTGCCATCTCTGCCGGAGTCTCGTCATAGCCGCCGAATTCATTGGGCAGACCGGCATTGGGGTGCGCCGAGACAAAGCACTCGCTGATACGGGAAAGCTCCTCGACATAGGGCCGCAGTTCTTTCGGGCCCAGGGCGCAGTTTAGGCCTATGCTCAGCGGCTTGATATGTCTGAGAGAATGGTAAAAGGCCTCTGTGGTTTGCCCTGTCAGGGTGCGGCCCGAGGCATCGGTAATGGTGCCGGAAATCATCACCGGCAACCTTTGGTCCAGTTTCTCGAACACATTTTCGATGGCAAACAGCGCCGCCTTGGCATTGAGAGTATCGAAGATGGTTTCCACCAGGATGATGTCGGCGCCACCGGCGATCAGCGCCTCGGTGGATTCGCTGTAGGCCAACACAAGATCGTCGAAATGTATGTTGCGAAAGCCGGGATCATTCACATCCGGACTGATGGAGCAGGTGCGGTTGGTGGGGCCGAGCACCCCGGCCACATAGCGGGGAATACCGCTGGCGGCGGCCACTTCATCGGCCACTTCGCGGGCGATTTTGGCGCCTTGGTAATTGATCTCCGCCGCCAGGTTTTGCATCTCGTAGTCGGCCATGGCAATGGTGGTGGCGTTGAAGGTGTTGGTTTCTATGATGTCGGCACCGGCCAGCAGGTATTCCCTGTGAATGGTCTTGATGATCTCGCTCTGGGTCAGTACCAGCAGATCATTGTTGCCTTTGACATCGCAATGCCAATCTTTGAAGCGCTCGCCGCGGTAATCGGCTTCTTCCAGCTTGTAGTCCTGGATCATGGTGCCCATGGCGCCATCTAAAATCAGGATCCGCTCTTTGAGGGTCTGTTTGAGCTTGAGCTCTGTCTGGCTTGGGGAGTGCTGGGAAGTCGCCATAGGGTTACCTTTCATACCTGTCTTATTGCTGTTTTACATTCGCGGTGCTTGGCATCCGCGACATCATCTCTGCCGACCTGACGCCCGGGACACTATCTGGCATGATAGCCAAAGGCGTGTGTGGGCGCGGAAAGTTATTTTGGACATTTATACGTATAGACGTCCATAATATACGGATTCCGGCGGCCTGCGGCAAGGTTAAATTGGCCCGGTAACCACCGGGACTCTGACGGGAGAGGTGTGTGGCTGAACATAGGCAACTGAATATCTATCTGCTGCGGCACGGTGAATGTGAAGGCGGCGAGATTATCCGCGGCCGCAGTGATGTGGCCCTGAGCGATGAGGGCAAAGCGCAGATGTGGCGTAGCTGGCGGGCTATCAGTAGTGAGCTGGAGCAGTTGCCGAGTGCGCCCGAACGCCTGGCGCTGCTGAGTTCTCCGGCCCTGCGTTGCCAGGCCTTTGCCGCCGAGCTCAAGGCCGATATGCCCGACTATTTCCCGGCGCCGCTGCAGCAGCATGACTGGCTCTGGGAGCTAGACTTCGGTGACTGGGACGGCATGAAGGTGGCGAGTGTCTATCAGCAGCATAGCGAGGCGGCCGAAGCCTTCTGGCGTGACCCAGTGGCCAATACTCCGCCGGGCGGGGAATCGCTGCCAGCCTTTCGTAGCCGGGTGTTGGATGGCTGGCAGACTATGGTGCAGCGCTGGCTTGCGAGAGAGGTTAGTTGTTCCGAAAGCTCTGATTCAAGAGACTCTGGTTCAAAAGGCTCTGGTTCAAAAGGCTCTGGTTCTTCAGCAAGCGCCGATGCGGCACTGATCTTGACTCACAGCGGGGTTATCCGGCTGCTGCTGGCCGAGATTTTGCTGCCGGGGCAAATACCGCCTGCGGCAGTGTTCAACGCCTTGGAGCTACCTTATGCGGCCTGGGTCAGAATAACCCTCTATGCCAGCCGTGATGCCAGCGGTGATGCCAGCGGTGAAAGTGACCAGGAATGGCAGTGTTTCAGCAAGCTCCACTGGCCGCAATAGTGCTGCGCTATTGCGCCGGGCAATTGTGCCGGGCGATAAAACCGGGATAATAACCCCAAATGGCCGCCAAGTGCGGCAGCAGCCAGGGTGTTGGCGCCTTTGCAGGTGAACCAACCCAGGGAACCGGGAAAGCCCGGACTGTGCCCGCAACTGTGAGTCGCCTTTGGCGGCGAGTCAGGAGACCTGCCCAGGCTGATAAACCAAACCAGAAACCCGGGCGGGTAAACCGGGGGAGCGAATAGATGATTCTTCCACTGCAGCTTGAGCCTTCTGCCGGTCACAGGCTCAATGTCGGGGGGCGGTTATGAGCCTGGCACTCAAGGTGCAACAGCTTAGCTGGCTTCCCGGTGGTCACAGCGTATTGGCCGATGTGGGTTTTGAGCTGCCAAGTGGCAAGATGCTCGGGCTCATAGGCCCCAATGGTGCCGGTAAGTCGAGCCTGCTGCGCTGCCTCTATCGTTATATCCGCCCGGATAGCGGCCAGATCCAGCTGTTTGGTCAGGATATCCATAGCTTGTCTGCCAAAGCCTTCGCCAAAGAGGTGGCCGTGGTGCTGCAGGATACCCCGGCCCAGTTGGCACTGGATTTGACTCAATTAGTGGCCATGGGACTGACTCCCCACAAGGGGTTGTTTGATATGCCATCGGCGACCGACAAGGCCCAGGTGCAGGCGGCATTGGCGCAGGTCGGGTTGCAGCACAAGGCCGCAGAGCCTTTCGCGCAGCTTTCCGGCGGAGAGAAGCAAAGGGCCTTGATTGCCCGCGCCATAGTACAGCGCCCCAAGCTTTTGATCCTGGACGAGCCCACTAATCATCTGGATATCCGCTATCAGATCCAGATCCTCGAGCTGGTGCGCAGCCTGGGGGTCACGGTGATC
Source organism: Shewanella sp. MSW (assembly GCF_007636515.1). NCBI lineage: Bacteria > Pseudomonadati > Pseudomonadota > Gammaproteobacteria > Alteromonadales > Shewanellaceae > Shewanella > Shewanella sp. MSW. The sequence continues at coordinate 203,220 of NZ_LVDR01000002.1, forward strand.
GCCTCGATTCACGATCTCAATCTGGCCTCGGCCCTGTGTGACGAACTCTTACTGCTGGATAACGGCCGCCGTATTGCCCACGGCTCGCCCCAGAGCGTATTGACCGAAGACAGAATTGCCGGTGTCTTCGGTGTTTGCTGCCAGGTGGGGACGCATCCGCAGTTGGGAAGGCCGCTGATCCACTACTTTTACGGCTATCAGTCGCCAGAGCCTGGTCACGGCAAGGCTGTAAGCTCGGCGGCGCTCGCCAGTGGCGAGGTTCAAGGCGCTGCGATAGTCGAGCCAATGGCAGGGCCTGCCTCGGCCGAAACCTGTGTTGCTCACAAGGAAACTGACCGGCGCCCACGCTCGGTGGGAGGTGGCGCATGAATGCTTCCGTGGCCGCACCGGGGCGCTCGCTTATCGGCTGGTTTCTCAGGCCCTTGCCCAGACTTTACTGGTGCTGGCTGCTGTTGCTGCTCGGCACTGTGTTGACACCCTTGGCCGCCGCCGGTTTTGGCGCCGCCGATATCAGCCTCTTCGATGTGGCAAGAGTGATTGGCAAACACCTGCTGGGCGTGGGTGAGCCTTCTGCCATCAGCGAGCGTATCGTCTGGGATCTGCGCCTGCCGCGTATCTTGCTGGCCTTTATCGCCGGCAGCGGTCTGGCATTGTCGGGTTATGTATTGCAGGCGGTGACCCGCAACCCGTTGGCCGATCCTTACCTGTTCGGTATCAGCTCGGGCGCCAGCTTCGGCGCCGTGGTCTCGGTCGCCCTGGCGACCGGCCTTGGCCTGAGTTCGGCCATCTCCGGGATATCGCTGCCGCTGGGAGCCTTTATCGGTGCCAGTTTGGCTGTGCTCATGGTACTGCTGCTCGCGGGCAGGAATATCGGCAACCAGATAGAGAGAATGTTGCTCTCCGGGGTCGCCATCTCCTTTATGTTCAGCGCCCTCACCAGTTTGATCTTGTATTTTTCCACCCCGCAGGCCACCACCTCCTTGCTGTTTTGGAGTCTGGGGAGTTTTGCCCGTGCCAGTTGGGATGGGCTTGGACTGCCCACTCTGGTGGTGCTGGCGGCCTTGCTGGTGATCCTGGCCTTCAAGCGCCAGGTGCTGGCGATGCTTGCCGGTGATGAAACCGCCCACACTCTGGGGATCAGGGTGCAAAGGCTCAGGGTTTCCATGCTGCTGTTATGCTCGCTTATTACCGCCACTCTGGTGGCCCACTGCGGCGGGATAGGTTTTGTGGGGCTGATGGTGCCTCATATTGTCAGGTTGTTGCTGCCGGGGCAGCATCCCATGGTGCTGACGGCACTGGCGGGCGGCCTGTTTATGGTTTGGGTCGATGTGCTGGCTCGCAGCATACTGCCCACCCAAGAGCTGCCGGTGGGGGTGATCACCTCGGCCATCGGCAGTCTGTTTTTCCTGATGGTGCTGCGTAAACGCGGCCAATAACGATAAGAGAGGGAAGGATGTACCAGGTTGCAGCAATCAATCACGCGCTGGATGACGCGATTCAGGCCCGCATAGACAACAAGACCAAACCCCTGGGCGCTTTGGGTGAGCTGGAGGCTTTGGCGCTGCAGTTGGGGCGCATTCAGCTCGGTTCCGCCACTGATGAGTTAGTCATCCGCCGCCCCGTGATGCTGGTGTTTGCCGCCGACCATGGTATTGCCGCGGCCGGGGTGTCGATTGCTCCCAGCGAGGTGACCACCCAAATGGTGCTTAACTTTGTTGCCGGCGGCGCCGCCATCAATGTGTTTTGTCGCCAGACCGGCTTCGAGCTGGAGGTGATTGACTGCGGCATTCTCAGCCCCTTGGGGATCCCCGAGGTTACAGAGCAGCGTCTGGGCGCCGGTACCGGGCCTATCCACAAACGCGCCGCTATGACTCTGGGCGCTGTGCGTCAAGGGTTTGCCATGGCGCGCACCTTGGTAAAACGCCATATCGATGCCGGCAGCAACCTGCTGGCGCTGGGGGAGATGGGAATAGGCAACACCTCTTCTGCCGCCGCCGTGATGGCCGCTCTGACAGGCTTGCCTGTGAGTGAATGTGTCGGCCGCGGCACCGGCATAGATGCCGCGACGCTTAAGCGCAAATGCCTGCTGATAGAGCAGGCACTGCTGCTGCACCACTGCGAGCTGACCGAGCCACTCAGTATCCTCGCCTGCCTCGGAGGCTTTGAAATAGTGCAGATGACAGGGGCCATGTTGGCGGCGGCCGAATTTGGCGTGCCCGTGCTGGTGGACGGTTTTATCGCGTCGACAGCGGCGCTGGCGGCTGTGCGTTTGGCGCCGGGGGTGAGGGATTATCTTATTTTTGCCCATGAGTCTGAAGAGCGCGGCCACAAGTTGCTGCTCGAGGCCATGTCCGCCAAGCCCTTGCTCAGGCTTGGGCTCAGGTTGGGCGAAGGCTCGGGCGCGGCGCTGGCGCTGCCTTTGGTGCAGGCGGCGGCCAACTTCTACAACCAGATGGCCAGCTTTGGTGAAGCCGGGGTCGACAAGGTGGTAGAGCCTGCTACCCAAGAGGTGCTCTGATGGGATTCTGGCTCGGGCAGCTGCGGCTATTTTTGATCGCAATAGGTTTTTTCACCCGTATTCCTGTACCCAGCGCCCTGACGGTGGACAGCGACAGCCTCAACAAGGCCAGCCGCTACTTTGGCCTGGTGGGCGTGGTGGTGGGTTTGATCTCCGCCTTGGTGTTACTGCTGGCCGCCGGCATATTGCCAAGCTCCATCGCCATAGTGCTGGCGATGATTAGCAGTGTGCTGGTTACCGGCGGTTTTCATGAAGATGGCCTGGCCGACACCGCCGATGGTTTCGGCGGCGGTTGGCGGGTAGAAGACAAACTGAAAATCATGAAAGACAGCCGCCTTGGCAGCTATGGCGCCTTGGCATTGGTGTTGGTGTTGCTGCTCAAGTACCAGTTACTGCTGGAGTTGGCACTTTACGACATCAACCAGGCGGCGCTGGCCCTGGTATTGGCGCACTGTGTCAGCCGGGTGACGGCGGCCAGCATTATCTTCAGCGAAACCTATGTTCGCGACGAGGGCAAAAGCAAACCTTTGGCGCAGCAGCAGGGGCTCAATGAGCTGGGTATTTTGCTGCTGACTGGAATTGTGCTGACGGCACTGCTGTCCACCACGCTGCTGTTCTGGCTATTGCCGACCATGTTGCTGCTGCGTTGGGCCCTGGTGTTTTGGTTCCGGCGCCAGATTGGCGGTTACACAGGTGATACCCTAGGGGCGGCGCAGCAGGTGAGTGAGCTGGCGGTTTATATGCTGTTGCTGGCATTGGGAGGCAGCCCGGCATGATCCATCTTATTCTGGGCGGTGCCCGCAGCGGCAAGAGTGGTTACGCCGAGCGGCAACTGGCCGACTTGTGCCCGGCCAATGTCCGCCCCTGGTATCTGGCAACAGCCGAGGCCGCCGATGAGGAGATGGCCCGGCGTATCACCCACCATCAAACTGAACGCCAAGGCGGCAGCCTCGAATGGCAGTTGGCCGAGGTGCCGCTCGATTTGACCAAGGCGCTTGTGCAGCGCTCAGGCTCTGGAGCGCCGGTATTGGTAGACTGCCTGACGCTTTGGCTCAGTAATCAGCTCTGCTTTGGTGCCGATATGGCTTGTGAACGCGCGGCCTTGCTGCAGGCGGTAGCCGAGTTTGACGGCGATCTGCTGTTGGTGAGCAATGAAGTTGGCTCCGGCATAGTGCCGCTTGGGGAGCTGAGTCGGCGTTTTGTCGATGAGGCCGGTTGGCTCAATCAGGCGCTGGCTGCCAAGGCAGACAGAGTCACTCTGGTTGTCGCAGGTTTACCGCTGGCGTTAAAGCCTGTGAGCTCTGATAGCAGTGGCTCCCTGGGCTTGAGCGTTTCGGGTACAAGCCCGGATCAGCGGGGTAAGGTATGAGTAATCCAGTACCCCATAATGGCGCAGAACTTAAAGCTGAATTGTCGGCTCTGGCCCGGCCTGGCCGCAGCCTTATGGTGCAGGGCACCACTTCGGATGCCGGTAAGAGCACCTTAGTGGCCGGACTCTGTCGTGTGTTTCATCGTCATGGTCAGCGAGTGGCGCCCTTCAAGCCGCAAAATATGGCGCTTAACAGCGCCGTCACCCGGGATGGCGGTGAAATTGGCCGGGCCCAGGCGCTGCAGGCGGTGGCCGCCGGTCTTGAGCCGAGAATCGACTTCAACCCGGTATTGCTTAAACCCAGCTCGGATACCAAGGCGCAGGTGATAATTCAGGGCAAGGCGCTGACCAGCCTGGAAGCCGCCGCCTTTTTCGGCCCCGAGAGTCGTGACTATAAAGCCGCTGCCATGCAGGCGGCGTTGGCATCCTGGCACAGGTTGCAGCAGGAGTTTGACTGGCTGCTGGTAGAAGGCGCCGGTAGCCCGGCCGAAATCAATTTGCGCCAGGGCGATATTGCCAATATGGGCTTTGCCGAAGCGGTGGACTGCCCGGTGATCCTCATCGCCGATATTGACAAGGGCGGGGTATTTGCCCACCTGGTCGGTACCTTGGCCCTGCTGTCCGAGAGTGAGCAGGCGCGGGTAAAAGGCTTTGTGATCAATCGTTTTCGCGGTGATATCTCATTGCTGCAGTCCGGGCTGGATTGGCTCGAGGCTCACACCGGCAAGCCGGTATTGGGCGTATTGCCCTACCTCGATGCCCTGCATCTGGACGCCGAAGATGCACTGGTGCAAACAACTGCTCAGTCTCAGGGGGGAACTACCGAGCAGCCGACAACAGCTCAATCAGCACGAGCTCAATCTGAAGCAACTCAATCTGAAACAACTCAATCTGAAAGAACTGGGACGCGACTGCGAGTCGGCGTCTTGGTGTACCCCAGGATCAGCAACCATACCGACTTTGACCCGCTGCGGCTGCATCCGGATATCGAGTTTTATTATATAGGGCCGACCCATCAGGGCGAACTTCCTGGGCTGGATCTCCTGCTGCTGCCCGGCAGCAAGAATGTGCGCGCCGACCTGGCTTTTATCCGCCAACAGGGCTGGGATAAGGGCATAGCCCGCCATCTGCGCTATGGCGGCAAGCTTATCGGTATCTGCGGCGGCTTTCAGATGCTGGGGCAGAGCATTGCCGACCCCTTGGGGCTGGAAGACTTGCCCGGTACCAGCCAAGGACTGGGCTACCTGCCGCTCACTACCGAGCTGCAAGTCGAAAAACAGCTGCTCAATGTCAGCGGTAGCCTGAGGCTTGGGCAATCATCGGCGTCAGTCTCCGGCTATGAGATCCACTGCGGAGCGTCGCGGATCCCGGACCAATACACCCAGCCACTGTTGCTTAATGAGCGAGGCAGTGACGCCAACCGCGTCAGCGCCACTGAGCCTGCAAAAACCACAGTACCTACACAAATCGCAGCAGTCCGCAGCGAAGGCCTGCTGTCGGAGGATAATCAAATTCTCGGCAGTTATTTGCATGGTCTGTTTGACAGCCCAGAGGCCTGTGAGCTGCTGCTCGCCTGGGCCGGGATGACGGCGCCACAGGGCCATGCCGTGGATATCAATCAGCAGCGCCAGCAACAGCTGGATCGTTTGGCCGATGTGCTGGAGCAACATCTGGATTTCAATAAAATAATCAACATATTCAAAGAGGAAGGCCAGGGTGACCGATAATAATCAAACCGATATCAAGGCAGAGCGTCATAAACAGCGGCAGCAGAAAGTAAAAGCGGCGGTGGATGCCAAAATCGCGGCCGCCACCGAAGAGAAGGGCATACTCCTGGTCGTGACAGGTAACGGCAAGGGCAAGTCCACCTCCGGCTTTGGCACTCTGGCCCGCGCGGTCGGTCATGGCAAGCAGGGCGCCGTGGTGCAGTTTATCAAGGGCACCTGGGAGTGCGGTGAGCGCAAGCTACTGGAAGGCGCCGGGGTCAAGTTCGAAGTCATGGGCACAGGCTTTACCTGGGACACCCAGGACAAAGCCAAGGATATCGCCGCCGCCGAAAAGGCCTGGGCGGCCGCCGAAAAATGGCTTCAGGATGCCAGCATAGACATACTGCTGCTCGATGAACTCACCTATATGGTCAGCTACCACTATCTGGATCTGCAGCGAGTGATAGATGCGTTGCAAAATCGTCCCCCCATGCAGCATGTGATCATCACCGGCCGCAACTGCCACAGGCAACTGATTGAATTGGCAGATACTGTCAGTGAGGTGAATAGCGTGAAGCATGCGTTTGAGGCGGGGGTTAAAGCGCAGCCTGGTTTCGACTACTGAATCTGCAGCCTGTTCTTCGAGGCTGACGGTATTGCCAGCGTAGCTTCATCCCATCACCTAGGATAACTAGGCTCAGGGACTGAAGCGACTCGGCGGCTTTGTCAGCCCTCGATCAGACTGCAGTGCTTTACTTTTTGTGCGACCGTGGAGCTATTGTCTGCGTCGGCTCACCCAATCACATACTCATTGTATGCTCATGGGCTGATTTAGTGCTTAAATTACCTAGTGGTGCTTGAACGCAAACAGAAAGAAGATTAAGTTATTGTTCTATAGTGGGTGGCTTGTTTTTCTATGAAAACAGTTGATTTTTACATTTTAAAAAATAAATTTACTAAAAAAGTAAAAGGAATCTATTGATGCAGTATATTAATACCACTTGCTACCATATTGATATACAGAAAGGAACCTATTCCGAATTTATAGAAAATGCTAGTTCTAAGCAAAACTTTAAAGATTTTGCGAAAGAAGCAGTTAAACATACTCAGAACACTAGTAACGCTCAAGAGTTCATTTTTAATACTGACTCACTTGTTGAGAAAGAGTTTCTAACCTATCGAGAACATTTGCCTCATTGGACTGTAATGTGTGACAAGTTTTCTGCTGAGCTATTGGTAGAACAGCAAGCATCTCAAAGGAGTATTGATCACTTAAATAAGAAGGTTACACCTGGTAGCTTACTGATTATCCACTGTAAACCGAATGCAAATGTCGATTTACTAGTCCTTGTTAAGATGGAACAAGAAGAGTTTGCGAATGTTATCGATTTTGAACATCAATACGGTTTGCCTACTGAAAAAAAAGCGCTGAATACTGCTTTAATGAGATTTGAAAAAGGATCTCCTACTAGCTTACTTGTATCAAGAACTAACGCATTCTGGGTAAAATTCCTGGATGTATATCCAGTAAGATCTGATAATGTAAATACAGCAAATGCGTTTAACGCTATCGACATTGCACTTAGAAAAGTTAAGCGTGATGGGTTTAAGGCTGATCACTTGGCTCTTCGTAATCATCTGATTACTTATCTAAGAAACAATGAAGGCAAAACGGTTGTTTACACTGAATTAGTTGAGACAGTATTTGATTATCACAAACCTTTGGATAAGAACTTTCTTGCTAAAGAATTTGCCAATAGCTTAAGGGATTTACCTAATAAGAAGACCGGTAAGCAGGCATTTGACCCACACTTTCAGATAGATATGGAAGATGTAAAAGCGAAAAAGCGTACAACATCTATCGGGTTGACGGACAAGATTGAATTAAGTTTGAAAGATGGTATCGAAAACCTAGATGAAACGATTCTGCCTTATAAGGAAAACGGGCGAAAAGGTATCGTTGTTTTCTCTGATGAAGGTTTCGAATACTTCAAAAAAAGTGAGGATTGAGAGGTATAATGTTAGATAGTGTGAGCAGAATTTGGCAAAAGCCAATAGATACGTGGGAGAGTATGACTGAATCTCTCATGTATTTCTCTGCATCAAGTAAGTTGGATAGCTTAGTTGAGAGCGATGTTGAGTCATTGTCTCAATTTCTTGACTCACACCGAAAACATCAAGACAAGTTTACCCTAAAAATATTCTATGATGTTGGCGAGTCGATAGAGTTTTCGAATAATACATCTATCCCGAAAACCCATGAAAAACTTGAAGACTTACGTCGAGAAATAAGCGGTTTAGAGGGAGATGAACATGTATCTGTGTCTTTATCTATCTCAAAGCAATTGCTTGAATCAAAAGATGGTGTACTGGTAGACAATGTTTATTCATTAGATGCACTCTCATCGTATCTGAATAGCCTGACTTTAGCTCAGCTCCATCGTTCTTTTTCTGAGCGTTACTGGAGAAAAGGGGTTAATGGGGTAGCTTTTATTGGAGATTATAGTCGTTCATTGCATACAGACTATTTTTACTTTATTCCAAAAGATGAATTTAATATTGAGCTATTTGAGCCTCATTTTAACCATTATAGAGCAGGTGAAATTCATCGGCTTAGAGGTTCTCTTGGTCATTTTGCAAATGCATCAGAGTGGTTTTTGCTACCTGATCATTTCAAGCTCACAGAAGCATTAGGAGGTGAGTTTACTTCAATATGTCTTCTTTTTAATGCCTTAAATAATGCTTATTTGATTAGCTTTTTAAGCAACTTTGCGATCATTACTGAGCAAGGTATAGAGTACCGCTTGAAGGGACTAAAAGATATCTCTGGAACCTACGACTTTGAAGCATTAAAACACATAGATGCGAATGCTTTGTGGGAGTTGTATCAATGGATTTATGAGGGTAATACGGTCGATAAGCTTGGTGTGGCGCGAAATATTATTCCTTTACATGTTGATGATTTGTTGAGTGTTAGTCCACCAGTTTTAACTTCTGCATATTCTAGTTTTATCTTGTCTCAGAAAGACGATGTGAAGAGTTATATCGAGACAACGAAAAAAGTAGCTGAACAGGTTCAAATTACTTCTCAAAAGGCAAGTGAAGTAGCAGAAAAAATAGCAAACTCAATCAAAACAGGCGTTCTTGGTGTTACGACTTTTGCGATATCAACAATACTGTTTCGGATATTTACTAAAGGTAGTGAGCTAAAAACATATACTGAGTTATTTACATTCATTGGATCTCCACTTTTTGTTTCAATGATAATGTTTGCCCTTGCTGTATTCTCGGGCTTATTTGGATTAGCATGGTATGAGTCTAAGCAGGAGCAAGTGCGCTTCAGAGAAATGTATGAGCAATTTAAAAAGACGTATGAATCGGTATTAACTCGAGAGGATATGGAGAATCTACTCGAAAATGATGTATATTTTGAGAAAAGTTACCTTTTTATAACAGAAAGAAGAAGTATGTACACCTGGGCGTGGGGAGCTGTACTCTCAGTCTCGATAACTATTTTGGCACTCGCAAGTTGTTTCGTTGATTAAAAGTAAAAATAGGGAAAGTGGGCACCCAGCGTGGATGGTCGCTTAAATTCTACTTTTAACTGCGGTTAAAAAGGGGAGGATTACCCTAGATTTTGTTTAGTTTGAAGCCGATAAAGCTAAGAAACTGGTGAGGCATCGCGGTTTACTAGCATGTAACAAATTAAGTAAGAGCCAACCTTAGTTGCGGAGCCGAGGACCATATATTTCCTCATTTTTGACTCGATCTTTTCAGCTTGCATTTTCTTTTCCCATTTTATTTTCTGTTCTGAGGGCTTTATGAATATCGATGAATTACTCAATGTTGTAGCAGAACAAGAATCTAATTCTTGTTCTGAGTGCGGAAAGGAATCCAAGCTTCATTTGACTAACTCTGATGGCCTGGAAAACAAACTTCATTTTATGGGTAAAATAGAACCAATGACTTTTCTCGGTTATCAGACTTACAGCAAAAATGGTAGTAATCCATTTTCAGATATGGCTCCTGTGAGTTTGTCGCATTACCCTTACAACGGTAGTGATGTATATCGTTGTGATTCGTGTATGGCTACATTTGTCATATATTTAGAAACTGGTGGGCATGCTGCAAGATACCAAGCAAGGTGGATTAGGCGTGATCTTAACTTTTTACCCTAACAAGTAATAATGAACTGACCTTTCCCCCGAATTTAAGACCATGACATTGATATGACTCCCTTGGCCAAATTGATGAAAACTTATGATAAAGAGATTAGATAATATGATGGCTTGCTATGATTTATAAATTGTTGCTTTGGCTTGGTTTATTATATTTTGATAAAAATAACGTGTTAAGAGTGAACAAATTCAAGATGCCAGAGTTGTTGAAAGAGTGGGAATCAAGGGGCTGAGGTGTTGATTCAAACTCGCCCCCTTGATTCCCATTTTATATCTAGCCTTTAGTCTAGCCCTTATCATAGTGACGGATGGGTAGCTGGCTGACGCTGTCGAGTCGCCAGGCGCCCTTCTCATACACGAAGCTAACGCTGTGCAGGGCATCCTTAAAGTCATAGCGTTGGTTCGAGTCTGGCAGGAGATTGTTAAACTCCAGCTGAATGTTCTGATAACCATCCTCGATAGACAACTTCCCCAGATGATTTGGCAGATCGATAAGGCGGCTCAGCGCCTTGTCCAACTCGCGATCTTGTATCGGCAGTTGCTGCTTAAACTGCTCACTGAACAGGGCTGCGAAGGCCTGTTTGTCCTTGCTGTGGATATAGGCGGCGTTGGTCCAGTCGGCCAACAAGAGTTCGAAGGTCTTGTTGGCCTGGGTCAGAGATGCGATTGGGGTCTTGTTGTCGTTGGTAAGGTAACTTTTAAGAGTCGCCTCGGCTTCTTCAAGGCCGCGCTCGAATATTTGCGCCACCTTTATCGCCGCCGGATCCTGGCTGGCCTTTAGCTCAGCGCTGACTCTGTTGACGGCCTCCACCCGCTCTTGCCAACTGTTGAAACCCTTCATTAAGCCTTGTAGTGAAGCTTTATGCTGCTTCATCGCTTCGGCGACAGCCTTATCCTGCTGGCGCGCCGCTCTGGCTTCGGAGCTCACATAATCTCTAAAGGTGCTGTTGAGTATGGTTTCGGGGGCATCGAAGTAGAGTCCCGCGCCGCTGTAGGGATCGACCCAGAGATCGCCTGTGCTTATTGGGGCTGATGGCTTAGGGTGGATATCGCCATAGTAGATTCGATCTAATTTGGCTTGGTTTTGGCTAAGGAAGGCGCCAATCGCCTTGCCATCAGTGGCGGACAGCAGTTGGTATTCGGCCGCCAGTTGTTGCAACTCTTTGGAGTTCTGCACCCTTTGGCTGGCATAGTAGCCGCAGCGCAGGTTACAGACTTGCTTGGTCAAACTGGAAGCCGGGCCCAGGGTGATCGCCTTGCTCTGGACAAACACCTCGGCGGTATAGATGCCTCTGGGGATGGCACCACTCTTATCCATCAGGTAGATGGTGTTGTTGGGGCTATGGCGGCCGACGACTTGGAGATCTTGCTTACTGGCGCACAGGGAGTAGTCCCTGCTGGTGACCGGCAGCTCCTTGTCATAGGTGGAAACGATCAACTTATCCAGGCTAATCCCTTCGGGCACAGTACCTGTTATGCTGAGATCGCACTGCTGAGCGTTGGCGTTGAGGGTTAGGCCACCCAGGGCCAGGCCAAGAAATACCAATCTTTGTTTCATGCAAAGTCCTTGTTGCGCGTAGTTTGTAGTGAGGCTTTTCCCCATCATGTTTTCGTTAAAAAACCATATTTGCAATTAAAATTAGTTGCTTAGTGAATGATGGTTTTCATTTATTTATGCTATCGCGAATTGTCCTGCCTTGTCATCAGTTAATGGGGAGCAAGGCGTCGGGTGATTGTAGAAAGTAAGGGGGGGACATCATCTTATGTTAAACATACCTCACTGATGCCTCGGATAGACTGTAATTGGCGGAAATTGTGCTTTCAGCCGCCGTTTATATAATGTGGTGTTCAGGTGTATCAACATAGGTGTTGAATTCGCGACAAGCTAATCATTGAAGTGATGCCTGATTCTGGCTTGGGAGAATTGCCTGAAAGGTAACATGGTTATAGGTATTAAAAATGTTCAGCACTACTACGAGTTTGAATACGCTCTGCTATAACTAGTAATTGGACAATAGATGTTTTTAATGGAGGGTTATTGCTTTATATGGAAAATGTCGTTCCATCGGATGTTGAGATTGTTACCAATTTCGAGCTTAAAAAAAGTGAAAGCTGAACCAGATTTAATTTGGACGAAAAACAATAATTAAATAAATTCCGTTAAGCGACTTATATCCCCGTAACTTTGATTTCTTGATTGCAGAATGTGAAAGATATGAATGTTTCAGGGGGCTTCTTTTCTGAATGAATCCCTGGGTAATATTTAGGTTAAGTGTTTATTGTGTTGGAATATATTATTGTTTATAGAGCCAAGGTTGAGGCTTTCAATGTTGGATGTATAAGGCTGAATCAGTCAGGGTGTGGCCGAGTTTATTAAATGTTAATCTGTTATGTGTTGAATGTAGTTTAATGAGAATCCAATAGCAAGCTGAGGCGTTGTCGCGTCCAGTTTTTATAGGTCGATATTATTTACAAGTGTATTTTTTATAATGTAAGTATGGTTATCGGTTTGTGATTTGTGAGAACGTTGAGGTTCAATTGTTGTTTTTTGAATTTATACTGAATTATTTTGTAACTGTAGAGCTTGATAGGGCTTCAATAACACCTTTTTATGAGTTAATGACTTACAATGAGTAAAGGACGGTGGGATTGTGACAGGCAGTGCGGAGCCATGCTCATGCGTTATCTGAGCTGTTGATATTCCACATTTGTCATCTTGGTCTCCTTAGAGGCATAGTGTGTAACTTATGTTTGGCATGAGAAGAAAACAGTGAAAATTGACGACCTCAGATTATTTTTATCGGTTGTGGATCTAGGCAGCTTTGCCGCAGCCGCCAGTTCCATAGGTGTTCCAAGAGCCTATGTCAGCCGCCGTATTGGTGAGTTGGAGGCTGACTTAGGTAGCAAACTCTTTACCAGAACCACACGTAAGCTGACTCTGACGCCAACCGGAGAAATCTACTATCAGCAGTTGCTGGAGATTATTCCCAGATTAGAGTCGTTAAATGAGTCGATAAAGAACCAAAGGAATATGCCAACGGGCTCGGTCAAACTGGGTTTAATTGGCGATGCCGATATTGTCGCCCACAACCTGTTGCAGGAATTCCTTCGAACCTATCCTTTAATCACTTTGGAAACTCATGTCAGTAACTTGGGATACCACGATATTTTGACCTATGGTCTGGATGCCTGTGTTCATATCGGTGAGATGAAAGACAGCTCCTTTGTGGCCCGCCCTTTGATGAGAGGATTGCGAAAACTCTATGCCAGCCCGGATTATATCGCGGAGCATGGCATGCCCACATCGATAGATGATCTGGATAATCACGCCTTGATCATTCACCGTCTGGCTAACGGTGAGCTGGAAGATAAATGGATTTTTAATCAGGGCGAGTACCGCACCCATAGCCGGCTGATTTCCAACAATAGTTCCTACGTAAAACATGCTGTTATGAATGGTGCAGGTATCAGTTTGTTGGCTGAACTGAGCGCTGCAGAACACGTTAAATCGGGCGAGTTGCAGGAAGTATTGCCCGAGTGTGAAGTTTATGTTGATGACGTTTGGTTGGTTTATCCCAGCCGCAAGGGGATGACCCATGCGGCCAGGTTATTGATTGACAGTATTATTGAAGAAGCACGTAAGTTGGATCTGTAGATTGTCACGAATTTCATGACATTGATGTGTAAATATATGTTATTGTTTTAAATATGGCTCGGCATTACTCTGTGCCGCAATTGATTCAAGTAGTTAGGAAATTGCAGTGACAAGAGTAAAACCGACCGGGCTTAAGTTAAGCCTGCTATGCAGCAGCGTGGTATTCATGCTGTGGGGTTGTGGCAACAGTGAGCAGCCACAGGCGGCCTCGACCGCGCTTCCACTGGTTCAGGTGATGGAGCTTCCGGCTCCGGTCAGTGATAGAGTGCATCAGTTCAGTGGCATTCTGGAATCAGACAAAACGGCTGAGCTGTCTTTTAGGGTGCCGGGCACACTGGAGCAGATCTTGGCTGATGAAGGCAGTCAGGTTAAAAAGGGCCAAGTCATCGCTCGTCTGGATCCCCATGACTTCCGGGTCAGTGTGATGGAGCTTGAGGCCAGACTCAGCGAGGCCGAGGCTGCACATCGTTTGGCAGCCATTGAACTTAAGCGGGTTCGCGCCGCTATTAATGATAAGGCGATAGCCGGGGTCAAACTGGATCGGGCTATCAGCGCCGAAGCCCGCGCCAAGGCGGGTGTTGAACTGTTGAAGCAATCTTTGAAAAAGGCCCAGGACTCTCTGGCTTATACCTCTCTCAAAGCTCCCTATGACGGCGTCATAGGTAAGCGCTTTGTCGACCGATATGAGCTGGTGGATGTTGGCACTCAGATAGTCACCATACATCAACCCACCACGCTTAATGCCGTGGTCGATGTCTCTGAAAGTCAAATTTGGAATCTACGCCAGGGCGCAAACGGTGAAGTCTCCTGGTTCAATGCTGAAGGTTCGGTTGCGGCTGAGATCACCCAGATTGCCAGTGTCCCCGATAGGCTCAAACGCACCTATGAAGTGACCTTTGCCCTGAAACAAGCACCCAAGGAGTTGGTCGCCGGAAAGGCGGTCAATGTGGCGGTGAACTTACCTTACGCCAGCCAAGCGCCGGTGTTTTGTATTCCGGCGATGGCGGTATCCAGTCAAAAGAGTCAGCTGTATGTTAATCGGGTGGTGAATGAGCATGCCAAGGCGGTAGCGGTTAAAGCCATGAGTCAAACCGACGACTCTATCTGTGTTTCCGGCGATCTCCAGCAAGGTGAACGTATCATTTTGGCCGGTGGTGCCTTTGTGGAAAATGGACACAAGGTGGAGGTATTGGGCGAGGCGCAGGTTAAGTCATGAATCTGTCTACCTTTGCACTGAGACAAAAAACCTTTGTCATTTTTTTCACGATTCTTGGCATGATCGCCGGGATCTACTCCTATTTTGATCTGGGGAAGTTGGAAGACCCTTCATTTACGGTTAAAAGCGCGGTTATCGTGACTCTCTATCCAGGAGCCGATGCCAAGGAAGTGGAACAGTTGGTGACTGACAAGGTCGAGACTAAGTTGGAGGAGATGGAGTCGCTGTGGAAACTGCGCTCACTGTCCCGTCCCGGTAGCTCGATGATCTTTGTTGATCTCAAAGAGAAGGTGAACTCTGACGAACTGCCGCAGCAGTGGGATTTGCTGCGCCGCAAAGTGGAAGATGTGAAGCTGGAGCTGCCGATGCAGGCGCAGATCAGCATAGTCCAGGATGAGTTTTCCGAAGTCTACGGCATGTTGTTTGCGGTCTATGGCGACAACATGAACATGGCGGAGATGAAAGACCACGCCAGGGAATTACAGCGGCGGATCAAGGCAGTTGATGGCGTGAAAAAAGTGCAACTGCACGGCATTCACGAGCAGGTGGTCAATATCCGCATCTCGGAAGAACGTCTGAGCGAAACCGGCCTGACCATGCTGCAACTGATCGATCAGTTGCAGAGCCAGAATATGCCAGTGACCGCCGGTGACTTTGATCTTGGGATTGAAAACCTGCGGGTAGAGCAGGGCGGCAGTTTCCAAACTGTGGATGATATTCGTAACGTCAGTATTCAAACCGGGATCAATGGTTTGAACTCGGCGGTGATCCGCTTGGGCGATATCGCCGATATCACGATGGACTATCAGGATCCTGCCACTACTTTAAGCCGTTTTAATGGCCAACAAGCGGTTACTCTGGCTGTGAGCCCGGTTAACGGTATCAATGTGGTTAGCATAGGCGACACCCTTAAACAGGTGCTGGCAGATTATCAGGCCGAATTGCCTGCGGGTGCCGGTATCGGGGTTATCGCTTATCAGCCGGAAGAGGTGCAGAAGTCGGTCAATAACTTCATCAGTAATCTTATTGAAAGTATTGTGATAGTTGTGGTTGTGCTGCTGATCTTCATGGGCTGGCGCAGTGCTTCGATTGTCGGTGCCAGTTTGTTGCTGACAATTCTCTTTACCCTGGTTTATATGAATTTGACCAATGTGGATCTGCAGCGGGTCTCCTTGGGTTCCTTTATTTTGGCCTTGGGGATGCTGGTGGATAACGCCATTGTGATAGTGGATCTGTTCCAGGCCAAGATTAAACAAGGGATAGAGCGTACCCAGGCGGTTATCGATAGCATCAAGGAGATGGCGGTTCCGCTGCTGGCGGCGACTGTGATTGCCGCTATGGGTACGGCGCCGGTATTGCTGTCACAAACCGACTCGGCCGAGTTCTCCTTGTCCATCGTCCAGGTGCTGTGCAGTTCACTGCTGCTTTCCTGGGTAATCGCCATGATAGTCACGCCGCTGATGTGCTGGTTCTTCCTCGGCACGGCCGTTGATGAAGACAAGGCGAAAGCCCCTTCTCGTTATTGGCTGATGTATGAAAATGCAGTTGATTGGGTAGTGGAAAACCCCAAGAAAACCTTACTGTATGTTGTCCCTTTACTGGTCGGCACCCTGTTGGCCGCACCGCTGCTGAAGGTGAACTTCATGCCGTCATCGGACCGGGCGATAGTGTTTTTGGATTACTGGTTGCCCAACGGTGGCCGCATAGAGCAGACCTCTGCCGATATGCGCAAGGTCGAAGCCTGGTTATTGCAGCAGCCAGAGGTGGAAAGTATCTCCAGCTCGGTCGGCGAGAGTGCACCGCGTTTTTCGGTGACAGTTGAACCCGAGCCGCTGGACTCCAGCTATGGTCAGATACTGATCAACACTCGCAACTATGAGGATATTGAGCCCCTGGTCAGTCGTGGTGATGCTTGGTTAAAGGCGCAATTCCCCTATGCCGAGCCGAGATTCAGGGATCTCAAGCTGGCGACCAAGGATAAGTATTCGATTGAAGCGCGCTTTATTGGCCCGGATCCCGAGGTGCTGCATCGCCTGGCCGATGAGGCAAAGGCTGTGATGGTCTCACACCCCAATCTCAAATATGTTCGCGACGATTGGCGCCAGGAAAGCAAGGTGATGACGCCTATGGTGGACCTGCATGCGGCGCGCCTCGCCGGCGTGACCCGAACCGATATTGCCAATGCCATCAATCGGGTGACCGAAGGCAGCCAGGTGGGCACCATGAGGCATGGGGATGACCTTATTCCTATTAAGCTGCGCAGCGCCAACGCGACTTTGGAGCATTTTGAGAATATTCCGGTGCGCTCTTTACTGGGCACTCACAGCGTGCCTATGGGGCAAGTGGTTGAGAGCATAGAGATCAAGGGTGAAGAAAGCATGATCTGGCGTCGCAACCGGCTGCCGGCTATTACGGTTCAGGCCGGAGTTAGCGGCGACACCGCATCCAATGTTCGTCAGCAGATTGCCGCCGAGATTGAAGCCATTGCCTTGCCGGCCGGTTATAAGATGGAGTGGGGTGGTGAATACTATGACGAGCAGCGCTCTATTGATGACTTGCTGGAACAAAACCCCAAGGCCACCTTGCTGATGCTGATCATTCTGGTCGCCATGTTCAATGCCTTCCGCCAGCCTTTGATCATCATGATCACCTTGCCACTGGCCTCCATCGGCATTGTCTGGAGCTTGTTGTTGCTGGATAAACCCTTCGGCTTTATGGCGATAGTCGGCATGATCTGCCTCTCGGGCATGATCATCAAAAACGGCATTGTCCTGATGGATCAGATAGAGCTTGAGCGTCGTAACGGTTCGGGCATCGCCGAGGCGATCAAGGCCGCGACCTTGAATCGAACCATGGCGATCTCAATGGCGGCGTTGACTACGGCGCTGGGGATGATCCCTCTGCTTACCGATCGCCTGTTTGATCAGATGGCGGCCACCATTATTGGCGGTCTCACCGCCGCATCCGTGCTGTCACTGTTTGTAATGCCGGCCCTTTATCGCCTGTTTTATCACAGGGATGAACAAAGAGAAGCCGAACAAATTGAGTTGGCAGCCCCATCACAGCCTGTATTGACAGCCAAAGAGGTGAAGTAATGAAGAAGCATATTTTGGCTGCCATTGTCGGTGTAACCCTGGTCAGTGGTTGCAGCATGGCACCTGATTATCAGTTGCCGAGCGTGAAGGTCAGTGAGCTGTATTTCAATGCCGATACCCAAGGCGTGGCGGCTCAGGCCCTTGACTATCAAGAGTGGTGGCGGCAGTTCAATGATCCGCAATTGGATGCCTTGGTAGCCGCGGCGCAGCAGCAAAACATCAACCTGAAAATCGCCGCCGAGCGGATCCGTTCGGCTCAGGCCTACGAAACAGCAGTGTCATCTTTGAAGTTGCCTTCGGTTTCTCTGGGCGGTGGGTATATGGATCTGCGGATCAGCGAGAACGATCCCATGATGGGGGGCGCCGTTTCCGGCGTCGACCTGCCCGACTCCCTCGGTGGCGGCAGCGTCAAACTGATGGACCGAGACCCCAATAGCAGCTTTCTCGGGGCGACGATAGCCTGGGAGGCCGATCTGTTTGGTCGTATAGATAGCCTGAGCCGGGCCGCCGAAATTCGGGTTGAGCAGGCAAAAATACTGAAAGCCAACCTCACCACCCTGATGACGGCCGAAGTCATAGATAACTATCTGCAATATCGCGGCGCCGAGGAGCGGATGCTGATCGCGGCCAAGAATATCAAGGAGCAGACAGAGGTGCTGGCACTGGTGGAATCGCTGGAGCGCCATGGTTATGGCTCCAGCCTGGATGTAGCCAATGCCAAGGCGGCGCTGGCGACGACCAAGGCGATGCTGCCCATGCTGGACTCGGCCAAGCAGGCGCATCTGCATCGGTTGGCGTTGCTGCTTGGGGAGAATATCAACCAAACCCAGGCGCGTTTGACTGATGCCGCATTGCCGCAGATGCAGCAGTTGATCCCGACCGGGGTGCCTTCTGAATTGTTGACCCGGCGTTTGGATATCGCCTTGGCCGAGCGGGAAATTGCCGCCAAGAACCGGGAGTTGGGGGCTGCCATTGCCGCCAAGTACCCCAGCTTTTATCTGACCGGCGCCCCGGGGATATCGGCAGATCACTTTGACGATCTCTTCTCCTCTGGTTCCACCACTTGGGCGCTGGCGGCAGGGTTCAACTGGAATATCTTCGATGCCGGTCGGACTCAAGCCATGGTTGATATCCAGGAGAGTGGCTTCAAGACCGCTGTGATGAGTTACCAACAGACGGTCAATAACGCCATCAATGAGGTGGAAACTGTACTGAGACTCTACGGCAATAGTCAAGAATATCATAAGCATATAGTCAAAGCTGAGACTCAGGCCGAGACGGCGGTGACCAAGGCCACCTCCCTGTATCGAGCCGGGCTTGAGAACCACTTGAGTGTGTTGAATGCCCAGAACGTCAAAAACAACATTCAGGATGCCGAAGTGGTGGCCAGGCTCAATACCGCCTCTACTGTTGTCACTCTGTATAAGGCGCTCGGGGGCGACTGGAGCTTGGAGCAAACCCAGTCGCAACAATAAGGCGTTGATCTTAGGTGCAGGGACTTTGTGTGAGTCTATCCCTGCACCCGCTTTTTCCTGAGTGAACCGCTGAGTCTGGTCATACTGAGAATCACAGGAGTTATTGTGAAGCCGTTAAATACCCCGCCGGAAGATGCTGGCCGCCAAGGGCAAAATACCCAGTTGCAGGCCTGTGAAGAGTGCGGTTTGGTGAGTGCTTTTAGCGAGCCCAAACCCGGCAACAAGGTGAGCTGTCCTCGCTGTCATCACGGCTTACAGTCAGCCTTGAAGGCACCGTTTCAGCAGGTTTGGGCCTACGGTTTGGCAACCCTTATCCTGTTGGCCTTGAGCCTGGGGTTTCCCTTTCTGTCTTTCAGTGTCCAGGGCTTGTCGCAAAAGGTCAGCCTCTGGGGCGCCTTGGTCAGCATGCATTACGCCAGCAACAGCATATTGGCGTTGGTGATCTTACTGTGCGTGGTGATCTTACCGCTGATCTATATCCTTTTTGCCATGTGCATCTATCGCCTGGGTTATCTGGCGAGCCTGGGGAGAGCTGTATCTTTAGGTTGGGCCCGAGTGGGCAGCAAGCTTATTTTCAAGTTTGAATCCTGGTTGATGGCCGATGTGTTTCTGGTAGGGATCTTGGTGGCCATGGTGAAGATCATCGCCTTGGCAGATGTCGGTTTCGGGCCATCTTTCTGGGCTTTTTGCCTCTACAGCATGCTATTGGTGAAGTTTGTCTCCGTCATCGACAGCTCGTGGATCTGGGATCGCTTGTCACCCAGAGAAGAGATTGCCAAGGTTCATAGCGGCGACAGTCATCTGAATCATAACCATGATTCCTGCCATATCTGCGGTCAATTAAATCTGGTGTCGAGTAAAAACTGCTGCCGCTGCGGCGCCGGGGTTCAGCCCTATATTCCGCTGCAAAGTATGCAAACCGCCTGGGCTTTTTTGCTGGCCGCCGTGGTGTTTT
Organism: Shewanella sp. MSW; assembly: GCF_007636515.1. Lineage (NCBI taxonomy): Bacteria > Pseudomonadati > Pseudomonadota > Gammaproteobacteria > Alteromonadales > Shewanellaceae > Shewanella > Shewanella sp. MSW. The sequence goes on from NZ_LVDR01000002.1 coordinate 223,387, forward strand.
ATATACCGGCCAACTTCTATCCCATCATGTATACCACCAGCGTTGGGCAGACCGAGGCCTCGACCATAATCAGCGGTGTGGTCTTGCTTTGGCATCTGGGTTCCTATCCTGTGGCTTCGGTGATTTTTCTGGCCAGCATAGTGATCCCTACCGCCAAGATCCTGTCTCTGGCTTATCTGTTTCACCAGGCGGGCAAAGGGCGGGTAAAGGGCAAAGAGAGTCGCAATCAGTCGCTGTACTGGGTAACCGAATTCATTGGCCGCTGGTCCATGATAGATATCTTTGTGGTGGCTTTGTTGACCGCTCTGGTTCAGTTGGATGAGCTTATGGCCATCAAGCCGGGACCCGCGGCACTCTCCTTCGCCATGGTGGTGATTTTGACCATGCTGTCTGCCATTAGTTTTGATTCCAGGGTGCTTTGGAGTCAGTCAGGGCTTAAAAAGTCTACCCATGAATAATATGAGTGAATCTATGTTAAATGACGAATATGTCCGGGCCGAAGAGTCCCCAGCCACCAAGGTGTCGGCCGTTTGGTTGATACCTATAGTTGCACTGGTGATCGGTTGCTGGATGCTTTATGACTACTTCGATCAACTCGGTAGTGAGATCAAGCTACACCTCAAGACTGCCGAAGGCATTGAGGTGGGTAAAACCTTTCTCAAGTCACGTAATGTCAATGTTGGTGTGATTGAGAGCATTAAATTGAGTGATGATTACAGCGCGATTATTGCGACGGCAAGAGTGTCGCCGGACGCCGAGAGAATGCTGACCACAGACGCCCGCTTCTGGGTGGTGAAGCCCAGAATAGGCAAAGAGGGGATCACAGGGCTGGATACCTTGTTGTCCGGTGCCTACATAGAGTTGGAGCCGGGAAGATCTGCCGTTGCCAATTATGAGTTCAATGTACTGGAGAACCCTCCGGTGGCCTCGGCCGATGAACAGGGCATTAGAGTAGTGCTTAATAGCCGTCAGGCGGGCAAGCTTGGCGTCGGCGACCCTGTACTCTACGAAGGCTTCACAGTTGGCAGAGTGGAAAGCACCGGCTTTGATACCGATAAACGCCAGGCGTTTTACCAGCTGTTTATCAATAAACCCTATGATGAATTGGTGCGCAGCAACAGCCAATTTTGGCTGGCTTCGGGGTTGAATATGCAGCTGTCTGCCAAGGGGCTGGATCTGCAGGTGGGTTCATTGGAGTCATTGCTCAGAGGAGGCGTCAGCTTTGGCTTGCCTGAGGGGCGTTTGGCCGGGGAAAAGGTTGAGGATGGTGAGGATAATTTCCCTCTCTATGATTCGCAAGAGCTGGCCAGTCAGAGCCTTTACAGCCAGTATTTGGAATATGTCATGTTGTTTGATGAGTCGGTGCGGGGGCTGCATGAAGGCGCCAGCGTCGAATTCCGCGGTATTACCATAGGTAAAGTGGTCAAGGCACCGCTGACGTTGCAGCAATATGGTGTCCATGGTGCAGGACTCAGCAATGGCACCATTCCTGTATTGGTCAGAATTGAGCTGGCACGAGTATTTGAAAACGCCGAGTCGACGGGGCTTGAGCAGCTGCGCTCAGAAATAGAAAGAGACTTGGGGGCGGGCCTGAGAGCGAGCCTCAAGACAGGGAGTCTGTTAACCGGTGCGCTGTTCATCGACTTGGATCTGTATCCGGATGCCGAGCCATACCAGGCCGGGACTTTTATGGAGTATCCACTGTTTCCTACCAAGCGTGCCGGAGTGGCCGAAATACAAAAGCAGGTGGGGCAACTGATCAGCAAATTAAATAACTTACCACTGGAGAGCACTTTCCAGGGGGTCAACCATACCCTGGAAAACACCAGTGCCGCTTTGGCGCAATGGGACAAGGTGGGGCAAAAATTGGAGCAGTTGCTTAAGCAACAGGAGATGCAGGCCTTACCGGGTGAACTGCAAAACACGCTGCGGGAATTTCAAGGGATGGCGCAGGATTATGGCCAGGACTCGGCCATGTACGCCGAATTGCAATCCAGCCTGAAACAGCTCAAGGCTGTGATGCGGGAGTTGCAGCCCTTGTCACGGCAACTGAATGAAAAACCCAACCTCTTGATCATGGGGGCAGATACTGCCGCCGATCCGACACCGAAAAAGGCCGATTGATATGCGAATTATCCTGTTTTCTCTACTGCTGGTATTGGCCGGCTGCTCCAGCCAACCCCAGGTAACCACTTACTTCTTGGGTAAAGCGCCGCAGGCAACTTCTGAAGCGAGAGCAACACCCCCTCTACGCCAGTGCCAATGGCGCCTCGCCGGGGTGGAAATGGCTGACTTTCTGGCGGGTAATGGTTTGGTTTATCAGGTCTCAAACCATGAATTGGCTATCGCCCGTCAGCATCTGTGGGCCGGCGATATCAGTGAGCAGATAAAGGTCAAGATGGCGTCTTTATTGGCCCATGAATGCCCGCGTGAGGCCTCGGTCAATATACCGGCGCAGCAGCCATTAACCCTGACTTTAGGTTTCAACGAGTTTCACGGACGATACAGCGGCGATGCTTTGATTGGGGGCGATTGGCGCATCAGTAACTCTTCCGGTGAACAAGTACTGCAGGCCGACTTTCATTATGACGTGCCCCTGGCTTCAGACGGATACCCGGCGCTGGTCGAGAGCCTCTCCCAGGGGCTTGAAAAGCTGGCGCGGGATATTAATGCCGGGATTGCGAGCCTGAATCTCACTAGCGAACAGAGTTTGGCCTCCACGCGCTAAAATACCGTTGAACGCGGCCAACTTGCTGACAAATGCCAGAGGCTTGCTGATGGTTTTTGCCTAACGCTATTTGGCTGGCGGCAGCTATGTGGATAAGCATAAAAATGCCTGCAATTGATGCAGGCATTTTTATCATCCTTAAACCACCGCCTTTGGCGGTATTGAGGGTTTCGGTTTAAGGTTTCATCGCCCAGGCGCGGAATGACTTGCCTTTGAGCTTGCGCTCACTCAGTAATTTGACCGCAGTATTGGCGCACTCGCTGCGCACCGCTACATAAGACCAGATATCCTGAATTTGTATTTTGCCCACATCGGCGCCGGTCAGGCGGTTGTCGGCTGTGATGGCTCCAAGAATATCCCCCGGGCGCAGCTTATGCTTCTTGCCGCCTTCAATGCGGATGCAGCGCATGGCCGCTCTTATCGGCGCAGAGGAAAAACTGCCGGGCTTTGGCAGTTCACTCATGGTTTGCGGGCCAAAGATATCCTCCAGCAGCGCCATTCGCATGCCATCTTTGGGGCCTACCAGGCTGACGGCCTGGCCCGAGGCACCGGCGCGGCCGGTACGACCGACCCTGTGCACATGCACTTCGGGATCGAACGCCAGTTGATAGTTGATCACCAGATCCAGGGCTTCGATATCCAGGCCCCTGGCGGCAACATCTGTGGCTACCAACACCACCACGCTCTTGAGGGCAAACTGCACCAGCGCCTGATCGCGCTCACGCTGATCCAGATCGCCATGGAGTGCCCGCACGCTGAAGCCCTGCTGCTCCAGGTTGTCGGCCAGCTCCTGGGTTTCTCTTTTGGTATTGCAAAATATCACGGCACTCTCAGGCCTGTGGGCCAGTAGCAATGCTTTCACAGCTTGCAACCTGGAGGCGGTGTCTGTCACTTCGATAAACTGCTGCGCTATGCTGAGTTGATCATGTTGCTGCTCCAACTTGATGCTGAGCGGCTTATCCATCATGGCGCGGGCCAATTCGGCAATCGGTTCCGGGAAGGTGGCGCTGAACAGCAAACTTTGGCGCTTGTCCGGCATATAGGCGCTTATCTGCTCCAGTGCATCGGCAAAGCCCATCTCCAGCATACGGTCGGCTTCATCCAACACAAGTTGCTGCAATTCGCTCAGATCCAGACGCCCCTTCTGCAGGTGGTCCAGTACCCGCCCCGGTGTGCCAACTATAATGTGCGCGCCATGTTCCAGCGAGCCTATCTGTGGCCCCACAGGCACACCGCCACACAGGGTCAGGATCTTGATGTTGTGAATGCCGCGGGCAAAACGGCGCAGTTCCTTGGCCACCTGATCGGCCAGTTCCCGGGTGGGGCAGAGCACCAGGGACTGCACCCGAAAACGTTTCACATTGAGTCGATTCAACAGCCCAAGACCGAAGGCCGCCGTTTTGCCCGAGCCGGTTTTCGCCTGAGCCAGTACATCGCGGCCCTCAATAATGGCCGGCAGGCTGGCGGCTTGAACCTGGGTCATGGCGGTGAAACCAAGATCGTTCAGGGTGGCCAGCAGGGCGGGTTTCAACGGCAGGCTGGAAAAGGGTAAATCACTCAAGCTGTGTCCTATGGGCTCGCAAATGGAGCAAAAATGGTAAAGGGGTATTGTAACAGGCGGGGATGGTTTTTAGGCAGACTAATCTTGCGGCATTGAAAAAGCCCACTCGGGTGGGCTTTCAATCTCAGGCTTGATTGAGCTTAGCGCTCATTTCTTTGCCGGGAGCCGCGCGCTTGTGAGTCGCGTTGCTGTGCCTGGTTGTTGCGCTGCTGGTCTGAGCCGCTATTGCCCTTGCCGGCGCCTTGCGGCTTACTCTCTTGGGAGCGACCGCCCTGAGGCTTGGCGTTCGCGGGTTTGCGTCTGGCACTTGAACCTTCGGTCTTGGCGCCCTGAGCCGGACGACGATGGCGGTTTTCAGCATTGGCCGGCTTGCTGCCACTACTTTTATCCAGGTTGCTGCTACGCTGGCCATCCTGATGCCCCTCTTTGGGCTTTTTCGGCTTCTTGGGCTTTTTCGGGCCTATCTTGTTCGGGTTGAGCCGCGATTCCGGCAAGGCTTCCTGAGGTTCGAAGCCATTGACGATTTCACGCTCGATAGTCTTGCCGATCAGCTGCTCTATGTCTTTGAGCTGCTTGAATTCTTCCGCACTTACCAGAGACACTGCCTGACCACTGGCACCGGCGCGGCCGGTACGGCCGATGCGGTGCACATAGTCTTCGGCCACATTGGGCAGATCGAAGTTAACCACTTGCGGCAACTGATCTATATCCAGGCCGCGGGCGGCAATATCTGTGGCAACCAACACCTTGACCTTGCCACTCTTGAAATCGGCCAGTGCCTTGGTTCTGGCACCCTGGCTCTTGTTGCCGTGGATGGCGGCGGCGCCAATTCCTTTGCCATCCAGGTGCTTGGCCAGACGGTTGGCGCCGTGTTTGGTGCGGGTAAACACCAGTACCTGTTGCCACTTGTACTCTTTGATAAGCGAGGTCAGCAGCGCCGATTTCTTTGACTTGTCTACCGGGTGCAACTTCTGGCTCACCCGCTCGGCGGTGCTGTTGGCCGGCGCCACGGAAATCTCGGCGGGATCGTGCACCAAGCCCTTGGCCAGGCGGCGAATGTCGTCAGAGAAGGTGGCACTGAACATCAGGTTTTGCCGCTTGGCCGGCAGCAAAGCCAGAATTTTTTTGATGTCGTGAATAAAGCCCATATCCAGCATGCGGTCGGCTTCGTCCAGCACCAGCACTTCCAGCTGGCCGAACTTGACGGCATTTTGTTGGTACAGATCCAACAGGCGTCCCGGTGTGGCCACCAGGATATCGACCCCTTTTCTCAAGGTCTGCATCTGTGGGTTAATGGAAACACCGCCAAAGACCACTGAGCTGCGCAGATCCAGATGTTTGCCATAGAGACTGACGCTTTCGGCCACCTGAGCGGCCAGCTCACGGGTGGGGGTCAGCACCAAAGCGCGGATATGGTTGCCCCGCGGACGAATACCACCATTGAGACGCTCCAGCAAAGGCAAGGTAAAGCCGGCGGTTTTGCCTGTCCCTGTCTGGGCGGCAGCCATCACATCCCGTCCCTGCAATACTGCGGGAATGGCCTGGGCTTGAATGGGGGATGGAGTGGAGTAACCTTGTTCGGCGACAGCGTTCAAAATCGGGGCCGACAGGCCCAGGGAGGCAAAACTCATGCAATCTTCTCAATTGACAGCGCGGAGCTGAGATATGGGAGCCGCAATGCACAGCGTTGCGGCGAAGGCGGCAAGCTTACAGCATTTGCGGCTAAAGTGCTAATTGCAGCCAACTTGAACCCTTTTATTTTACGCTTGTCTTAACTTTAACTGTTGCAAAGCAGCCGCTTAACCTATCTTGGAAAAGCAAGAGCCAAATTCAGGCCTCGACTCGGTGAGGTGTATGGGGGCAATAGAGCATATACAGGCGCAGGCCCTGCATCGCAGGGAGTATGCCCTGAGCGTGATCAAGAATGTGCAGTCGATGTCCGCCATCGACACCGCACGGCTCTCTCTCGGGCTGAATATGCTGGCTCAACATGGCCGTATCGCCTTTCATTTCCACCCGGATAGAATCGACTCCCGCGGCTGGCCCGTGTTGGCCGGTATGCTGGCCGATGGTATTTACAAGACCCAGTTTGAAACCCGGGTATCCAACGGCAAACTCTCGCCTCAGGTTGGTGGTCCGCGAGATCATTGGGAAAACCAGCTGTTCGGTGACTGTTATCGCGGCGCCAGAGGGCGCCCCAAATACGGCGCCCTGGATCTGGGCATGCATCAAAACGGCCCCTCGGCCCGTTTCGGCAGCTGCTATCTGTTGTCATCTCCTGCGTTGTTGCATCGCTGCACATTCAGTTATCTGGACTCCTGCCGTGAGCCCAGGGAAAAAGGCACTGCGGCCTGCTTTGAAGATATTTTTGCTGCGCTGTTCAACGAGTGCTTTGAACGTAGTTCGGCATTGGGCGTAGGTCAGTTGCGCCCGGCGGCCTTGGTCGATTATCTACTTGATGCCTTGCCTTTGGGGGTGGCAGCCAGGTTTGAGCGCCCCATGAGCGGTGACCTGGATCATTACATTGAGGCTCAGTGCCACGGTGAGCTGGTGATAGGTGAAGACTTGACTCATTTGGTGGCCGACCCGGCATTCAAAGGCACAGAGATGGAGATTTTGATGCAGCGCTTGTGTGACAAGTACCGACTGCAGCTGTGTTGGCATCAGGGCTATCAAATGCCGGTTGATGAGGTGCCGCCGGACTTTCGCGGCGCCGCCATGCCCAAGCTCGCCGCCTTGGTGGCACCGGATGGCCTGCTCGATGCCCGTCTGATAGGGGAAGCGGCGCTGGCACTGCATAAAGATCCGCAGCAGTGGCGCATGCTTGGCAATGAAACCGAGCTCAAGCAGCAGCTCAAGTTGCTGTGGCATGTGCTGGTGCGTTTTGGTCATAGTCGTTGAGGGCACTCCATCTCTGGTCGGTCGTCTCAATTGAGCGGGGATTAGCCGTGAGTATGCACTGTGTGCTCACAGCGGTAGCTGCGCCATCGAAGCGAACCTCTAACGTTAGTAGATCTAGCATTAAGTAGATTGTGGGGAGGGCGTTAACCTGGGGTTAAGCTGCTTGGCTTATGGTGCGTTTTTTTGATCTGGCGCAAATTTTGTGAGTCCGGTAACAGTTCCTGGGCAACGGGTTTCTTCCCTTGGCAATGCCTGCGATACTGCTTGCCTACCGAACGATTCGCCTTAGGTCAAGCTATTACCTTGCTGCTTTGGCAGCAACAGCGTCATTAGCTGATTTTGCAGTAGGATCCCATGGACAAATCCTTAGAGAAACAACTCGGTCGCTGGCTCAAAGCGCAACAATCTGCCTGTGGCCCCTTCCTTAAACTCTCTGTGTTGTTGGGCGTGCTCAACGGCTTGGCGCTGGTGGGCCAGGCCTGGGTGCTGGCCACTGTGCTGCAGGGGCTGATCATCGACGAGCTTGATAGGCAGGCATTTATTCCGCATATGTTGGCCTTTGCGACTCTGGTGTTGCTGCGAGCAGTTATCGCTTGGCTCAGAGAGCGGGTCAGCTTCGAGGCCGGCAGACGCCTCAGAGAGCAGATGCGCGCCGCCGTGCTCAATAAACTTGAACGCCTGGGGCCGGCCTTTGTCAATGGCAAGCCTGTCGGCAGCTGGGCCAGTATAGTGCTGGAACAGATAGAAGATTTGCAGGATTTCTATGGCCGTTACCTGCCGCAGATGAGCCTGGCGGCCTTTATTCCGCTGATCATCTTGGTATGTGTGTTCCCCATCAACTGGGCCGGTGGCCTGATTTTGCTCGGCACCGCTCCCCTTATTCCACTGTTTATGGTCTTGGTCGGCATGGGTGCCGCCGATGCCAACCGCAAGCATTTCGGTGCGCTGCAGCAATTGAGCGGCCACTTTATGGATCGCCTCAAGGCCTTGCCGACACTCAAGCTTTTCTATCGCGCCGAAGCGGAGCAGCGCGCCATAGGCAAGGCCTCGGAAGATTTTCGTGAGCGTACCATGGCAGTGCTCAGAATGGCGTTTCTCAGCTCCGCCGTGCTGGAGTTTTTCGCCGCGGTATCCATCGCCATTTTGGCGGTGTATTTCGGCTTCAGTTATCTGGGGCACCTGGACTTTGGTCATTACGGCATGGGTATCAGCCTGTTTACCGGCATGTTTGTGCTGATTTTGGCACCTGAGTTTTATCAGCCGCTGCGCGACATGGGCACTCACTACCATGCCAAGGCCCAGGCGGTGGGCGCTGCCGAATCCTTGATGGCACTGCTGGAGTTGCCTGAGCCGCTCAAGCGTGGTGAACAGCCCCTCCCCGGTGAGGGCATTGAACTGCAGGCCCGGGATCTCAAGGTATTGAGCATAGACGGCGTGCCTTTACTGGGGCCGCTGAGTTTTAGCTTAGCGGCGGGCGAGAAGCTGGCCTTGGTGGGCCCGAGTGGCGCCGGTAAAACCAGCCTGCTCAACGCTCTGCTGGGTTTTCTGCCCTATGAGGGCAGCTTAAAGCTCAATGGTATTGAACTGGCCGAGCTGGATCCTGCCGCCTGTCGCAGCCGTATCGCCTGGCTTGGCCAGAATCCGCAGCTGTTTCACGGCTCTATCGCCGATAATCTGCGTCTCGGCCAGCCCGAACTGACCGAGGCGCAATTGTGGGATTATCTGCAACAGGCCAAGGTGGCCGACTATGTTCGCGCCTTGCCGGATGGGCTGGCACACCAATTGGATGAATACAGCGGTGGCCTGTCTGTGGGGCAAGCGCAGCGGCTGGCGTTGGCCCGTGCCCTTGGGCGTCAGGCGCAGCTGTTTGTGCTCGATGAGCCCAGCGCCAGCCTCGACAGCCAGAGTGAACAACTGGTGCTTAGCGCGCTGTGGCAGGCGATGGCTGGCAAGAGCTGCCTTATGGTGACCCACAGATTGGATCAACTGGATCGGATGGACAGAGTTCTGGTGCTGGATCAGGGAAAACTGGTGCAGCAGGGCACTTTTGCCGAACTCAAAGCGCAGCCGGGCTTACTGGCGCAGATGCTGGATGAGCTGCCGTTGGCGGTTTCCCTCGATGATGCGCCAAAGGCATCGGCGCCGCCGATTGCCGCGAGCGCTGAGGCGGAAGCCGTGCCCGAGTTAAAGTCAGAATCAAAACCAGAGTCAAAGTCAGAGTCAGGGGAGGAGCGTTGAGATGAAGCTGTTACTGCCCTTTATCCGGCTATTCCGCCGCCAGTCTTTGATGATGTTTGTCGGCCTGCTGCTGACAGTAACGACCCTAATGGCCGGTATTGGCCTGCTGTCGCTCTCCGGTTGGTTCTTATCTGCTACCGCAGTGGCCGGTCTGGCTTTGGTGACGGCGGAAGCCTTCAACTACTTTACTCCGGCGGGCGGGGTGCGTTTCCTCTCCATTGCCCGCACGGCAAGCCGCTACGGTGAAAGGCTGGCTACCCATGAGGCCACCTTCAGGATCCTGACCGATCTCAGGTTGTGGGCCTGGCGCTCTTTGCTGCCTTTGAGTGAACGTAATCTATCCGGGATGCGCCGCGGCGATCTGCTCAACCGTTTGGTGGCCGATATCGACACGCTGGATCACCTGTATCTGAGGTTGTTGACGCCGCTGACGGCCTTCTTGCTGATGCTGCTGGCATTGACCACCTTTATCGGTTGGTTTGATCTCAACTTGGCTATCCTGCTTTGTACTGGCCTCTTGCTCAGTTGGTTGTTGTTGCCGAGTGTGTTCTATCTGCTTGGCAGGCGACCCGGGCGCGAGCTGATTGAAGCGCGGCGCAGCTACCGGGTTCGGCTGCTGGAATGGTTGTCCGGTCAGGCAGAGCTGAGTCTGTTTTCCGATGCCAAAGGTGGCGCTGCTGAAAGCTTTCGGGCGGAACTCGACCGCGCCGAGCAGAGCTGGTTTGCCAGTCAGAAGGCGATGGCGGCGATCACAGGTCTGAGCCAGGCAATGTTGATCCTCTGTCACGGCTTGCTGGTGTTGCTGCTGCTCTGGTTTGCCGCCGCAGGTGTTGGTCCGGCCGTGCCCCCCGGGCCTTTGCTGGCCATGGTCTTGTTTGCCACTCTGGCCTGTATTGAGATGATGATGCCGTTGGCCGGTGCCTTTCAACATCTGTCTTCTGTGCTCTTGGCTGCCAAGCGGGTGTCCGAGTTGACAGAGCAGCGCTCCGACATTGAATTTCCTGCCGTCTCGGCAACTGGGCCCGAGAGCGGCGCTCTTATCATCAAAGATCTGCATTTCGGTTACACGGACACCCAGCCAGTGCTGCAAGGCTTGTCGCTGCAGGTCCCTGCGGGCAACAAGGTGGCACTCCTGGGTAAAACCGGCTCGGGTAAGTCCAGCCTGCTGGCCTTGATAACCCGTCAGTGGCAGCCGCAGCAGGGTGAGATACTGCTGGGCGGTGTGCCTGTGGCCTCCTTGGATGAAAAGACCTTGCGGGCTTCCATGACAGTGGTCAGTCAACGGGTACAATTGCTCAGCGCCAGTCTCAGAGATAACCTGCAGCTGGCCTTGCCGGAAAAAGTCACCGATGACACGCTAGCCGAGGTGCTGCGCCAGGTTGGGCTGGAGGGGTTACTTGCGGGTGAGGGGCTCAACGCCTGGATAGGTGAAGGCGGGCGTCAGTTATCCGGTGGTGAGCAACGCCGGATCGGCGTGGCTCGGGCGCTGCTGCGGGATGCGCCGTTGCTGCTGCTTGATGAACCCACCGAGGGGCTGGATCGGCGTACCGAGCAGGAGATCCTCAGGTTGCTGCTGCAGTTTGCCAAAGACAAGACGCTGGTGATGATAAGTCATCGCCTAACCGGTATGGCGCAGATGGATGCCATTCACCTGCTGGATGAAGGCAAGATAGTGGCCAGTGGCAGTCATGAGCAACTGCTGCAGGAGTCGACCGCCTACAGCGCCCTGTATCAGAGGTTACACTGAGCCGCAGAGGTTTAAAAACCGACTCAATAAGAGGCTCAAGTTAGACTTATTCAAAGGGATGCTCAGCATCCCTTTTTCTTTTAAAAGCGCTAAATTCTCGCCTGGATCACAGATCCCATACGGGTTCAAAGTCAGAATAGAGTTATTGGCATATGCCAATAACTAATAAGGATACTCCCATGCCCAGACCCAGAAAATGCCGCCGCCTGCAGCATGGCACGCCCTGCCGCTTCTACAAACCCAACGGCATTCCGGCCTCAGCCCTGGAGGCAGTCGCCTTGGCGGCCGATGAGTTTGAGGCCCTGGCGTTGGCCGACTTTCGCGGTCTGGCGCAACAAGAGGCCGCCGAGCAGATGGGGATATCCAGGCAGACCTTTGGCAACTTGATTAAGCAGGCCCGCCATAAACTGGCCAAGGCCCTGATAGAGGGACAGATGCTGGAGTTGCCCCACACTGAGGAACAGAGATGATAGTGATACCCATGAGCCGGGGCCGCTTGGCCGGGCATTTTACCAAGGCCAAAGAGCTGGCCTTTTATGATAACGAGCACAACCACTGTTTTACCCTGGATAATCCGGCAGCCGCAGGCGGCAATTGCGCCGCCAAAAAGGCGATGCTGCAACTTATCAAGGACAAAGGCGGCCGCATTGTGTTGGTGGATCAAATCGGCGAGCGAATGTTGGGTAAGCTGCTCGATGGTGGCATCAGCGTTTGTCGGCCCGGCAAAGAGAGCCGCGATATCGCCGCTTTGCTGGTTGCGGCCAGTGATATTCAGTTACGGCTGACCAGTGCTGCGGCTGGACGCCCGTCACTCAAACATCAAGCCAAAGGCGGTTGTGGTGGCGGCTGCGGTTGTCATGGTCATAATGAAACCGGCGCAGCTTGTCATGGTGAAGATCATGGCCATGAGGGGGAGGCGAAAGGCGGTTGTGGTGGCGGCTGTGGCTGTAAGAGCCGCACCGAGGCCAAACTAAAACCCCTTGGTGATTCGCTAAACCAGCAAGGCAAGTTGAGTTACGCAGGCTTCAGGCCTTTGCGATAAAGCCGTCTGCAGAAAAAAAAGAGTGCCGACAGAAAGCCGGCACTCTTTGTTCATCTTGTGTTATCAATCATCCAGGCGGCACTGGCTCAGCAGTTCACCACTTAAGTGGCATTCCAGCTCGACCCTTTTGCCAATATGAGGCTTGAGGCTTTCATCGCTGGCCTTATAACCCCAGAGGCTGGCGCCTTGGCCGTCATCATTGACCAAGCCCTTGAGCTCTATATCTGCTTCCTGGATCTCAGGTTCGATCTCCATCACCAGGAATTGACCATTTTGCTCAGAGCCTTCAACCTGTACCCAGGTACCGTTGAGGCTGGCTTGGTTCAAACCATCTTCAAAACGAGTTTGAGGTGTCAGTGTCAGTACTATGCCGTTGATGCTGAATACACCGGCGTCATACACAGCCTTGCCTTCAACTTCAAAAGCGTGGCTTGCAATTACTGGTGGCTGACTCTGTTTTTCAAAGTCAATCTCGGTGGCCTGCAGCTCTTGAGTGTCGTCTTGCCACAGGCCTTCCACATCGACCAAGGCGCCGGGTTTGAGATCGGCAACAGTACCATCTTCAAAGTGGGTTTTGCCATCCAGGATCACTTGCCATTTTTGGTTCAAGGTAAAGCGGGTCTGCAACTCGTTGACCCAGGTAACCTGACCTTCGAGTTCCACCTCAGTGCCCTTGTCCAAATCCGGGGCGCGTTCGACTTCCACTTCAGAAGCCAGCAATACTTCACCCTGATATTGACCTTCAACTTCTACCCAGGAACCGTTGGCCAGCGTGTCATCTAGCTGAACGGCATTGGCACCATAGTCCACCTGCATATTACCGAGATAGAACTGCTTCAGATGAGTGTCCAGCTTGCTTACCCGCCCTTCAACTTCCATCTCTTGCCTGTCATTGTCGATAGCAAAATAGGTGGCCTTGAACTGACTATCACTCAGGTTGTAACCACTGAGCTCAACTATGTCACCTGCCTTGACTTTATTGAGGTCAAGTCCAGTTACTTGGTAACCGGCCACAATAGCTTGCTCGCCATCAATTGCGCTCACCGGGGATACCAGCACAGGGTCATAGTCTACGCTGATGGCACTGCTGCCATCTGTCTTGATGTTGAGCTGCATACCGGGCTTCAACTCAGTGATGCTGGCCTTGGTTTCATTGATTTCAACACTGGCCCTGGCCGCCGGGATTGCTACACCATTGACCCAAAGCGTATCCGTATCGACCTTTTGCAGGGTACCTTGGATAGTCTTGGCCAAAGTGGCAACCGGCGGTTGGGGATCGGGATTGTTCGACTCATTGGAATCTGAACCGCCACAGGCGCTCAGTCCGGCAACGAGAGGAACCAGCCATATGCTTCTTTGCATTCTGTTCTCCTTAGGGTCTTGGTTTTTAAAGCGGCGGCAGGATAAACAACTGTAGATGAGGCTAAGATTAGGGCGGGATGAAAGTTTATTAATGATCGTATGCAGCCGTTAAAAAATAGAGGGTTACTTTGAAAATCTCCGTGCAGATGTGTTTGGTTTTTGAATTTAGTTAAGGTTTAAATCAGCATGATTTACTGCAATCGGCAGACAAACATGCTGTCTGCACGCTTTTTGTTCAAATCCCAAGCCAACTTAAATGGGAAATCGTATGATTTTTAGAGGATTTGTAAGGGAGGTATACAGGCAGTTGGAGAATCTGAATAGCTAAAAAAGAGAACAAGTTACTACTTGGCTCTATGCTTTTTTATAGCTAAAGTTATCAGTATTATAAAAGTTGTGACAATGACGTCCCCACTAATCAGGAAGATACTATGACCCCCACCAAAGAGCGCTCCTTGGATTTGGAAGTGATCAGTCTACTGGAAGACCGGCAGACGATTCATGCAATTAAACTCCTGCGAGAACGAGACAACCTGAGCCTGAAAGAGGCAAAAAAGAAGGTGGATGACTATTTGCAGGGGCATCCTGAACTGGAATTGGCCGACAAAGAACCCGGAAGCGGCAATGCCATTGTCTGGATAGTGCTGGTAGGGTTGGCTGCAGCAGCAGCCTTGGCTGTCTCGACTCACTTATAGTTGTTGAGATATCTCTATTTTAAGCCGTTACAAGGCGAGTTTATTTAAACTTTTCTCATTTAAAGGCAGGGAAAATTGAATATTTTAAATTCTCTTTGCATCTTTTGCCATTTTTGACTAATTGTTGAGCCTGAGTCGAGAAAACTCACGGAAGCGATTGGCTTGAATGTGGTACCTTTGCCCGCTTTGATTTTGACAAGATGACGCCCTTGTGCGGCGGAGACATAACAATGAATAACAAACACTGGATTGGCAATATCGGCGTGCAAGTCGTCATTGCCATGTTTTTAGGGGCGGCTGTAGGCTGGTGGTTAGGTGAGGATGCCAGCATGTTTGCCCCATTGGGGACTATTTTTATCCATTTGATCAAGATGTTGGTCATACCGCTGGTATTGGTGGCTATCATCTCTGGTGCTGCCAGTTTGGGGGACACCCCTTCGGCTGGGAAAATCGGTCTAGGAACATTCGGCTTCTTTATTGTGACTTCGGGTATCGCAGTCACCTTGGCACTGGTGCTGGGAAACCTGTTTCAACCGGGTAAGGGAGTTGATTTTACTGCCCACAGCATGACTGACCTAATGGAAGTTACCAAAGAACAGGGCGATCTCCCCGGGGTGATGGATACCTTCATCGGCATGATACCAACCAATGTATTTGAGTCGCTGACCGGAGGGAATATTTTACAGATCCTGGTGTTCAGTATTTTCTTTGGCATAGCACTGACCAAGGTCAAGGGCGATGGCGCCAAGCCGATCCTTGGGGCGCTTAATGCCATCACAGAGGCTATGGTCTGGATGATTAACTGTGTCATGTTGGTGGCACCCATAGGGGTATTCGGTCTGATGGCCGACTCAGTCGGCACCTTTGGTTTTGATGCCCTTGAGGTGGTATTCAAGTTATTCATCGTCTTCGTTGGTGCAATTTTGATTTACGCTTTCATCTTCTTCCCCTTGATGGTGCAGCTGTTTTCCAAGGTGTCGGCGGCGCGCTTCATCAGTGCAATGAAAAAGCCCCAGGTGATGGCCTTGTCTACGGCTTCCTCCATGGCAACCTTGCCGGTGAATATGGAAACCTGTGAGCAGGAGTTGAAGGTCTCAAAAGCCACGGCTTCTTTCGTATTGCCGTTGGGCGCCACCATCAATATGAGCGGCAACGCCATCTATTATGGTTTGGTCGCCATGTTCTTTGCCCAAATGTATAACATTGATCTGAGCCTTGCCGCCTATGCGGCTATCATCTTCACCTCTACCTTGGGTGCTATTGGCCAGGCCGGGGTGCCTGGGCCTTCTTTCCTGGTGGTGGCCGTATTACTGGCGGCCAAGATCCCTATCGATGGACTGCCACTGCTGTTTGCCCTCGACCGGATTTTCGACATGATACGTACATCGCTGAATATTACCGGCGATGCCGCCTGCGCTCTGGTGATGGATAACTTTTGTCCCGAGGAAGCCAAGAGCTGATAGCGTGAGTTTGTTTGCCGCGAGCAGATAATAAAAAGCCAGGAAATAATTCCTGGCTTTTTTCATGGGTGGAGATTATTCCGCATCACCCAGTGACAGCAGAGTAGCATTGCCACCTATGGCTGTGATGTTGTTGGTGCGGGTCTTTTCTGTCATAAAGCGGGTCAGGTAGTGTGGCCCGCCGGCCTTGGGACCTGTGCCGGAAAGCCCCTGACCACCGAAGGGCTGCACACCCACCACGGCGCCAATCTGGTTACGGTTAATATAGACGTTACCTACATTGACTTGGTCGGCAACGCTCAGGGCGTGGCCTTCGTTGCGGCTATGGATCCCCAGAGTCAGACCAAAGCCTGTGCTGTTGATATCGGCAATCACCTTGTCCAGCTCTGAGGCTTTGAAACGGATAACGTGCAGTATTGGGCCGAAATGTTCTTTCTCCAGCACCTTGATGGAATCGATTTCCACCGTGGTTGGAGCAACGAAATGGCCATCCTTGCAGTCAGCGGGCAGCTCCACCTGTTTGATAAGCTTGCCTACCTGTTTGATGTGCTCGATATGGGCGTTGAGATTGGCTTTGGCTGTGGCATCGATCACAGGGCCGACATCTGTCTTCACTGAACCAGGATAGCCAATGCTGAGTTCATCCATTGCACCCTTGAGGATCTCCAGTACCCGATCGGCGATATCTTCCTGCAGATAGAGTACCCGCAGCGCCGAGCAGCGCTGGCCAGCGCTGGTAAAGGAAGAGGCAACCACATCGTTGACCACTTGCTCCGGCTGGGAGGTGGAGTCCACCACCATGGCATTTTGACCACCGGTTTCGGCGATAAGAGGAATGATGGCACCTTCGCGGGCAGCCAGAGCACGGTTGATCACCTTGGCCGTGCCGGTCGAACCTGTGAAGCAGACACCGCCGATACGTTCGTCGCTGGTCAGTGCGGCGCCGACACTGGCGCCTGTGCCCGGCAGGAATTGCAGCGCTTCTTTGGGGATCCCGGCTTCATGGGCCAGTTGTACGGCGCGGTAGCCCACCAGGCAGGTTTGCTCGGCCGGCTTGGCGATAACTGTGTTGCCGGCAGCAAGGGCTGCTGTCACCTGACCGAGGAAAATCGCCAACGGGAAGTTCCAGGGGCTGATACAGACAAAGACACCGCGGCCTTGAACAAACAGTTCGTTCAATTCACCGGTTGGCCCGGGGAGCAGTTCGGGCTTGCTCATCATCTTCTTGGCCTGCACCGCATAGTAGCGGCAGAAGTCGATGGCTTCTCGGACTTCATCTATGCCGTCCTGCAGGCTCTTGCCGGCTTCACGGGTACAGAGCACTATCAGTTCTTCGCGATTTTCTTCCAGCAGGTCGGCCAGTTTTTGCAGTGCGCTGGCGCGCTGTGCCACCGGCGTGCGACACCAGGCTGGGAAGGCGGCGACGGCTGAACTGATGGCCTGCTCAACGGCTTGGTTGTCGGCAAAAACCACCTGACCGACGGTTTGTGTCGTGTCATAGGGGCTGACAACCGGCTTTGACTCGCCGCTCAGGGTTTCACCATTGATCAGCGGGCCGGCATGCCATTGATGAGCCTTGAACTGATCCAGTGCCGCGAAGAAGGGTTCGGCTTCAGAGAGAATGTTCATATTGAGTCCCTTGGAGTTTTTGCGTTCGCTGCCAAAAATGTCGGCAGGCTTCACTATCTTGTTATTGGCCAGGGTTTTGTATTGTTTGACTGTCACCAGAGGGTGGGTGATCAGTGAATCGATTGGTGTGTTGGGATCCACCAACTTATGCACAAATGAAGTGTTGGCACCGTTTTCCAGCAGACGGCGCACCAGATAGGGCAGCAGATCTTTATGGGCACCTATCGGGGCATAAATTCTGACGGTGCGAGCTCGGCTTTCCGCCAAAATGGTGTCGTACAACTCCTGTCCCATGCCGTGCAGACGCTGGAATTCAAACTCACGATCGCCGGCCATATCGCTGATGGCAGCGACTGTCTGGGCGTTATGGCTGGCAAATTGTGGATAGATGGCACCACGGGTCTTGTCCGATAACAGGAAACGAGCACAGGCCAGATAGGAGAGATCCGTCCCCACCTTGCGGGTGTAGAGGGGGTAACCGGCTTCACCTGCCTGTTGGGCCCACTTGAGTTCGCTGTCCCAATAAGCGCCTTTCACCAGTCGCAACGGGATTTCATCGCCTTGCTTTTTGGCAAGCTTGGTCAGCCACAGGAGTACAGGCAGTGCCCGTTTGGAGTAAGCCTGCACCACTATGCCCAATAGACCCCAGCCCTTGGCGGCTTCTGAGTTATATAGTTTGCGGAACAGCTTGAGGGACAACTCGAGACGGTCTACCTCTTCGGCATCGATAGAGATACCGACATTCAGGCTGCGAGCCTGCTCAATCAGCTTGATCACTGTGGCATACAACTCGGACATGACTCTGTCTTCATTGGCCACTTCATAGCGGGGATGCAGCGCCGACAGCTTGATGGAAATCGTCGGTCTGGGCGCCTGGGATTCATCGTACTGCTGGGCTCCCAATTCGCTGATGGCGTGGGAGTAGTCCTGGAAGTATTTCTCGGCATCTCTCTGGGTCAGAGCGGCTTCACCCAGCATGTCGTAAGAGTGGGTATAGCCCTGCTTGCGCTTGTCTTCACTGTTTTTCAGCGCTTCTTTAACTGTGCGACCGAGTACGAACTGTTTGCCCATGATCTTCATGGCGGCATACATGGCTTGACGGATCACCGGCTCACCCAGGCGATTAACCAAGCGCTTCAATAAGTTGCTTGGACTGCCATCCAGGTTGCGATCAAGTTTGACGATTTTGCCTGTCAGCATCAGGCCCCATGTCGAGGCGTTGACCAATACTGAATCACTCTTTGACAGATGCTCGTCCCATTTGGCACCTGAGAGCTTGTCTTCAATCAGGGCATCGGCCGTTTCCGGATCCGGGATCCGCAGCAGGGCTTCGGCCAGGCACATGAGTATGATGCCTTCTTGAGTTTCAAGGCTGTATTGCTGTAAAAAAGCGTCTATACCTACCATCAGACCTTTTTTGTCATATTGACGAACCTTGCTGACCAAGTCGTGGGCGCGACGGGTCACACGCTCAATGGTTTCGTCACTCGACGGGACTAGCTTGATCAGATCGGACAGATATTGCTCTTCGTCGACAATATAGTTGTCACTGATGGCTTTAAAGAGTTCGTCGAGATTGGCGCTATCATAGTGGCCTGCCAGAACTTCACTCGCTTTGAACATAGTTATCGCTTCCATCTAAGCCGGTTGGGGGGCAGTTAATGACTGCTCGAATTACCTGGAATATGTCTGACGCAAAAGACGCTTTATTAATTTTGTATACAATATTGGCGCTTGCGCGCGCCGATTATACAATCAAAATGTGATCTGTGACACCAATCTTGGCAGGAATGTGAAAATTGTTTAATTGGCTTTACGCACCCCAGCTGTAAAGTCACATAAACAAAAGGCCAGTGGTTTTAAACACTGGCCTTTAAGAAGGGAAAAATGTTATTACATCCAACGATCTTTCTTGCGTCGCTGTGGTCTTGGCATGTAAACCAGAATAACCCCGAGGATTAAACCCAGGGCGGCGATGAGTCCGCCTTCTTGCCACATACGGAAACGCTCATTGTCTTTCATCGATTTGAGCTTGGCGATGGCTTCATCGCGTTCTGCACTGGCTTGGGCCAGTTCGGCCTGGGCTTTGCTCAGCTGAGACTTGAGGCTGCCAAGCTCGCCCTTGAAGTCACCATTTTCGCTCTGAAGTCCTGTGAGCTGGCTTTTGGCTTCGACCAACTGGCTTTCCAGTTCTGAGACGCGAAAACGCAGCGACTTGTCCTTGGAGATCATGCTGGTCAGTACCCAGCCTTCACGATCCTTATGGTCGATAATCTTGGTGTAATCGCCTTGGCGCTCAGGCAACACGTTTATCTGCTGACCGGCTTCGATACTACCCAGGATCCGGTATTGAGTGCCGGGTCCACCATGAATGTAGATGAAGACATCATCCGAAATATAGCGCGTCTGGCCTTGGGCCAATAGGGTGGGAGACAGGAGCATCATCCCTATGAGAGTCAGGAGTCTTAACACTTAGTCATTCTCTGTCGCAAAATACTGCCCACATGCTAGGGATTTGAAGGCTTCAATGCAAGAGGGAAGTCATTCGACTTCCCTCTTATAATCATGATATTTACCGTGATTTCTAATGCTACTTCTGTTAACCGAACACACCTTTGATGGTGAAGAAGAACAGAATAGACAGGCCGGCACCGGCTGGCAAGGTCACTACCCATGAAACTACAATGTTGCGAACCACACCTATATTGATGGCGGCAATACCCCTGGCCATACCCACACCCAATACCGCGCCTACCAGAGTTTGAGTGGTGGAAATAGGTAAACCTGTGCCCGAGGCGATAACCACGGTTGAGGCTGCGGCCAGTTCGGCGGCAAAGCCACGACTTGGGGTCAGGTGAGTAATATTCTTACCTATAGTGGTCATTACGCGCTTGCCGAAGATGGCCAGACCCATAACGATACCGACGGCGCCCAGAGGCAGAATCCACCAAACCAGCGGTGCCTTGGCTTCAATGGCACCGCCACTGTTTACCACAGAGACAACTGCAGCCAATGGACCAATAGCATTGGCCACGTCGTTGGAGCCGTGGGCAAAAGCCATACAACAGGCGGTCACAACCATCAGAATGGCGAAGACTCGTTCAACATTGCCGAAGTTGGTCTGGCGATCGTTTTTGCTGCTCATCTTCAGACGGCTGATGGCGATTTTACCCGCAATACCCACCAGAATGGCGATCGCCAATGCCAACAGATAGGCCTCTACAGTGCTGAACTTGAGACCAACATGCTTAAGGCCCTTGGTGATGGTAACCAAAGACATTACAAAGCCGGCAAAGGCCATGTAGAAAGGCACATAACGTTTAGCGTTTTCCAAAGGGTTTTCAGTATTGAAAATCAGTTTTTGTACGCTCTGGAAAATCATAAAGGCGATAAAGCCTGAGATGGCCGGGGTGACGACCCAAGAGCCAACGATACCAACGACTTTGCCCCAGGCAACGGCTTCAGTGCCCACACCCACAGCAGCAAAGCCTATGATGGCTCCCACGATAGAGTGAGTGGTGGAAACCGGCCAGCCAAGAGCTGATGCGGCGACCAACCAAATACCCGCAGCCAATAGAGAGGCTATCATGCCGTAGACCAGTAGCTCGGGGCTATCTACGAAGAAAGCGGAATCTATGATCCCTTTTCGTATAGTACTGGTGACTTCACCACCGGCCAGATAGGCACCGGCGAATTCAAAGATCATTGCGATAATAATCGCTTGCTTAATGGTAATAGCGTTTGAACCAACAGACGTACCCATAGCATTTGCTACGTCGTTGGCCCCAATGCCCCAGGCCATAAGAAACCCGAAAACAGCCGCGATACCTATGAGCCATGGGCCATAGGTGACTAATACATCAACCATGTTGTTACCTTGATAACCTTTTGTTTGTTAGACGCGAGCCAGCATCAGCTCAAGGCGGGAACCGACACGTTCGGCAAGATCTGCCAGGTCACCAACCCACTCAATTATCTTATAGAGGAACATGACATCGATAGGATTAAGCTCAGCTTCCATGGCGAACAGCTGTCGACGCACCTGAATTTGCAGATCATCAGTGTCTTCTTCGATAGCATCGAGTTCACTGATCATTTTGGCTACCAAATCCACTTCACGGCCTCTAAAGCCTGCTTCCAGCAGATCATCGAGCTCGTTGATCGCTTCTTTGGCCAGGGCGACTGCATCTAGGCAGCGCTGCAAATAAGCGATGAATGGGGTTTGGATGGTTTGAGGAACAAGCAGTTGGCGGCCGATGATTCGACCGGAAATATCTTTAGCTTTATTAGCGATTTTGTCCTGTTGGGTCAGGAGCTCCAGTAAGTCAGTCCTTTCTACTGGCATAAACAAGCCACCTGGCAGTGTCAGGCGGATTTCGCGTTTAAGAAAGTCAGCTTCTTTTTCCTCTTGGCTGATCTTCTTGCGAATAGTGACCGCACTGTCCCAATCTTCAGCTATGGTCGCTTCGAAGAAGGGCACGAGTAGCGAAGCACAATCGTATACTTTGTCTATATGCTCTTGCAGAGGTTTTATCGGCGATTTTGCAAACACGCCTAAAATAGAGTTTACTGGCATAGCCGTTTACCTATTTAGGTTATTCCACTATTGGAAATGCGGGCGAATGTTAACCCAAGCGTCCGCTTATTGAAACTGTGTTTTTACAGAAAACACGTCAGTTTTTATTCTATCGGGTTATATATCACCCGACAGGATAATCCTAGGTCATTTTTGTGACAACAATATGACATTGTGACCTTTGAATGACGAGATGATGAATTTTTGATGACAAAATGAGCAGTAGCGCACCATGGATGCCGACAATCAACAAAATGAGATAGAACTTAAGCTCTTTTTCCCCGCCACAGAAGTCAGTCAGCTGACCACATTTCTGAACTCTTTACCCGCCGCTACATCCCAGGGATGCCAGCAGTTGAGTAATGGCTATTATGATACGCCAGAGCTGGCACTGCGTCAGCTGGATATGGGGCTTAGAGTCCGCGGATGTGACGGTAAGCGGGAGCAGACCATAAAAACAGCCGGTCGGGTCAGCGGTGGGATCCACAGTCGACCGGAATACAATGTCGATATTGATGCCAACAGCCCTGTTTTATCGCTGTTTCCTGCTGAAATTTGGCCTGAGAATACCGATATCGACGGACTGCAAGCCCGCCTCGGTTGCCTGTTTCATACTGATTTTCAGCGTTGCTGCTGGTTGGTGATTCAGGGGGATAGCCTGATAGAGCTGGCACTGGATACCGGCACTATCAGTGCCGGGGGCCGGAGCGAATCGCTTTGTGAGCTGGAATTTGAACTCAAGCGGGGCCGAGCAGCCGATCTCTTACCGCTGGCACAGCAGGTGGCAGCCAATGTGCCCCTGCGCCTGGGGAAGGCCAGTAAGGCGCAGCGAGGCTATCGCCTGGCGCAGCAGGCCAGTCCACTGGCGTTGGAAGCGCTGCAATATATCAGTCTGCCCTGTGATAATGATATCAAGGCGACACTCTTGGTGGTGCTGGAAACGGCGTTGGAGCGTTGGCAACTGTTGGAGGGCATGATTGCGGAGAGTTTTGATGACCCGGTAGGGCAAGCGCTATTGTGGCAGCGTCTGCGCTCTTGCGTGCGCCTGCTGCGCTTGACTTTGGGGCAGTTCACCCTGGGCAACAGCCAGACCAAAGCGGGATTTTCCTGGCTGGAGCAGCAACTCGCTTTTGTGACAGAAGCCAATTATCTCGGGCGTTTGGCCCAGGATAAGTTGCTGCTTGGTAAGCTGGGCAATGCGGGGGATGTGCGTGAACGGGCATCGCAACAGTTGCAAAATATGGATTTCCACGGCCGTTTACAAACGCTATGGCAGGATTGCCGCTATGGTCAGCTGCAGTTGCAACTGGTGAACATGTTGCTCGAACTTGCCAGTGGTGAAATGCAGATAGTCGTGGCCGGTGGCTTGAAGGGAACCTGTGACGGTCTGCAGGAGGCATCCTGGCAAAAGTTGTTGGCGGCCATGCCGGGGGATGAACTCAGCCGTGATGACTATTTGAAACTGGCAACGCCCTTGGATGAAGGCATCTTGGTGGGGCTGGCTTATGGCAGTCTCTACTCATCCAAGGCTCGCGATAGTTTCCGTGCCCCCTGGCAGGACTTGAGTCATGGGATCATCAGTCTTGGCGCTTATGTCATGGCCGAGCAGTTGGCGCCTGAGTGTGCCGAAGCCTTGACCGACAAACAGCAGAGTTTGATTTTTGCGATGGAGCAATCCCGCAAGATGGCGCTGCAGCAACTCCCTTACTGGCGTTGACGCCTTGAACGCCAATTGCTGTGCAAGCCACTCTACTACAAAAGAGAAGGCCACGAGGACTTATTCGCGCCTTCCCTAAGTTTTCCGGAGGAGTCGCCCGGAAATAAGCACAAAGAAGGACGCCTAGGCGTCCTTCTTGTTGATTGGATTAGTCCCGCTGTTGCTGCGCCAGTTTCTGCTTCAAGTCGGCGATCTCCGTCAGCATCTGTTGTTGGTTAGCTTCCATGCGTTCGAGTACCAGATCCAACTCGCTCTTGATGACCTTGCTTTGGTTTTCCAGGCTCTCTTGTTCATCAGGGGCGACAAACAGCGATGCCATATAACCGGAAATGACCCCGAAGAAACTGACCCCGCAGACGATGACTATGCCACCTATTACATGACCCACAGTCGTCACGGGGTAAAAGTCACCGTATCCGACGGTGGAAATAGTCACAATTGCCCACCAGATAGCGTTTTCGGCGGTTTGAATATTGGCGCCTTCGACGCCGCTTTCCACCAGCAACATCAATACCGAGGCGATAGTGATGATAGTCACCATGGACACCAGTAGGCTGGCGATAGTGGCTTGACGTCTTTGTTTCAGCAGTGGCCCTATCAGCGAACTGCTCATGCGAATGAGCCGCAATACCCGGAGGATCTGGAATAAACGGGCGAAGCGCAGCGCTTCAATCGCCGGAATGCTGGCGACAAAGTCGACCCAGTGAGACTTGATATAAGCGAGTCGATTCTCTGCCTGAACCAAGCCCACCAGGAAATAACTCATAAAGATAAAACAGATACCCGTATCGATATAAAACAACAGCTTATGGGTTTCAGGATCGACAGGGACAAAGGTCATGATCAGGATCACAACCACAGAAATCAGCGACAATAACATCATCGCCAATTCGAAAGGGGAGACTTGAACAGGCGGCTTCAGGAACCAGCGAGGTTTATCCGGCATTGGTTCTTCCATTGAAAAACTTGATATCCTTTCAGGGTAAAAGACTTACCGTTTCCTGTAAATGCGCGCGTTTATTGTTCGTCTACGAATTGTACCAGGTCTTCCAATACCCGTTTTTTGATTTCCAGCTGTGCATCCGGTGCCAAGCCGTATTTTTCGGCGAGCTGAACATAGTCGGCGGGACTGAGCGAAACGGTTAACCGTGGCCGCTTGGGACGCTTGGCCACGGATAAACCCAATATCATGCGGATCTGATCTGACGGGCTTACTCCTGTATCCAGGGCCGCCTTGCGGATGGAGTATTGAAACCTTTCATCCAGATCGAAAGCTACCTGGGTTGCCTTGGCAGCTTTTTGGTTTTGTAACCATTTTTCCGGATAAGGGTGGTTCTTGCTCATGCCGCATTATTCTCCTGGCCAGTAGTCACGAATATCGCTGAGGGGGCGGTAAAGGGTTAGCGCCACATCGGTTTCGCCGCCTTCATAGACTTCGATATCCACAGCGCGAGACTCGTCATCATCCAGCAACTGATAGCTCTCGAAGGCATCACCTGTTGCACCGTCAGCATCCTGAGGAGGCCTGAGCCCACGGTAATCTTCCCGGTGGAAATAGCCAAACTCAGCAAAACTGACCTGATGGTAGTGTTTCCCGAGCCATTGCTCAAGCATCTCAGTCTCGGCGGTGAGCGCCTTGGTACTCAGCTCAGCTTTCCCCGGTTCATCGAAGATGGCGGAGAAATCATCCAGATCGAACAAGGCATCGACCTGAGCACGGCTTATTTTCAGTGAAAAAGCCAGCCAGGTTTCGTCGTCTTCATCCAGCCCCAGATAGATGGCTTCACCGCTGTGCCCCTTGAGTACCCACTCAGTCGACTGACTGCGCTGATACTCATAGGTATTGACGGCTTCGACCCTAAGCTGCTGCCCGCGCAGGTGCGCAGGCAGGGCAAAGCTGTCATCTAGGGAGATCATATCGCCCTTTTGCAGCTCTGACGGATGCTTAAGCTGACGCACTGGAGTTTCTTTTTTGCCAAACAGGCTGCCAAAGAATCCCATAGGTTATCAGCCTTTCTTGGCTTTTAAACGCTCGAGCACATCGCTGGCGTTGCTCTTCTGCTCGCCGATACCGGCTTCAGCCAGCTTGGCTTTCAGCGATTGGTCGCTGTTCTCGGCTTCCAGGTTTTCGGCAGCCTTCAGGCGGTCGTCAAATTGTTGCTGACGGGCCTTGATACGCTCCAGTGAGTCTTTGGCGTTGAGCAGTTTGGAGTTGCTTGACGCGAAAGAGTCGGTAATGGAAGCCGTGGCCTTTTGCACACTTTCTGTGGTCTTGACCATGCTCAGCTGACGCTGATAGTCGGCCAACTGACGTTCGGTTTTCTTCACCAGATCTTTCAGGCGGGCAGCGTGGGCGCTGAAGCTGTCGTTGGCGGTTTGTTGCTCGGCCAGTTCCATTTCCAGCTGGGCAATCTTCTCGGCCACTTCCAGTGCCAGGGTTTCATTGCCTTTTTCCAGTGCCTGAGTGGCATAGCCTTCATGCTCGGCGATAGCACGCTTAATGCGATCGATTTCGCGGCTGGCTTGCATCTCTTTGGCCATCACATCTGTCAGTTCACGCTTGGCCTTGGTGAGGTGTTTCTCGGCGTCACGGATCTCCTGTTCGAAGATGCGGGTTGAATTGGCATCCACTATGCTTTGGCCGACTTCGTTGGCCCCACCGCGGAATGCTGTAAGAATTTTGTTCAGTATGCCCATGATTTGGCTCCTTATTTCAAAAAGTCGACCAGTTCGTCAATGACTTCGAGACAGTTGTCAGACAGGACAGAGAGTTCCTGCTCTATTTCCAGCATGCTCGATTGCAGGGAGAGTGCACCGTAAACCACATACTTATCATCAATCTTGGCGAATGAAGACAGTGGCATAGGGATGTTGAGTTCCAACATGGTTTCAAACATCTCGGCACGGCGTTCCTGCTTGAGTTCATCCTCTCCCCAGAGATAACTGATGCAGAGGATTTGGTTTTCCGTTACCGAAACAAATACGGGGATCTCTTCACGGCCAACCACATTGACCTGCAACACTTCTACATCCCCTTCAATGGGGTAACAGTCAAACTGGAACCCAGTAGAGCTGTTGTCGCCAAGTCCATTTAAATGATTGGCAATAGTGTGAATATTCATATTTGTCCTCTTTGACATATTATGTCTGCGTTTAAAGATAACACCGAGACATAATATGTCAAGCGTTATCTTTGCCTGTTTAAAAGGTTGCTACACCCTGTTCATCTGTCCACGCCTGCAGGTGGTAGTAATACAGCTGCAGCGAGCCTATGGTGTTGGGCTGAACCTGGTCCATCTTAGTGTAAAATTGTTTCGGAAACTCGAAGGCGCCGCGAATAAGCCCAGGCGTCAACCAGTCATCCTCTACCGGCAGTTGCTGCATCTGCTGCAGCCTGCTCTTGGCGTCCTGGCCATTGAGTGTCCCTATGGTCCAGCCCCATTCGCCAAAGCTGGGCACATTGTGGTGATACTGATTCACCTTGAATCCCGCCAGTGCCAGGGTCTTGCCGACTGAGATAAAGGCCTTGGTCGCATGGTAAGGCGAGGTGGACTGTATACTGATGGCTCCATCCGCGCTCAAAAGTTCCCTGAGTTTTTTATAAAACAGGTCTGAATAGAGCTTATTGAGATCCGGATGTGAGGGATCAGGCAGATCCACTATGATGGCATCGTATTTATCACCGCGGGCCAGCAAGCGGTCGACACCGTTAAAGGCATCGTCGAAAACCGTTTCCACCCTGGGATCGGCAAAGGCGTTGTCGTTGAGGCCGAGCAATGCAGTCCTGAGATCTTCCGGTACTTCAGCCCCGGGTTCTTTGAACAGTTTGACCATCTCGGCATCGAGATCCACCAGAGTGACCTGCTTGGGTTGCCATTTCAGTACCTGTTTCAAGCCTAATCCATCACCACCGCCTATGATCAACACCTTGTCGTGACGGGCACTGGCTGCCAGAGTCGGATGTACCAGGAAGGCATGATAGATGTGTTCATCACTGGAGGAGAACTGCAGCCGTCCATTGATATAGAGGGAGTACACCGGCGGCAGATGGTTACCCATCAGGCGCTTGGTCAGTGTCAGTTGCTGAAACCGGGTAGCCTTGGCATAGACGACCTTGTCTTGATACAGGAGGTTGTTGAACCCTTGCTCCCAGGTTGGCCCCTTGATGGCCAGCATCAGCAGTATCCCCGTAGCCAGTACGTGTGCCGCCAGTAACCAGTTGGCGGCGCGGATCCTGTCTCTGAAGCGGATAATAAAGATAAACCCGGCCAAGAGGTTAAAGGCGGCTGTCATGGCGGCAGCCAGCTGGATATCCAGCGCCAGCATAAAGCCGACCCAGAGCGCCGCGCCGACACCTGCGCCTATATAGTCGGCGCCATAGATGGTGCCGGCATTGTGCAGCAGGTGTTCTTCGGAAAGAGCCTGACGCACCCTGGCAATGAGCGGGATCTCCATGCCTATCATCAAGCCGAGCAACACACCCCAGAGATAGGGCAGGTAGCGGGATAATTCCTGAAAACGGCCGATAAAGCCACCCTTAGGCAGATGATCCGGCGGTAGCCCCAGGGTTCGTCCTATCAGTTCCGGCAGCTCGTGGCCAAAGCCGATGACGGCCGCAGTGATCAGAATCGCCAGTGAGCCCAGCAAGGCGACAGTTAATTCCAATACTGCAAAGCCACTGAAGGCGCACTTTATCTTGCGGGCGGCAAAGGCCCCCAAGCCCATGGAGACTATCATCAAGCCTATCATGGTGTAGATGGCTGCCTCGAGGGCGCCCAAAATGCGCCCGGCATAATGGGAAAGCAGGTATTCGTATATCAGACCACAGGCCGCCAGTACCCCCATGATCCCCAAAAGCAGGGCATCATCGAGGGCACCTAAGTGGCGTCTGTTGGGCTCTTGGGTGTTGGTGTGACTACTTAATGCCACGGGATCAGGCCATCAAAGCGGTGAGGATCAGCGCAACCGCTATGCTGATCGCCATTTCAACCGCGGCCAAGCCTATGTTGTGCTGCTTTTCCACCTCATCGGCGAGGTCAATTTTTGCCAGCACCAGGAGTTTGACCAAGGGCAGCAGCAGGCTCAGTACCACCAACATAATGAAGGAGAACACCAGCCAGCCAAGGGCGTTGGTGACATAGGCTTCAGGGCTGAAGACGATAAAGTGACTGGCGGCATTGAAGCTCAGCGCCATGGCGATCATCGCCCCGGCATGACGTATCGCCAGGGCGGTATTTCCCTGTGCCAGCGCTTGCTGCATTGAGCTGTCCTGGTTGCGGGCGGCGTAGCGATTCTCTCTGAGGCGGGTCAGCAACACCAGCATCAATTGAGAGATGGCGAAGGCACTAAGGATGGCAATAAAGGTATCCAGAGTCAGATCTTCGGCCCACAGCAGCACGGCGCGGATAATAATCGCAGTGGCGATAGCGGCCGAGGCATCGACTATGGCAACCGACACATTGCCTTTGAGTACCAGGGCGTTCTTGTCGATATTATTCAAGGCGATTTTATCGTGCAAAAAGCGCCCCATTTTGATCAGCACCAGACCAAACAGGCCGTAGGCGCTCATGCCGATGGCTTCCTGCAGATAACTGTGAGCGGCGGCGCCGGTAATGGCGCCTGTCAGCACTATACCCAGTGCCGCAACAGCGCCGGCGGTGCTGATGCCGAAGGCGAAGTTGTCTCTGACCGCCAGCTCTTCACTGCTGTTTACCCGAATACTCCAGCCTTGCAGGTAGCGGGTCAGAGTGAGCAGTACCACGGCGATAGAAAGGTCGATGGCGAGTATGACGGCCAGTTCCTGAGTGATGCCGAATTCCTGAAATAGAGTCATGTTCATTCCTTAAGTTGTGATCCTGGCTGAGTTATTTGCCCCGGCTGACACCACGGCTGGTGCGACTGCCAGAATTACGGAAACTGCTGTCTTTAGAGTAGTTTGAGCGAAACTTGCTGGCCGATTGTCCACTGCTGGATGGCTTGGGTGCGGCGCTGCTCTGACGAGAGAGGGCGCTGGAGCCGGAGCGGGACTTGGCATAAGGGCTGTCAAAGCGTTTGCCTTGAGAGTCGAAACGTTTTTTGGTGCGCTCATAGACCTGAGTTTGGGCCTTGGCCTGCTTGGGGGAGGTATAGCGATAGCGGCCCACATCATTGTAATAGCTGTAATCCCTGCCTCTGGACCAGTTGTCATAATAAACCGGCCTGTGGAACAGGTTGGAAAACATGGAGTACATGCCATACCAGGCCCAAAAGGACATGCCGTTGGAATCGGTTTGCCACTGGCCATAGGCGGGGTTACCCACCAACTGGCTGCCGGCACCAAAGTCTTCCGAGCCATTGGCCAGGGTTGAAGCCTCGCGGCTGATGGCGTTGACCCTGGCGAGTTTGCCCTCTGACATATCGGCAATCACATTGACGGGATCTGACAGCATGTCGTTGAACAGGCTTGAGTCCAGCGCTTGATAGAGGTTGTTTTCCTCTTCCAACTGTTGGTCAAGATTAACAAAGTTGCTCGCCACCTTGGCGTCTTTCACCCTGCTTTCCAGAGACTTGTACAGTGGTCCTTTACTGGTGGCATCCAGTGTCAGTTGCTCCACCAGCGGTTGTAATTCCGGCCGCTGCTGCGCCAGAATTTGACCATACTGTTTAAGTAAGATGCCGTTGCGCAGCTGGTCTTTGTCCAGCATCTGGCCGAGTTTTTCCAGACGTTGGTCATTCAGCTGTTGCAACTGGGCGATCTGCTCGGGTCTGTCGTCACCGCAGGCTGTCAGTGATAACAGCATTAGCAGACTGAGAATACGGATCAGCATTCCTGCCATGTTTTCTCCATTATGATAAGCACTTGAGACTGGCAAACGGTGCTAAAACCTCTGGTCCCCGTAGGCCGTCAGTGCAAGTTGGTGTAATCTGTGCACAGAGTATCACCCACAAGAATTGGGGTGAAGTCAGAATCACAGGCATCGACTTGGTAACCCTCATGTCGAGCAGAGATACGTGCAGTAAAATGACATAATATGTCTAAATAATCTTGAATACAATCGAACAGGGATAACTATGGAATTGGGGTGTGACAGTCAAAAGCCGTTTTCCGAGTTGCTGTGTAAGCAGGCCGGTAAGCATTGGCATCTGCTGGTGGAGCGCTGGCCTGAGGTGGTCACCGAGCTCAGCCTCATCGAGCAGCAGGAGCTGCAGCGAGTTATGGGCCTGAGTGATTATGTTGCCACTCAGCTGTGCCGCCACCCAGAGTGGATTGCCCCCTTGTTTACCGGCCAGCTCACTCGCCTGGATAGACAAGACTTTGCCGGCGAAATTCAATCCCTGCTCGACTCTGTCACCCAGGAAGAAACCGCCAAATCAGTGCTGCGAAATTATCGCAATCGGCAAATGGTACGCCTCGCCTGGCGCGACTTCATGGGTTATAGCCCGCTGCAGGAGTCACTGCTTGATCTCTCTGTATTGGCTGAGGCACTGATCATCGGCGCCAGAGACTGGCTCTATCGTGAAATGTGCCAGAGTCTGGGAACCCCCTGTGACAGCGACGGCAAGCCACAACCCTTGATGATCCTGGGAATGGGCAAGCTGGGCGGTCGTGAGCTGAATTTCTCATCCGATATCGACTTGATCTTTACCTTCCCGGAACACGGCGAGACCCAGGGCGGTCGGCGCAGCCTGGATAACCAGCAGTTCTTTATCCGCATGGGGCAACGCCTGGTCAATCTGCTGGGGCAGGTCACAGTCGATGGCTTTGTGTTCCGGGTCGACATGCGTTTGCGTCCCTATGGCGAGAGTGGCCCGCTGGTGGTCAGCTACAGCGCCCTTGAGGATTATTATCAGGAGCAGGGGCGTGACTGGGAGCGTTATGCCATGGTCAAAGCCCGTGCGCTTGGTCCCTGGACTCAATACTCTGATGAGCTTCACGACCTGCTGCGCCCCTTTGTTTACCGGCGTTATATCGACTTTTCTGCCATAGATTCCTTGAGGCGGATGAAACGCCTTATCGCCCAGGAAGTACGGCGGCGCCAGCTCAAGGACAACATCAAACTCGGTGCCGGCGGTATCCGCGAAGTGGAGTTCGTGGTGCAGAGTTTTCAGCTTATCCGCGGCGGCCGGGAGCCTGCGCTGCGCAGTCAAAGCCTGTTCGATGCCATAGATACCCTCTTTCGTTTGGGGCAACTTGAGTACCTGGCGGTAGATGAACTCAAGCAAAGTTATCTGCTGCTGCGCCGGGTAGAAAACCTGTTGCAGGCCATAGGAGATAAACAGACCCAGACCCTGCCGGATAACGGTTTGGATTGGCATCGTCTCTGCTATGCACTGGAGATGGCCAATGAAGCAGAGCTGCGCAGTGAGATTGATTCTGCCATGTTCAAAATTCATCGCCATTTTCGCGATACCGTCGGCGGTGATGAAGACAATGAGGAGCAAAGCGATAGCTGGGCCTGCCAGCTCTGGGTCTGTGACAGCGAGGAAGACATACAATCGCTGCTGGCCGAGCGAGGCATAGAAGACAATGAACTCTGGAGCAGTCTGGCCCATTGGCACGAGACGGTATCACGCCGGGCCATAGGCCCAAGAGGGCGGGATACCCTGGATAAGCTGATGCCGAAAATGCTTGAGGAGCTGACGCTGCAGCCCAATCCCAGCAAGGCATTCAAGCCGGTAACCGGCGTACTGGAGCAGATCCTCACCCGCACCACTTATCTTGAACTTTTGTGTGAAAACCCCGGCGCCCGCCAACAATTGGTGAGCCTGTGTTGTGCCAGTCCCTGGATTGCCCAGCAACTGGCGAAATTCCCCATGTTGCTGGATGAGCTGATCGATCCGGCGCAGCTTTATGACACCACTTCTCTGGATGATTACGGCAGTGAACTGCGTCAATACCTGCTGCGGGTTCCGGAAGAGGATATGGAGCAGCAGATGGAGGCGCTCAGGCAGTTCAAACTGTCACAACAGTTGAAAATTGCCGCCGCGGATGTCACCGGGGTCTTGCCTATCATGCAGGTCAGCGATCACCTGACCTTTCTTGCCGAGGCCATTATAGAGCAAGTGGTGCAACAGGCCTGGCAGCAAATGACAGAGCGCCACGGCATGCCGCCTGGCCTGGCTGACGGGGAGATAGGTTTTGCCGTCGTCGGCTATGGCAAGCTGGGGGGCATTGAGCTGGGCTACGGCTCGGATCTCGACCTGGTGTTTCTGCACAATGCCAAGGGCGGCTCGACTGACGGTGACAAGCCGTTGGATGTGGGGCACTTCTATCTCAAACTGGCGCAGCGGATATTACACCTGTTTTCTACCCGCACCATGTCGGGCGAGCTCTACGAGGTGGATATGCGCCTGAGACCATCGGGCGCCTCCGGGCTCTTGGTCAGTGAAATTGGGCATTTCGGTGAATATCAGCAGCAGGAGGCCTGGACCTGGGAACATCAGGCTTTGGTTCGTGCCCGCTTTGTTTTCGGTGACAACGTCCTGGCGCAGGAGTTTCAGACGGTGCGAGACAGTGTGCTGCGCCAAGCAAGAGACAGGAAACAGCTGGCCAGCGAAGTGCGCGAGATGCGCCTTAAGATGCGCGACCATCTGCTCAAAGCGCCGCAGGGAATGTTCGATCTTAAACAAAGCGTTGGCGGTATCGCCGATATTGAATTTATCGCTCAGTATCTGGTGCTGGCCCATGCCCATAAGTACCCTGAGCTGTGTATCTGGTCTGATAATGTGCGGATTTTTGAGGTGTTGGCTGAGCTTGAGCTGTTGCCCTTGATGTCGGCGCAGCATCTGACTCAGGCCTATTGCATGCTGAGGGATGAAAACCACAGGTTAACTCTGGCCGGGTTGCCTGGGCAAGTGGCGCAGGAAAAAGTGGCGGAGCAGGCCGAGCGGGTCAGCAACATCTATGAGCTTATCCTGGGGTAAGAGTTATTTATGGCTGATGGGCATGGCTCGGATACAAGAGGTTGATGTCATCTTTATTCGCGTTTCAATAACCTACCCCTGGCTTGCCGGGAGTTCCCTGCAACATTTCGCTTAAGCGGCTGTAGGTGCGGCGAAACTCGAAGCTGAGGGCGCCGCCCTGATACAGTTGTTCCAGTGGTACTTGGGCATGCAGCACCAGTTGTTTACCCCTGTCATAAAACTCATCTATCAGGGCGATAAAGCGCCGGGCGGCATCATCCTCCGGCGCATAACTGAGCTTTCTATCGCCTGTGCTGACGGCTTCGGCAGCATCTTCGGTGCCACGGGCGCGGATCCAGCCGCGGCGCTCACCGCCAAGTCTGGGCACATGGCTCAGCAGCAGAGTATCCAGTGTTTCGGCCAGCTCCATATAATCCAGAGTGGATCTCGGCCCTTCGCACAGCTGATCGAAGCGAAACCAGGCCAGGGATTGTGTGGCTTCCATGGCTTGGAAAAAAAGCGCTCTGCCCATGATGCTGAGTTGCCCTGGACCCGAGGCGTTTTTTGAAAGCCACTGGCTGAAGTCAGGTTCATTGCCAAGCTGCAGCAGGGGAAGTGCCGCCTGGGCATGGAGCGCGCCTTTGGTGAGGCGATGGTCCTGCTCGCCATTGAGGTGCAGCGATTCCATCTTTTGTTGCAACAAGTCGATAGTCGGCAAAAAGCGCTCTCGCTGCAGGCCGTTTTCATAGAGGCGCTCGATTGGCGTATTGGAAGTGCTGACCAGCATAACGCCACGGTTAAACAGGCCTTCGAGTAAACGTCCAAGAATAATGGCATCGCCGATATCCGAGACGAAAAACTCATCGAAGCACAGCAGGCGGCATTCTTTGGCCAGTGTGGCGGCAATCTGATCCAAAGGCTCACGGGTGCCGCTGATGCGGTTCAGATCTCTGTGAACCCTGGCCATAAAGTGATGAAAATGCAGTCTGAGCTTGGGCTGCCCCTCGACGGCATTGAAAAAGAGATCCATCAACATGGTCTTGCCGCGGCCGACATCGCCCCACAGGTAGAGCCCGGGGACTTTGTTTCCCTGACCGAGCGCCTGAAAACGCTTATCAAGCGCTGCCAGCGCAGGCAACTGGGCGGGGTCTTGCTGCCAAGGGCCTTGGGCATAGCGTTCAGAGGGGGAAATTGTGTGCTTCATTCTGGACGTCCCATCCTGTGACTGTTATTTAAGTGCCATATAAGTGCCGCGGGCGGCCAGTATAGCAAGGGCTTGAGCTTAAAGGAAAAGTGCCTGCCATGCCGCTTCATCTATCCATGGAATAGTGTTCAGTTCCTTTTACGGATAAGATGCGCCTTTTGAACCATAGGTTGAGGAACAAGCCATGACGGCAGAATTGGCAATCATAGATATTGAGGAAGGTCAGGGCAAAGCTGCGGTGAAAGGAGCGCTTATCACGGCTCACTACCGAGGTTGGTTGAGTGACGGTACTCAATTTGATTCTTCCTGGGACAAGGGCCGTCCCTTTCAGTGTGTCATTGGCACGGGGCGGGTGATCAAGGGCTGGGATCTGGGCTTGATGGGAATGAAGGTCGGTGGCAAACGCCGACTCAAGGTTCCGGCACATCTGGCTTATGGCGAACGCCAGGTTGGGGCGCTGATCAAGCCGAATTCGGATCTTGAATTTGAAATTGAACTGCTGGAAGTCCTGACCCGCGACGATTGAGTCCAGGGCTTTTGAGAGCTATTGGCTCAGATGGATTTTGTTTTTATATAAAGCTGATATTATAGCTTTGCCCTTCATTCATCTGAGTCATAAAAGCACTATGAGCCGTTCCCCCTTCGCATCTTTTCAATGGCATTCAGACATTTTTGCCTGCGACAGTACGGATATCGAACATTTCTATGCCCAATTGCAACAGGAAGTTGATCGTCTGCAGTTGGGGCGCAAGAAGTTGGGCGAAATAGGTGATTATCCACTGGAGCTGTATCAGTCGCCCTCAGCGACGGCGGAGCTGCCCTCTGTGTTGATCAGTGCCGGATTTCACGGTGAAGAGGCTGCCGGCCCTTGGGGTATGCTGCATTTCCTCAGTGAACTGCAACAGGATATTTTCGAGCGAATTAATCTAAGCTTGTTGCCTTTGGTCAACCCCACTGGCTTTGCCAAGGGGCACAGATTCAATAAGTTCGGTGAAAACCCCAACCGGGGGTTTTTACAGCCCAAAGAGGGCGAAGCCAGTTCACCTTCGGTTGAAGGCAAGCTGCTGCTGGAATATGGTCAACTGCTGCAGGGCGCCAGCCGCGAAGGCATATTGACCTGTCATGAAGATGTGTTGCAGCAGCACACCTATATCTATTCTTTTGAGCCCAGACAATCACCTGGTCAGTTCAGTTTGCAGCTGCGTGATACTCTGGGGCGTTTCTTTGATATTGCCGCCGATGGCGATATCGATGGCTGTCCGGTGCAAGACGGGGTCATCTTCAACCACTTTGATACTTCGTTCGAGGCCTGGCTGGTTCGCACCGGCGCCAAGGTGGGGGTGTGCAGTGAAACACCGGCGACCCAGAATCTGGATCAGCGAATTCTGGCCAACAGCGCCGTGATGCACGCCTTTGTGCAGCAGCAGTTGGCTCCCATCAAGGGGTAACAGCCAATTGCTGTGCAAGCCAGAGTGCCACAAGGACTTATTCGCACCTTCCCTAAGACCCCAGCCTTGGCTGGGGTCTTGCTTTTTAAAGGGTTCAGGGATTGAGGCGGGTAGGAATACCGCTTCTGTCATCCAACAGGCGTTTGAGCACGGTGGAGTCGGTGTCGGCATGGGCGATAAAGCGGCTGATGGCCGGGGTCATCTTCAATACCACAGGCGCGGTGGATTCAAACTCGGCCTCGGTGCGCGACAGTGGCTGATGCACTTCCAGATAGCGACCGCCATCAGGCTCCAGGCTGGCCTTTATCGGCTGATTGACAAACTGTACCCGGGTGCCGTTGGGCACAGTATTGAACAGATGCTCGATATCCTGATTACGCAGGCGGACACACCCCTGGCTGACACGCAGGCCTATACCGAAGCTGGCATTGGTGCCGTGAATGGCATACAGGTTACCGATATAAAGCGCATACAAGCCCATGGGGTTATCCGGGCCTGCGGGCCAGACCTTGGGCAGGGTAATGCCGTTGGCGGCATACTCCTTGCGGATCCTGGCCGTTGGGGTCCAGGTGGGGTTGGCGCGTTTGCGATAAATCTTGGTCACCCAGTTTTCCGGGGTATCCCGGCCTATTTGACCTATACCTATGGGTAAGACCTGTACCGTATTGCTGTCTTTGGGATAGTAGTAGAGGCGCATTTCGGCCACGTTGATCACTATCCCTTTACGGGGGGCATCCGGCAGGATCAGTTTATGGGGGATCAGCAATGTGCTGCGGGGCTTGGGAAGAAAAGGGTCTACCCCTGGGTTGGCCTCGGTCATGTTGGTCAGCCCCAGTTGATATTCGTCGGCAACACTCTCAAGTGTGCGTTTGTCATCGGGCACTACATAATACTGGTTGTCACCGACGATACTGCTGCCCTCTGGCGGCAGAGGATATTCAACGGCCTGCGACAGGCAGGCGGGAAGCAACAGGCCCAGTAACAGGGCGAGGCGGGGAATTCTTGTCATAGGATATTTTTCTTCATTAAACGCTGTCAGTCGCCATGGTTTCAGGCATCAGAGTCGAGCAGGCATCCTTACCTTTTCCGGCGCAGATTTCAACAGATTGCGGCAAAAAACTATTTCAGTTGCAGGCGTTTTGCCAGTCGATGCAGGTTGCCCGGGTCGACACCCAACTCGCGGGCACTGGCGGCCCAGTTGTATTGGTGCCGTTCCAGCACACTGCGCAGCAGCTGTCTTTGGAACTCCGCTGTGGCTTGCTTGAGTGTAATGGATTCTGCAGGCACTGTTGTGTCCAACTGGCGCGGCAGCGCACTTGGAGAGGGGCTCTTTGACTGTAACTCACCCAGTTGCAACTGGCATTGGTTATGGTCACTGGCGGCGCGCGCCAACACGCTGGCGCGGTGCAACAGGTGTTCCAGTTCCCTGACGTTGCCGGGCCAGTCGTTGGCCAGCAGCCAGGCTTCCGATTCGGCGGACAGACTGAGGCGCTCCAGCCCCAGCTTGCTGCGGCAACGTTCAAGAAAATGCCCGGCAAGCAGCAGTATGTCGCGGCCCCTTTCTCTCAGTGGCGGCACAAGTAGCGGGAAAACACTTAGCCTGTGGTAGAGATCGGCGCGAAAGCGGCCTTCAACCACCTCGGTTTTGAGATCCTTATTGGTGGCGGCGATAACCCGCACATCCACTGTCAGGCTTCTATCTTCGCCAACCCGTTGCAGATCGCCGTATTGCAGCACCCTGAGTAACTTGGCCTGCAGCGGCAGGCTGAGCTCGCCTATCTCGTCGAGAAACAAAGTCCCCTTGTCGGCCAATTCAAACTTACCGGCGCGATTGCTGATGGCGCCGGTAAAGGCGCCTTTGACATGACCGAAGAGTTCACTCTCGGCGACCGACTCGGGTAGGGCGGCGCAGTTGAGGTACACCAGAGCCTTGTTGCCTCTGGGCGAGGCGGCGTGTACTGCCTTGGCAACCAGCTCTTTACCCGTGCCGGTTTCACCGAGGATCAATACGTTCAGATCGCTGGGAGCGACCACGGCAATTTCCCGCTTCAGCGCCAACATTTGCGGGCTTTCTCCCAGGAGTTCACTATGGCCGCTTTCCGGCAAAGGTCGACTCTGGCTCTGTAGCGACAGGCTTTCCAACTTATCCAGCAGCAGGGCATTGCCGAGGGAGGCGGCGGCGATGGCGCTCAGGCTTCGCAGCTCTTCATCGCTGAAATCGTCGAACTGGCAAGGGTCCAGACCATCTATGGTCAAGGCGCCTATCAGTTGTTCCTTGTCCAGCAGCGGCAGGCCGATACAGGCATGCACCTTGAGCTTATCTGTATGGGCGGCTATCAGGCCATCGTAGGGATCCGGCAATTGGCTGTCTGCCGGAAAGCGCACCAGATCGCCGGCGCGGGCGATGGCTTCCAGTCTCGGGTGCTCTGTGATGTTGAAGCTGCGACCGAGTACATCGGCCCTGAGGCCATCGATTGCCAGTGGGATAAAGCGATTGCCCTGAAACCTCAGTAGAGCGGCGGCATCACAATGGAGATTGTCCCGTACCGTTGCCAGCAGACGGCTGAATCTGTCGCTGTTTGGCAAACCTGAGGTGATATCCAGCGCGATACGGGTGAGATCGGAATGGCTGAGTGGCATAAGCTGACCTGAATAAAATCCCTGGGGTGAGTCTACCCCAGGGACAGTGGAATGTCATTTTGACATTGTTTGCAGTGTGAGTGGCTAGTGACTGGTAGCAATGGCCAAGCGTTTGGCCTTGACTGCCTGTCGTAACAATCCCAGCAGGAAGGCGCCCAGCAATAAACCACCGACGGAGAAGATGATATCACCGAACATCCGCATCCATACCAGGCGTTCTACCAGCGGGCTGTGGATCACCTCTGCCGAGCGGGCAAACCAGTAGCCATGATCCAGAACGGCAAAGAACTGCACTATGCCCACCGGCAGCAATGACAGGAACAGCATGGCGGCCAGCCCCAGATTCAGGCTCCAGAATGCTCCCTTGAGCCACTTGTCTTCCCAGCGCAGTTTACCGGCAAGTCCTGACAGGCAGAACAACATCAGGCCTATCCCCAACATGCCGTAGACTCCCATAAAGGCGCCGTGGGCGTGGGTGGCCGTGGTATTCAGCCCTTGAATGTAATAGAGGGCAATCGGTGGATTGATCAGGAAGCCCAGTACACCGGCGCCCACCAGATTCCAGAAAGCGGTGGCAACAAAGAACATGATGGCCCAGTGATAGCGTTGCATCCAGGGAGCGGCCCGGCGCAGGCGATAGCTTTCTACCGCTTCAAAACCGATAAGGGCCAGAGGCACCACTTCCAACGCCGAGAAGATAGCGCCCCAGGCGATGACCGAAGTGGGGGTGCCGGTGAAATAGAGGTGATGCAGTGTGCCTATCAGGCCCCCGGTCAGGAAGATCAGGGTAGAGAAGAGTACCGCACCATTGGCACTGCGGGCACGGATAAGGCCAAGACGCACAAACATCAGGGCGATAACCGAGGTGGCAAAGGTTTCAAAGAAGCCTTCAACCCACAGATGTACTACCCACCAACGCCAGTATTCGGCGATGGCAAGGTTAGTGTGTTTACCCATAAACAGCCCGGCACCATAGAAGAGGCCGATGGCGACACAGGAGGCGTAGAGTACCCAGAGCACAGGCTTTAGCTCAGATTCCTGTTTCAGGGCGGGCAACATGGCGCGGCTCACCAGCGCCAGCCAGATCATCAATCCGGCTAACAGCAGCAATTGCCAAACCCGGCCGAGATCTATGTATTCATATCCCTGGTGACCGAAGAGGAAGTTGTTGTCCAGCGAGAAATATTGTTGTACCCCCAGCCATTCACCGGCCATGGAGCCCAGCACCACTACCAGCAGAGCGACCCACAGTAGGTTGACACCGAAGCGTTGATATTTTGGCTCGTGGCCGGAAAGCGCCGGCGCGATATAGAGCCCGGTACCGAGCCAGGCCGTCGCTATCCAGAATACAGCCAGTTGAGTATGCCAGGTGCGGGTCACTGAATAGGGCAGGATCTCACTCAAGGGAAAACCGTAAAACTCCTGGCCTTCAACCGCATAGTGCGCCGTGACGCCACCTAGCAGTATCTGCAGCAGAAATAGGCCGATAGCGGTAATGAAATATTTACCCGTGGCCTTTTGTGAAGGGGTGGGTTTGTGTCTGAACAGGGGATCTTCTGTGGCGGGAGCCGGCAGCGCTTCATGTTTGCCGGCGGCATGATACCAAACCAGGGCACCGATACCGGCCAGCAGAGTCACTATGCTCAGAATCGACCAGACGATATTGTCTGAGGTCGGTGTGTTGCCCAGTTGCGGATCGTAGGGCCAATTGTTGGTGTAGCTGTAACTGGCATCCGGGCGCTCGGTCACTGCGGCCCAAGCGCCCCAAAACAGGAAGGCATTGAGCTGCTGACGGCGTTCGGCAGATCCTATGGTATTGGTTTTCATCGCATAGGCTTCTCGCAGCTCATTCAGCGCGGGATCGTCACCAAACAAAGATTGATAGTGCTGACTCACTTGCGCCATGGCAGCGATACGGGTGTCGGAAAGCACCACCCGGGTGTGACCTCTCTCATCTGTAGTGACAGTGTTATGGCGCAAATCGTCCCTTAAAGCTTGCTCCAATGCGGCCTGAGTACTCTTGTCCAGGCTATTGAAAGGCTTGTTGTATGTCTCCTTGGCGCGAATATCCAGCCAGGCTTCGGCCTCACGGTGCAGCCAGTCTGCAGTCCAATCCGGAGCCACATAAGCGCCATGGCCCCAGACGGAGCCCAACTGATGCCCGCCCATGGAGCGCCAAACCAGCTGCCCTTGTTCTATGTCCTTGCCGCTGAAAACCACTTGGCCCTGGCTGTCGCTATAGACATCGGCAATCGGTGGTTTTTCCCGATAGATTTCACTGCCGATACTGAGAAGTACAGTGAAAGAAGCGACCAACACAAGTAACAGTGCGATCAGGGTGAATTTTTGTCTGCTCATTGGCATCCCTCTGACAAAGTCTATTTGATAGGTTTTCCTTCATAGAGCAGCTAATGTGCCAAGTTTTATTCTTGTTTTTAATCAGTGTCTTACTTTTTTGTGTGTTTTTGATTGTGTCATTTTGATTGTATTTTGAATGTCTTTTTAACATTACAAAGTGTCATTATGACACTGAATGTTTGCCCTGAAGCCATCACTGATATATTGATGAGGATTCTTGGATTTCAAATTCTTTAGTTGATTGAAAAAATTAAGTTTTTTTCATTAATTTGAGTTTATGTTTCTTTGGCTTCATATTTGATGTTTTATTGGTAAATTTTCTATTTTTTAAGGGGTTACACGGCTTCTTTTGCTGGTCTTTTTCGCTGAAAGCGAAAATAAGTCAACTGTTTCTACTGAAAAATAACCCTAATTAATGATATAATTCCGTTTGTAACCCACGTGTTTTCCGGAGTCTCATTAGAGTCAGGTTTCTCTTTTATTAGCTTCCCCGCATTTTCAACTGGAGGGTCATTTGAACGCAGATATCATCAACAGCTTTTTCCTTGTCGGGGCCTTGCTTGTCGCAGTCAGTGTATTGCTCAGCCCGGTGTCGTCGCGACTCGGTATTCCTATTTTGGTGGTATTTCTTGCGGTGGGTATCTTTGCCGGTGAAGATGGCCCAGGCGGCATAGTATTCAATGACTATTCAGTGGCTTATTTGGTCAGTAACCTGGCGCTGGCTGTTATTCTGCTCGATGGTGGCATGCGTACCCGGGTTGCCAGTTTCAGGGTGGCATTGTGGCCGGCCTTGTCCTTGGCCACTTTTGGGGTGGCGTTAACCACCACGCTGACAGGTTTATTGGCTGCCTGGCTGTTTGATCTCAGCTTACTTCAGGGCATGTTGGTGGGGGCCATTGTTGGTTCGACCGATGCCGCGGCGGTATTTAGCCTGCTCAAAGGCAAAAACGTGAACGAGCGTGTCGGTTCGACACTGGAAATAGAATCCGGTTGTAATGACCCCATGGCCGTGTTTTTGACCGTGACGCTGATTGCTATTCTCGGCAGCAGTGGCGATGAACTCTCGGGCAGCTATCTGGCACTGAGCTTTATCAAACAGTTTGGCCTGGGCGGGATCCTCGGTGTCGGCGGCGGTTGGCTGCTCTGGCAGGTTATCAATCGCAATCAATTGCCCGAAGGACTCTACTCCATTTTGGTGCTGAGTGGCGCAATGATGATCTTCGCTATCTCCAATGCCCTGGGAGGCAGTGGTATTCTGTCTATTTACCTGGTGGGTCTGTTTCTCGGTAACAAGGCGACCCGTGGCAAACACTCGATTCTCAACGTCCTTGATGGTATGACCTGGCTCAGTCAGATAGGCATGTTCCTGGTACTGGGACTCTTGCTGACGCCATCGGATCTGAAAGATATCGCCTTACCGGGTTTGGCACTGGCCTTTGGGATGATCTTTCTGGCGCGGCCGATTGCGGTTTGGCTTAGTTTGCTACCGTTTCGCAGCTTCCATGACAGAGACAGATGGTTTATCTCCTGGGTTGGGCTGCGCGGCGCCGTACCCATTATTCTCGCGGTATTTCCCATGATGGCGGGGCTGCCACAGGCGCAGCTTTACTTCAACCTGGCCTTCTTCGTGGTGATGGTTTCCTTGCTGCTGCAGGGCAGTACCTTATCCAAGGCGGCGCAGCTGGCCAAGGTGGAGTTGCCCCCCAAACCGGCACCCATATCCCGCGCCGGGGTGGAAATTTATCCCACCAGTGAATGGGAGATATTTGTCTATCGCCTCAGTGAAAACAAATGGTGTATCGGTGAGCCTCTGAGGCGCCTTGCCATGCCGGCGGGAACCCGGATTGCCGCGGTATTTCGCAATAACGAACTGTTGCACCCTTCGGGGAGTACCAGGCTGATGGCCGATGACATTCTTTGTGTGCTGGGGCAAGAGGACGATTTGGAGCCTCTGAGTCAGCTGTTCAGTGAGGCGCCAGAAAAACGCGAGGCGCCCCGCTTCTTTGGTGACTTCTTTATTTCAGTGGATGTGATGCTGGCCGATATGGCACCTATTTACGGCATGCAGCTGGAACCCGAATATGAGCAGATGCGGGTTGCCGACTTACTGCAGCAACAACTCGGCAGTCACCCTGTAGTGGGGGATCAATTCCTCTGGCAAGGGCTGGACTGGATAGTCGCCGAGGTGCAGGAAGGGACTGTCAGCCGGGTTGGTTTGAGATTGCCCTCTGAAGACTGAAAAAAGCGAAGAACGAAGAAATGCCGACCCTAAGTCGGCATTTTTACGGTTATTTTCTTAATAGAGCGAGGGCGTGCTCTCATTGGGGCGGGTCTTGAACCTGCGGTGCAGCCACATGTACTGCGCCGGGTTACGGCTGATCAGCTGCTCGACAATGACGTTGCCGCGTTTGGCGTCTTCCACCTCATTTTCGCCGGGAAAGTTATCCAGTGGCGCTTGGATCTCTATGTTGTAACCCGTATCGTCGGCGTTGCGCTCGACAAAGAAAGGCAGCACCTTGGCTTTACCCAGCTTGGCCAAGGTGGTACCGCCGGTAATGGTGGCGGCATCGGGAACGGCGAAGAAGGGGATAAAGACGGCACTGGAGCGGCCAAAGTCCTGATCTGCTGTATACCAGATGACATCAGGGTTACGCAGGCAACGCACCATCTGCCTAAGATCCCGCTTGGGAACCAGCGCCTTGTTTGAACGCAAACGCCCCTTTACCTGCAGGTATTCCATTACAGGATTGTTATGGGGGCGATACACACCAACCCCGGGCTGAAATTGGCCGAATATTCTTGCGCCCATTTCCAGCGGCAAGCAGTGAACCGCAAACAGAATAACCCCTTGACCGGCAGCCAGTGTCTGCTCTACATGCTCCTGGCCCTTTATCTGCATGTGCTTTTGCACCTTGTCGTTGTTCCACCACCAGGCGTTGATAGTGTCGAAAATGGCCTTGCCGGTTTCTTGAAAGTTACGCTTAAGCAGGTTTTCCCGCTCCGCGTTACTCATTTGTGGAAAACACAGCTCCAGGTTGCGTCTGGCGGTGTTGACCCGGCTTCCGGCCAGCTTCATTGCCACAAGGCCGAAGGTGCTGCCAAGCTTCATTTGCCATTTAAGTGGCAG
Organism: Shewanella sp. MSW; assembly: GCF_007636515.1. Taxonomy (NCBI): domain Bacteria; kingdom Pseudomonadati; phylum Pseudomonadota; class Gammaproteobacteria; order Alteromonadales; family Shewanellaceae; genus Shewanella; species Shewanella sp. MSW. The sequence continues at coordinate 267,702 of NZ_LVDR01000002.1, forward strand.
CAGGAGAGTCAGCCTGGCCAGACCGACAGCAAGCCACAGCAACCAGAATTTAGGATGATACAAGTGAGTGGAAAATTGCGCTTTCTCTACCAAAACGATAAACCCGTTTACTGGAAAAATTACCGCATATTCTAACCCAATTTATTGTGAAAATTAGGTACAATTAGGGTTTATTTGGCCCTAAGAAGACAAGTTCGTTATGAAGGTAACTCTGCCCCCATTTGAAAAAGCCAAGGTTCTGGTCGTTGGTGATGTCATGCTCGATCGATACTGGGGTGGCTCAACCGGCCGCATTTCACCCGAGGCGCCTGTACCTGTGGTGCGAATCAATCAAATAGAGGATAGGCCCGGCGGAGCAGCCAACGTGGCACTAAATATCGCGGCGCTGGGTGGGTCGGTGCAACTGGCCGGTATTGTTGGTGCCGATGAGGCCGCAGCAGCCCTGCATATGGGCATCAGTGCTTTAGGTGTGGAGCCTAAGTGGTTGACGGTCGAAGATAAACCCACGATCACTAAGCTGCGCGTGCTGAGCTGTAATCAACAGCTTATCCGCTTGGATTTTGAAGAGACCTTTGCCCGGGAACAGAGCCAGGCGCTATTGGCGCAGAGTGAGGCTTTGTTGGATGATTGCAAGGTACTGGTATTGTCTGACTACGCCAAGGGGGCCATCTTTGAGCCTCAGGCCTTTATTGCCAAGGCGAGAGCAAAGGGGATCAGTGTCTTGGTGGATCCCAAGGGCAGTGATTTCGGTCGTTATGCCGGAGCCAGCCTGATCACCCCCAATATGAATGAGTTTGAGGCTGTCGTGGGCACTGTTAGCTCGGAGGCCGATTTGGTAGCCAAGGCGCAGGCCTTGATTAGTGAGCATCAACTGGGGGCGATTCTGGTTACTCGTTCGGAGAAGGGCATGACACTTATCACCAGTGAAGGAGATGAGTTGCATATCCCGACTATGGCCAGGGAAGTCTATGATGTGACAGGTGCCGGAGATACTGTGATATCGGCGCTTGCCACTGCTTTGGCGGCTGGCAGCGACCTGCCGCAAGCTTGCGCTATTGCTAATAGCGCCGCAGGTGTGGTGGTTGGTAAGCTGGGGACTTCCACTGTCAGTCGTATTGAACTCATTGAGGCTTTGGCTTTACATCAGGGGGAATCGGGCTTTGGGGTGGTCAGCGAAGATCAACTGCTGTACGCCATTCAGCAAGCCAAGCTCAGAGGCGAACGAGTGGTGATGACCAATGGTTGCTTTGACATACTCCATGCCGGGCACGTCAGTTATCTCAAAGAAGCCAGGGCTTTGGGCGATAGATTGATTGTGGCGGTTAATGACGACGCTTCGGTAAAACGTCTTAAGGGCGAAGGACGTCCGGTCAACAGCTTGGAGCGGCGGATGGCTGTTTTGGCAGGGTTAGCTTCCGTCGATTGGGTAGTGCCTTTCAGCGAAGATACGCCGCAGCGGGTGATTTCCAGATTGTTGCCGGATCTCCTGGTCAAGGGGGGCGACTATCGGGTGGAAGAGATAGCCGGAGGTGAAGAGGTGATCGCTGCCGGTGGCAGTGTCAAGGTGTTGGGATTCGAAGATGGTATCTCCACCACAGCTATCATTCAGAATATTATGACCAAATCCTGATGTTGATGGCGGCGTTGTTATCGGGAAGCTTGTTTTGGACCGATGTGGGTCCAAAACAAGCCTTGATATGCCCGCCATCTGAACTGCCACTGTGTCTGCAACAACTCCCCGATAGAGTCAAACAACAACTGCCCCTGTCTCAACAAGCTTTCTTCGATGCTTTGGGGATGAGAGGCGCCATGTCTCTGCCCGTCGAAGATGACAGAATTGCCGGCATGGTTCTCTGGGCACCGCAATATATCCCTCAAAGTCAAACTGCTATCTGGAATGGTCAAAATCATGAACTGGTGTTGCGGCATCAGCCGCAATTAACTCTCTGGCATGAGTTGGGACATTTGGAAGTAAAGCGTCTGCAAGGAAATGTTTTGCCTGCCGAGTTGTCTGAACTGGACCATGAGTGGTTGGCTGATACTTATCTCGCTTGGCGTTGTGCTAAAGAATGGAACAGTCTGGAACTTGTGTGGCAACAATACCATCGTCGCAACCTGGCCGTCATTTCTGATATCGGCAATTTGTCACACTGGAGTCCACTGTATCTGATACAAGTGTTAAAAAAATATGAACAGCAAGAAATCGCAGGATTTACTGATTTTGCAACATTTGTGCTCGATTTTTATCCGAACATCAGTGGTTATTCTCAGGACGAAGTGGCGGAATTTTCCAGCTTACTGCAGTATCTTTTTTCTCGAAACCGTCGGCAAGTCCTTCCCAGCTATATGTTTTGGCGTCGTGAGCAGTTGGGTAGAGTGTTGCAACCCACCCTGGAACAGTTGCTGGGAACCGAAAGCGCCAATATTTTGTTGTTTAAAGAGGGTATGTTGCAATAATGTGAAAAATAAGCATTTTTTTCAGTTTTCTTAGCTGAACATTTGCTGAACGAAAGTGAAAAACACTGTTAGCACCCCTATTTTTGGCAGTATTCTCTTTATCCCTTTGATAAGCTCGTTGGCAATAAAAACAAAAGGGATAAGAGGCAAACAAGAATGGCCAAGCGTTCAAAGGCTCAGACTGAGCTGACTATCAATCAGATTATGGACGAAGCTCTCAAACAGATCTTAACTATTGGCTTTGAGGCTATGTCTTATACAACACTTTCTGAAGCAACGGGGATTAGCCGCACGGGGATTAGTCATCATTTTCCGCGCAAAATTGATTTTTTAACAAGGTTAGATGTGCGTATTGGTCGACTGTTTCTGGCCGCTCTGGATTTTTCCAGTGTTGGAGCACTCGAGCATTCCTGGATGCAGGCGCTTAATCAAGCAGAGCATAGGGCGGTATTGAGGCTTTTCTTTAGTCTCTGTGGATACAATAATCCAGAGATCACTCTATTTCGTGCCGTAGCCATGGCCAGAGAAAACGCCCAAATAGAGCTGGGGGATAAGGGCGAGCAGATGATCAACGATCTCCTGGGGCGCAGTGCTGTTATGTTGTTGTCCGATCCGGGTATCTCTTACGCCGCTTAAAATCCCGTTTAAGTGACGCCCATTCAAGCGATTCATAGAGATAATTGAGGCAGCAGGCTTAGGCCTGCTGTTTTATTTGGACGCTCTGTATATCAAGGCCAGTTGTCGCTTAAGCCGTACTCAGTAGTCAGCGCTGCAAAAAGCCGCGCCGTAGATAGCAACTCTTTAGTATCAAAGGCAACTTATATTAGAGCTGGCGGGTATAGGCCTGGCAGATATTCTGCTCACCCGTCTGCTTGGCTCGTTTCAGTGCTACTTCGGCATTGCCGAGGAATTGCTCCAGACTCTGGCCCGGCAGATAGGCGGCTATGCCTATGCTGATCCCTTCGGCCAAGCCGTTTTCACTTAGGCTGGCCAGTGCCTTGACCGCATAGTGGTGTGCCTGGTTGGCATCGGTTTCCGGTAATATGATAATGAGTTTTCCCAACTGCCAGTGGGACATTTGATAGCTGTTGGGCAGATCCCTGAGTAGTTGCATCTCCACCTCATGTTGGCGGTTTTCCAACTGGCCAATATCACTCATATGACTGAGCATGCCCTCTGGGCTGATGTCCATCAGAAGCAGACTGGCCTGCAGTTTTTCCTCTTCGGACATGGACTTGAAGTAGCGATCCAGATCTCTGAGATTCACCAGGATGGTGCTGCGGTGAGGCACCAGATCGCCACTGGCTTCAACTTTACTTCTTGGGGTTGCCTGCTCCAGGGTGCACACCAGATACTCAATCTCGCCGTCTTGATCCAGATAGCCCTTGAGCGTGGCCTGCAGGCAACTGCCATGACGCTGGGTACAAAGGATCTGCCCCTGCCACTGGCCTTGCATACTCACCAATTGGCTTATTCTTTGCCACTGGTTACCAAGATCGTTTTCCAGTAGAGCCGCCAGACTATGGCTGATATTGCCATTGAGCTGCATCAGCTTATCGAAGGCGTCGTTGACCTTGAGCAACTGCCCCGATGGCGTGGTTAGGGCGGTGGCAACATTGCTGCCGGTCAACAGCTTACTGAGGAAGGCTTCCTGTTGGGCTTGTTTCAGTTCGCCGATATCCTCGAGGGTAATCAGTAGATAAGTCTGTCGGCTGGCATAGTAACGGCGGATATGCAGTCTGAGTTGGGCGTTATCCAGTGATTCGAGTTGCACCTCACCGCGCCACTCGCCGATATCTGCCAGTTGCTGCTTCATTGATGAGTAGAGCTCATCTTCCAACTGCAGGATCCGCTGCAAACTGCGATCCGGCAGCTCATCTTGTTCGAGTTGCAGAATACGGGCCGCGGTGGCGTTGGCGCTGACGATACGGCCACTGGGATTGACCAGTACACAACCCAGGTTGGAGCGGAACAGGCCTCGGGCCAACTCAATGCTGTTTTGCCTGGCACGTTGTTCAAGGCGGAACATATGGGTCAGCAGAATAACCGCGGTCGCCAGAATGGTCAGTATGGCGGCACAGGCCAACAGCATATTGCGCCATTGGAAAAAGCGCGAAGCGATATCGTGATTGCGGATATAGGAAAGCAGCAGATATTCACGTTTGGCATCATTGGGCGAGGCCAACTGCAACTTGAGGTAGACGAAGGTGGCGTCTTCACCGTGGAATTGGCCAAAGTTGCTTGCGGCCATCTTGCTCCACAGTGCCGGGTAGCTCTGTCTTATGCTGCTGCCCATGGTTTCCGGTAACCTTGCCAAGGGCTCCAGATCCGATGCTCCTGCATAGAGCAGGCCTTGATTGTCAAACAGCAATAGCGGTGAGGCATTGCTGGAGAAAGCGGGTTTTATCGCCTGCAGCATTTGCAACATGGAGTTGTAGGTGACCAGATAACCGCGCACAGTCTGATCCTGAGTTTCCAATCGGGCTACTTGATAGATGTAAGGTTCGAGACGCCCGCCAATCGGGGCAAACTCCAATGCCGAGGTATAAATATCCTGGCTTCCGAGGTTATGCTTGTTACCCAAGAGTGCCGGCGGCATCGACATGCTGCCGAAGGTATTACTGGTAGCGATCCGAAACTTGCCGTCGGCATCAAACAGCGCCAGATCCAGCAGCTCGGGGGTGCTACGCTTCAGGCTGTCCCAGCTTGTTAACAGGCGCTGATATTCCTTGTGCCCCGGATTATCCAGGTACTGTCGCAGATACTCGGACTTGGCAAACATTTGGGTGCGAAACTGTTGGAAGGAGATTTTATCGGCCAGCAGGGCGCCGACGGTTTGCAGCTCGCTGTATCTTTGCACCGCCCACTCTTCCTGAAGACGTCGTTCGCCCAATGTGATTAACACATTGGTAATAAGTATCACAGTGATCACCAGCATGCTCAGCTGACTGGCAACGGCCAGCAAGCGCTGCTGGGACCAGTGAATACCCTGAGCCGAGATAAGCAAAGGCGTGTCTTTGAGTCCGGTATTCTTTTTGAACATGGAACTGTGCTGGCTCCGGAGTGAAAAATTGCGCTCATGTTAACACGAATTAATCCGGCGGGCATCGACGGTGACTGAGTGCTCACCGGGCGGTTAACAATGGGGCCAAGCAAGGCGCAAATCAGTTATGTGACGCCTTTGACCTGGGCTATGGCATCATCGGCAGGGGTCGGCAGCTTAATTATCCCAACTGCCCGAGGATCCTGTGCTTGAATTGACAACCGGCGTCTTCCACTATCTTGCGACAGGCGTCGATATCCACCCCTTCCAGGCCATCGAGTGCCGATACCTGTACCTGTTTGATGTAACGGGGCGCTTCGCGGATAAAGGCGTTGACCGCATCCCAGGAGCCCGCCAGCCGTGGTCGACAGTGCTTGATGTAGCCCGCTTCAGTGTCGGCATTGAGTGAGACCGACAGGGCATCGACGCACTCGGCCAGCTCAGGCAATATGTTGCGCCTGTGAAACAGGTTGCCGAGGCCATCGGTATTGACTCTAACCTTACCGCCGCGGCGTTTTATTTCGCGGGCCACTTCCAGCAAGGTGTCGAGATTGAGCGTTGGCTCACCGTAGCCGCAGAACACATATTCATCGAAACGGGTTACCTCGCCCAGCAGCGGAATCATATCGTTGCCGCGGGGACGAACCTTGAGATCCAGTTGATACTCATGAATACTCTTGCTGCCGTTGTGCTTGGGACAGAAGCGACATCTCAAGGTGCAGCGGCCGGTAATATTCAGATAGCGACTGTTGCGTATGTCATAGACGAGTGTGGGTTGACTTTGGGCTGTGCTGCTCATAACGACTCAATAGGGCATGCAGGGTATATCTTCGAGTCTAACCAAGAATCCCTGTTGAAAATGCTAGCAGGATCAGAAAACACCCACTTGGTACGGGGCTCGATAGAGTTGAGTTTGTTGCTGGCCGATAAAAAGGGAGCCTTTCGGCTCCCTCCATAACCCAATCAATGTTGAGGATCATTCATCTGGGCCTCTGCCTCTTTCGGGCGCCACCACCACTGGTACAGGGCCCGGCTCTTGTGGCTCAGATCATCGAGAATGATATAGAGCATGGGCACCAGGATCAGGGTTACCAAGGTGGAGAACAGAATACCGAATGCCAGAGAGGTGGCCATGGGGATCACTATCTGTGCTTGCAGGCTGCGCTCCATGATGATGGGCACCAGGCCGACAAAAGTGGTCAGCGAGGTGAGGATAATCGCCCGGAAACGATAACAACCCGAATCTATGGCCGCCTTGACCACAGATTGGCCCTGCTCTCGGGCGCGGTTGACGAAGTCCACCAAAATCAAAGAATCATTCACCACTACCCCAGCCAGAGCAACGATGCCGCAGAGACTGAGAATGCTCATGGATAGCCCCAGAATAAAGTGACCAAACAGCGCACCTATCATACCGAAGGGGATCACCGACATGATGATCAGCGGCTGGCTGTAGGACTTGAGCGGAATGGCCATCAAGGCATAGATGGTAAATATCGCGAAGAAGAAACCTTGCAGTAAGCCGACCATGGCGGCCTGTTCATCCTGGCTGGCACCGTCGAGGCTGGCGGAAATATGGGGATATTTGCGCTCGAGTTCGGGCATAAACTTGTCCTGGATCTCCTGCACTACCTTGGAGGGCTCCACTTTATCCTTGTTGGCGTTGGCGGTTACGGTAATCGCCCTGCGACCATCCACCCGGGTTATGGAAGAGTAAGATTCCCCCAGCTCCAGTTCGGCCACGGTAGAGAAGGGCACCGCCATGCCGTTTGGCGTGCGGATCATCATGTTCTCCAGGTGGCCTATGGTGCGGCGCTGCTCCAGCGGATAACGCACCATCACCTTGACCTCTTCCTTGTTGCGCAAAATTCGTTGCGCCTCATAACCATAGAAACCATAACGCACCTGGCGCGCCAGATCCGATAATGTCAGCCCCAGCGCCTCGGCTTCGGGACGAATCTTGAGGCGAATTTCATGGCTGCCGGAGGAGAAGTTATCGGCAATATCATAAACGCCTTCATAGCTGGCAAGCTTCTGTTTCAGTTCTTTGGCGGCCGCAGATAATTGTTCCAGATCGGTGGAAGTAAAGCGGAAAGAGATATCGCCGCCGGCATCATTGGTACTGGCATTGATATTGAGTTTCTTCACTGCCACCAAGTCCGGCAGCTGTTTGCGCCAGGCCTCGGCTATGGTCACACCGTCCACGTCCCTGTCTTCACCCTTGGTCAGCTCGGCAAAGATAAACGCCGAGGTGCGGCTGCTCATATTGATAAAGCTGTGCTTCACCACAGGGTAACCGATTTCGGACTCCATCTGCTGGTTCATGGTATAGAGAGCATTTTCAATTTTCTGCACTACATCCAGGGTGTTGAGTTCTGAGCTGCCTTCATCCATTTCCAGATTGACCTGGATAAAGTCAGATGGAATATCCGGGAAGAACACCCAGCGCACCTTGCCACTGGTAACCATGGCGACCGACAGAATAAGCACGCCGATAAAGCCCGCCACCAGGGTATATCTGTGGGGGATCATCCGCTCCATAAAGTTGCGATAACTGTGGTGGATAAAGTGCTGTACCTTTTCATTGAAGGCGCGCTTGAAGCGGCCAAATGGCCCTGGGTTGGGATTGGGTTTGCTGGGCTTCATGTGCGCCAGGTGCGCCGGTAGAATGAGTTTGGATTCTACCAGTGAGAAGGCCAGACAGAGGATCACTATCATGCCGATGGATTTCCAGATAATCCCCATGGGACCTGGCACCATCAACATGGGGATAAAGGCGGCAATTGTGGTCAACACCCCGAAGGTGGCAGGCATGGCGACCTTCTTGGCGCCGCGGATCACATTGGTGATCGAGTGGCCGTGGCGCTCCACCTCGGTATGGGCGCTCTCGCCTATGACTATGGCATCATCCACCACTATCCCCAGCACCAAAATAAAGGCGAACAGAGTCAACATGTTGATCGACAGGCCAAAAGGTTCCATGGGCATCAGCGCCATGGCACCGAGGAAACACACAGGCAGCCCCAGCATGACCCAGAAGGCCAGTTTCAGATCCAGGAACAGCGCCAGGATAATGAACACCAGCAAGGCACCCATAAACATGTTGGACAGCATCATGTTGAGGCGACCTTTGAGATAGTGGGTCAGGTCGCCCCAGTAGTCCAGTTTGGCACCACTGGGCAGAGTGGCCTGACGCTCGGCAATAAAACCTTTGACCTGATCGGCAATCGTCAGAGCGTTTTGATCGTCTATGCTGGTGATCTCTATGATGGCCGCCGGCATGCCGTCGAAGCGGGTGTACTCGAGCCGCTCCTCAAAGTCATCCTTGATCTCGGCCACCATGGGCAGCATCACCCGGCTGCCATCGGCGCGAGTGCTGACCACTATGTTGGCAAAGTCATCTCCCGTATAGGCCTGGCCCTTGGTACGCAGCAGTATGTCACCGTCCTGAGCCCGAATTGAGCCACCGGGCAGATCTATCGAAGTGTTTTGTACAGCCTGCGCCACCTGAGTAAAGGTGAGGCCGTACTCTCTGAGCTTATCTTCCGAGACTTCGATACCGATTTCATAGTCGCGTACCCCGGTCACTTCGGCACGGGTCACCGCCGGCAGGTTGGTGATCTCATCACGGATCTCCTTGGCCAGCTCTTTCATGTCGTGCAGTGTCATGTCGCCATAGACTGACACCCAAATAACGTTGTTTTCCGGTTTTATCCGGTAGATATCAGGCTTTTCGATATTGGCCGGGAAGGTGGCGATGGCATCGACCCTGAGTTTGGCCTCATCCAGCACCTCTTTGGCATCATAGCCGTCTTCCACCTCTATGGTGACTGAGCCCACCCCTTCACTGGCTACCGAGGTAACCTTCTTGATGCCGCTGATGTCCTGAATCGCCTCTTCAATTTTGATGGTGATCCCTTCTTCAATCTCTTGCGGCGCGGCGCCGGGGTAGGCGACCGAGATCCGCAAATAGTTGAGTTCGAAGCTGGGAAACACCTCTTTATTGATCAGAAAGGCGCTGAAGATCCCGCCGATAAGCAAAACCCACATCAAGAGGTTGGCGGCGACATTGTTGCGGGTAAACCAGGCAATGATCCCTTTTTCCTGCTCCATCAGAGTTCACCCGCCGCAGCCAGGCGCTGCTCCTGAGTATCATTATCTTCACTGTGGGAAGCGTCTTTGTCCTTGTCATTGGCGACACGCACCAATTGACCATTGGTCATATTGTTAAGGTTGGTTTTGGAAACCCGCTCGCCATCTTTGAGGCTGTCCTTGATGTAGACATACTCAAGATCTGTGCGCACCACGTTGACCAGACGCATCTCTATCTTGTTGTCCTTGTTTACTACGGCCACATGCTGATTACGCACCATATACCTTGGCAGTTTTACCAGACCATCGACGGTGCGGCCCTTGATCACGGCATTGACAAAGCTGCCGAATTTCAGTGGCAGTTGGCCGCTCTGTTTCTGCTTTCTCAGATAAGGATCCTGCACTTCGGCCACCAGATAGACCATGCGGTTATCCGGATCTATCACCCCTTCACTGCGTACTACCTTACCTGTCCAGGTCACGGTTTTACCCGCTAAGGCGGCGCTCAGGGTCACCTGAGTATCAGGGTTATCCACCGACTCCAGATAGGCCAGGTCTTTGTTGGCCAGCGGCAGGCGCACTTCGGCCACGGCCGTGTCGTAAAGCTCTCCCAGGTTACTGCCTATGGCTACGTATTGTCCCAAATCGACACTGCGGGCGCGCACTATGGCATCGAAAGGGGCCCGGATAACTGTGCGTTCCAGGTTGCGTTTGGCTCTGGCGAGTGCCGCTTCGGCATACTTGACGTTGGCTTGCTCTTTCTTTAACTGAGGAACCCGCAAGCCAAGCTCGGGTGGCATGCCGTTGTCATAACCGCTGAATTCTATCTTGGCGACTTCGCCGCGGGCGATTTCTTCATCCAATGCTGCCTTGGCCTGGGCCAGAGTCGCCTGGGCTTGCATCAGGTCGGCCTCATAGTCAGAAGGTTCTATCACCGCCAGTTCATCGCCCTGGTGCACTACGCCACCGGCCACAAAGCTCGGGGCTATGCTGAGGATACGGCCTTGAACTTCGCTGACCAGCTGGGTCTTATTCTTGGGGGTCACAGTGCCGTAGGAGGGCAGGTTGAGTGACATTGTCTGCTGTTCGACCTGAGTCACATCGACCACAGGCAGCGGGATCTCTTCCGCTTTTTGCTCCGGCTCCTGTTTGGTCATCATCAGGAGTTCGGCGCCAATTATGGCGACCGCTATGATGATCAATGGTGCTATTCTTCGGAAAAATGTCTTCATAATCTTCTGCATATCCATGCTTGCGGCTTGATCTGAGCCTAAATTACCAGACAAGCAACGGCCAATAAATGTGTTTTTGTAAATAAAATGTGTCAAAAGCTGTTAGTGGCGAGAAGGCTGTGAGGCAGGTAACAAAAAAGGACCCTAGGGTCCTTTTTGGCGATAGCTTAAGCCGAAGCTTATGGTGTTCTTGCAAAAGACTTATTCCATTTACTGCGAACCATGTCTTTTACTCAGGTCGGTAAGCCTGCCTAGAGCACGCATGGGACTTGTTCGCCCCTTGCTTATTTCTTCTTCTTTTTCTTGCCGCTCTTGGTGCTGGCATCCTTGGTTTTGACCTTTTTCTTGGTCGGCACCTTGGCTTCTTTGTGCTTGGGACGCAGCTCTTCGATGATCCGCCGTTTCAGCTTTTGCTCAATATAGCGCTCAATCTTGTTGAGGATCCGCATATCATGGGCTTCCACCAGAGAGATGGCTGTGCCCTTGGCTCCGGCGCGGCCGGTACGGCCAATTCTGTGCACATAGGCGTCGGCAGAGCGGGGCATATCATAGTTGATCACATGGGTGATGCCTTCGATATCTATGCCGCGGGCAGCGACGTCGGTAGCCAACAGTACCTTGACTTCCCCCTTGGTGAAACGCCCCAGCGCCTGGAAACGTTTCTTTTGCTCCATATCGCCGCGCATAAAGGCGGCGGGGATCCCGGCCTGCAGCAACAAGCCTTCCAGGCTGCTGACCACTTCGCGGGTCTTGCAAAAGACGATGGCGCGTTTGGTTTCTTCCTGATTGAGCAGGTGGCACAAGAGAGCAAACTTGTGCTCTCTATTATCGGCCAGGTGGATCCATTGATGGATCTTGGCCTTTTCGCTGCGTGGTGGTTCGGCTTCTACTAACACAGGATCATTGAGCAGCTCGCCGGCAAAACGGCGCACGCCGCTACCTTCCAGCGTGGCGGAGAACAGCATGTTCTGCTTACGTCCCTGTGCTTCTATGGCTATGGTCTGCACCACCTGAGAGAAGCCCATATCCAGCATGCGGTCGGCTTCATCTATGATAAGCAGTTCCACTTCGGTGGCTTCAAACTTACGCTTCTCCAAGTATTCGAGCAGGCGACCCGGAGTCGCCACCAGAATATCCAGGTTACCGGCCAGGGCTTCTTCCTGGGGGGCGTATGGAACGCCGCCTGTGATGATGCCTATGTCCAGCCCAAGTCCGGTCGCCAGATGGCAGGCGTACCTGTGTACCTGACTAGCCAGCTCGCGGGTCGGGGTCAACACCAGTACTCTGGCCTGGCCGGGACGACGACGGGGGAAGTCAATCAGGTGTTGCAGTGCCGGCAGCAGGAAACTGGCGGTCTTACCTGTGCCGGTCGGGGCGTGGGCAAGAATATCCCGCTGCTCCAGCGCCAAAGGCAGAGCCAATTGTTGAATACTGGTCGGTGTCTTGTGGCCCATAGCTTTCAGCGAATCTAAAAGCCTATGGTCCAGATCAAAATCTTCAAATAGCATGGGAAGCATCTCAAACAATAATGCGCGGGAGTATACCTTGTCTGGGTTGCCGTGCACAGCTTGGAGCTTGGGAAGCTGTGAATAAATCCCATCTGTGGTCTGTGGCGGCTTAACGGCTTGGATCCCGGGTTTGGTTGGCAACGAATGCCCAAGTCCTTTACTGTAAGCAATGGTTTAAAGTTTCAGGTAAAAATCCCGGGTCAATCGTATCATGGCCTCTGAATAACGGCCGTCAGCTTCTCTTATATAAAGGGAAGAATGGGCTTTTGGCTCGGTAACCGCTTCGCCTTCCTTGACATGCTCAAGCAGTAACAACTGTCGGTTACAGGGCTTTTGAGGCGTGCTGCTGACACTGACCCGTGCGGCCAGTTGCAAACCTTGCTCAATTGCGGCGCGCTCAAATCTCTCTAGGCTCTGGATTGGCAGAATAAGACTCGCCTGCCCCTGTGGTTTTAACAACTGCTTTATCGCCAGACACAGTTCGTCAAAGTTCAGTTGCTCCGTATGTCTCGCTGTGGCCCGTTTGGGGTCATTGGAGCGCGGGCCGGTTTCGAAATAGGGCGGGTTACAGAGAATATGGTCGAACAGCGCTGAGTCTGCCAAGGCAAGTTCATCGCAATAGGCCTGAATTGAGCCTTGAAACAGAGCGAGTCTGCTCGACCAGGGTGAAGCCTTGAAGTTGGCATTGCTGGCATGGGCTGCGCTGTGGTCGATCTCAACCGCCAGTATTTCGGCCTCACTGCGCTGCGCCGCCATCAGACTCAGCAAGCCGCTGCCGGCCCCTATATCCAATACTCGTTTGGCCCCGGTTAAGGGCGCCCAGGCGCCCAAGAGTACCCCATCGGTGCTGACCGGCATACCGCAGCCGTGATCTTCGATATGAAATGCCTTGAAACTGAATGCCATTAACTGCCCAACCTCTCAAGCAAAATGCTTGGCGGTGATTTTATCCCGAAAGAGTCGTGATTCGCCAAGGCTTTGCCATAGCTTTGTTTCGCTGGAGTTCATACTTTGGCAGGGGATGCTGCTCACTTTAGGTTAGTGATGTCGGGCGAGTGTTAAAGGTCGTACCAGCAGGGAGGTTGGGCCGCCAGTAAATGTTTGCAAAATGCTATGTCTGTTGCCTCGTTTGGGGCGGGGTGTGACCTTGAACAACTTTTTTTCATCCTGAGATTTGCATCTGTTGTGTTTTTGGTCGGCTGTTGGGGCGTGTTATTGCGTACTTTGGTTGGGTCTGGTATTAGTGTTTCCCCTTAATTCGCAGCATTCTGCGAATTAGATCAAGGTAAAACAGTTTTAGGATAAGCAAAGCAGCGAAAACCCCTGCCATTTGTTCATAAACTCGCCAAGAATGGGCCGAATTTACCACGGATGCCTGTAATAAAGGCTTTACACTCGAATAGGGCGAGCGCGGCGGCTGTTATTTCAGCTATAGCTAAAAATGTCGCAATCACTTAAGTTTATTAAAAAAACATAACAAGATGGGGCATACAGTGCACAAGACTCAATTGACACTTGGTGACACCCTGGGCCTGGGATTCATGACCTTTGCGTTTTTCCTGGGGGCGGGCAACCTGATTTTTCCTCCTTTTGCCGGACAACTGGCCGGCGACAATATGCCACTGGCCATGATTGGCTTTTTGATTACCGCCGTGGGGTTACCGCTGGCTGGCTTGATAGCTGTCGCCAAGGCGCAGGGCAAGGTGATGAAGCTGTTGCCGGCCTTTGCCGCGACAGCTCTGGCGGTGGCAATTTATATCATTATTGGCCCAGCCTTCGCGGCGCCTCGTACCGGCCTGGTGGCCTATGAGATTGGTGCGCTGCCTTTCATTCAAGACCCAGCATCGGTAGTCAATATCCTTGGACTTGAACTGAATAAGCCGCAACTATTTTATACCCTGGGATTTTTTATTGTGACTATGCTGCTGGCACTGTTTCCAGGCAAGCTGATGGATAGCATAGGCAAGGTGTTGACTCCTGTGCTGATTCTGCTGCTGGTAGGACTGGCGGTCTCGGTGATCTTGCTGCCCGGCAGTGAGGTACCGGCCGCCAGCGGCGACTATATCAAGCATCCGCTGACCAAAGGCATTATCGAAGGTTATAACACCATGGACACCCTGGCGTCCTTGATGTTCGGTATGCTGATTATCGATATTTTGCGTAACAAAGGGGTGTCTGAGCCAGGCTTACAGACCCGCTATCTGGTGCGTGCTGCCTTGGTGGCCGCTGCCGGGCTGGCATTTGTGTATGTGTCACTGTTTTTCCTTGGGGCAACTGCCGGCGATATGGCCAAGGGCGCAGAGAGCGGTGGTCAGATCCTCACCAATTATGTGACTCATGAGTTCGGTGATATGGGGATTATCCTGCTGTCCACAGTGGTGACTCTTGCCTGTTTGACCACGGCCGTAGGCTTGGTGAGTGCCTGCTCTGACTTTTTTCAGGAGTTGATCCCGGGTGCCACTTATCGCTTCCTGGTGGTGCTGTTCAGCGTGATCTGTGCCGTGGTAGCCAACGTAGGTCTAACCCAACTGCTGGCTATCAGTATCCCCGTGTTGATGACCATCTACCCAGTGGCTATTGCTTTGGTGTTGGTGACCTTCCTGACACCGTATTTCCGCAATCCGAAATTTGCCCACAGATTGGCGCTGTCGGTGGCCTTGTTCTTCGGGATTTTTGATGCGCTTAAGGTGACTGTGGCTTCACTCAAGCCGTTGACTGAAGTTGCCGAACCCAATGGTTTGCTGTTGGCATTTGTTTCAGGGGTGGAAAGCCTGGCCCCTGTGATGTCTACCTTGCCGCTTTACGAAGAGGGCATGGCCTGGCTACCGCCAACTCTGACAGTGATGATTATCTGTCTGTTTGTCAGCCCTAAGGCCGCGCAAACGACCTGAGGAAGGTATTCACTCGCAAGTTGCATCTATGCTCTGCATTGGCTTACCGGGCTGATGTAAGGCATAGTTCGCAGCAACTAACCTTAAGTCCTTTGCAAGAGCTCTGAGTGGCTGGAGTCTATTTCGAGACGGCGTTATCCTTGATGACGCCGTTTTTTATTGGAGTATTGTTTGTGGCCGCGACTTCTTCATCCGCTTATGTCCAGGATCCCTTGATTGAAGGTTTTCTCGATGATTTATGGTCCAGTAAGGGGTTGAGCGACAACACACTGGCTGCCTATCGCAATGATTTGCGCCATTTTGATCAGTACCTGCAGGGAAGAGGGCTGACGCTCAGTAGTGCCGGGCGCGAAGTGGTGCAGGATTATCTCGGTTTTCGATTCGATAAAGGGGGAGCCGAGAGCAGCAGCGCCAGGTTGAAGAGCAGCTTGCGGCGCTTTTATGGTTTTTTGCTGCGTCGGCAACTGATAACGGAAGATCCTATGGCGCGTATCGCCTCCACCAAGCTCAAGCGCAAACTGCCCGGCAGTCTTAGCGAGGCCGAGGTGGATGCCTTGTTGGCTGAGCCCATACGGGAAGATCCGGTCGAAGCCAGAGACAAGGCGATGCTGGAGCTGTTATACGCCACCGGGCTCAGGGTCAGTGAGCTGGTGGGGTTGACGCTGGAGCAGGTGAGTCTGCGTCAGGGGCTGGTACGGATCACGGGGAAAGGCGGCAAGGAGCGTCTGGTGCCCATGGGCGAGGTGGCCGTCAGTGAAATAGAGTCCTTCCTCAAGTTGGCGCGCGCCGAGCTGCTCGGCGGTAAACAGAGTGATGTGGTGTTTCCCTCCAAGCGCGCCCAGATGATGACCCGCCAGACCTTTTGGCACAGGATCAAGCTTTATGCGTTGCGGGCTGGTATCAGTACTGAGTTGTCGCCCCATACCCTGAGGCATGCCTTTGCCACCCATTTGCTTAACCATGGCGCTGACTTGCGGGTAGTGCAGTTGCTGCTGGGGCACAGCTCCTTGTCCACCACCCAAATCTATACCCATGTGGCCAATGCCAGGTTGCAGTCGCTGCATCAACAGCATCATCCAAGAGGTTGAACAGGTTCCCCCCTATCAGCAAGCTATTCACTTACTTGGCTTTAACGCTAATGGCCGAGAGGGGTTTGATGGGAGCAAGCTCTTGTATAAGATGGTATTAGTTGCTTTAACTGACAACAGCCTGTAACTTTTCAGCCTCTGGCCCGGTCTGATGAAAGACGATAAAACCCAATCAGGCCCAAATAAGATAGGATTTCCAATGAAGTTAACCCGTGCATTTTCCCTGTGTCTGGCGCTGGCGGTTACCCCCTTTGTCGGTGCTGCCTCAGCGGCTTCCGAGCCGGATGATCAACTGAAGCAAAAGCTCAGTGACACCTTGGGTATTGAAGTGATCTCTATGGCAGATTCACCTATCCCAGGCCTGTATCAGGCAATCACCAACCGTGGCGTACTCTATATCAGCAAAGATGGTTCCAAGCTGCTGCATGGCAATGTTTATGATCTGAATCAAGGGATGAAAAACCTCACCGAGGCGGCGCTTGCAGGCCCAAGACTTGAGATGCTCAAGCCATTTGAAGACAAGATGCTGGTCTACAAGGCCAAGAACGAAAAGCATGTGGTGACTGTCTTTACCGATATCACCTGTGGTTATTGCCGTAAGCTGCATAACCAGATGCAGGAATACAACGATTTGGGGATAACAGTGCGCTATCTGGCCTATCCCCGTCAGGGCGTGCCTTCACCCAACGCCGAGGAGATGGAAGCGGTTTGGTGTGCCAAGGACCCTCACAAGGCCATGGATGACGCCAAGGCCGGCAAGAGTATCAAAATGGCCAAGTGCGATGCCAATATTCCTGGGCAGTATCAACTGGGGATGAGTTTCGGCATCAATGGTACTCCGGCGGTTATCCTCGAAGATGGCAGCCTGATCCCGGGTTATCAGCCACCGAAAGAGTTGTTGTATAATCTTGAGCGTGCTCAGCAGTAATCGAAAAATCCCATTCAAAAAGGCGAGCAACCCACTCGCCTTTTTGTTATCTTGCCCGCCAAAGCCATTTTCAAGAATAACCCACAGTGATCCACAAAATCGTCCGTCGTCCCAGGGTGGACGACAGCCATTTACCCGCTAATTTGCACCCGCTTTTAAAACAGATTTACGCCAGTCGCGGCGTTCAGGCTCCCGAGTGCGAACTGGTGCTCAAGCGTCTGCTCAGGCCGGATACCATGCTGGGCTTGCAGCAAGGGGCCGAGCTGGTGGCCGATGCCATCGCCGCCAACCGCCGTATTCTGATCATGGGTGATTTCGATGCCGATGGCGCCACCTCCACCAGTGTGTGTCTGTTGGCGCTCAGAATGATGGGAATGGAAAACTGTGATTATCTGATCCCCAATCGTTTCGATTATGGTTATGGCCTCAGCCCTGAAATAGTGGCGGTGGCGCACGGCAAGGGCGCCGAGTTGCTGATCACTGTCGATAACGGTATTTCCTCCATCGAAGGCGTCAGGGCCGCCAAGGCGCTGGGGATGACGGTTGTCATCACAGATCACCATTTGCCGGGCAATGAATTACCCGAGGCCGATGCCATTATTAACCCCAACCAACCCGGTTGCAGCTTCGCTTCCAAGTCGATTGCCGGGGTCGGGGTGGCTTTCTATCTGATGTTGGCACTGCGGGCCGAGCTGAGAAAACGTCACTGGTTTGTTAATCATGCCTTGGCCGAGCCCAACTTGAGCGTATTGCTGGACTTGGTGGCCTTGGGCACTGTGGCCGATGTGGTGTCGCTCGATGCCAACAACCGTATTCTGGTGGACGCGGGTATCAAACGGGTGCGAAACGGCGCCTGTCGCCCGGGGATCACCGCCTTGCTGGAAGTGGCCCGCCGCAATCCGGCGCGTTTGGTGGCCGCCGATTTCGGCTTTGCGGTTGGCCCCAGACTCAATGCCGCCGGAAGGCTGGATGAAATGGCGCTCGGGGTTGAAACTCTCTTGTGCGATGACATGCTCAAGGCGAGAAGAATGGCGGCCGAGCTTGATGGCCTCAACGCCGAGCGCCGCGAGCTGGAAACCGGCATGCAGCAAGAAGCGATGAAGCGCCTGGAGGCGCTGAAGCTCAAAGAGAGTGAACAGCCCTGGGGCATCGCCCTTTATCAGCCGGACTGGCATCAGGGGGTGATAGGTATTCTGGCTTCCCGGATCAAAGACAGGTTCCACCGCCCGGTAATCGCCTTTGCCGAAGCCAGCGACACTGAAATCAAGGGTTCGGCCCGCTCCATCAAGGGGCTGCATATGCGCGATCTGCTGGAGCTTATCAATGCCCGTCATCCCGGGATGATCCTCAAGTTCGGTGGTCATGCCATGGCCGCCGGGCTTTCGTTGCGTAAGGATGCCTTCGAGCAGTTTGCCGAGGCCTTTGACACCTGTGTCCGTGAGCTGCTGACCCTGGAAGATCTCAATGGCGAGCTGTTCTCCGACGGTGAATTGCCGCTTGAATGTTTTACCTTGGATACGGCGCAGCTGCTCAGAGATGCCGGTCCCTGGGGCCAGGCCTTCCCCGAGCCGCTATTTGATGGCCATTTCAGAATTCTGCAGCAGAGACTGGTGGCAGAGAAACATCTTAAACTGGTGCTGGAGACTGAGTGCGGCCGGATCATGGCCGATGCCATCGCCTTTAATGTGGATCTCAAGACCTGGCCCGATGCCAGCATCAATCATGTGCGCCTGCTGTATAAGCTGGATGTGAACGAGTTTCGCGGCAACAGTAACCTGCAGTTGCTGGTTGAGCAGCTGGAGCCCCTGTAAAACAAGCAGTAAAACAGGCAGTAAAACCAAGTGCACACCGGGAGTCTATTTAAGATAGAGATAGGCTGAGTAACGGCTCATATGTCGCAGGAGAGCAAGATGAACAATCTGTTTGCCAACTTACCCAAGCAGCTTGATGCCGAGCAGTTTGACGCGCTCTTGGCCACGCCGGATCTTAAAATTGAGCGCATTCTGTCCCACGGTCAGGTAACGCCCGAAGGGCAATGGTACGATCAAGCACAGCATGAATGGGTATTGTTGCTGCAAGGCGCCGCCCGGCTGCAGTATGAAGATGGTTCAGAAGTGAGCCTGAACCCGGGGGACTGGCTCAATATCCCCGCTCATGTGCGCCACAGAGTCAGTTGGACCGCCGAGGAGCAAACTACTGTCTGGTTGGCTATTTTTTACTCCTGAGCCGACTGTTCTTGCTTTGCTCTTGCCCTGCAATTCGCTCATATTTTCACAAAAAAGCCGCCTGCTGGCGGCTTTTGGCATTTAAGCTTAGGGCTTACTTGATGGTTTTAACCCCTTCTGGGGTGCCCACCAGGAGCACATCGGCGCCACGGTTGGCGAACAGACCATTGGTCACTACGCCCACTATGGCATTAATCTGCACTTCCAGCTCTTTGGGATTCAGTATCTTCAGGTTATAGACATCCAGAATGACGTTGCCGTTATCTGTTACCACACCTTCACGATAGACAGGATCGCCACCCAGTTTAACCAGCTCACGGGCTACGTAGGAGCGGGCCATGGGGATCACTTCTACCGGCAGCGGGAAGTTGCCCAGCACATCGACTTGCTTGGTGTTATCAACGATACAGATAAACTTGTCGGCCACGGCTGCAACTATCTTTTCCCGGGTCAGCGCGGCGCCGCCACCCTTGATCATGTCCATGTGGCCGTTGATTTCATCGGCGCCATCGACATAGACAGACAGCTTATCTACTGAATTGAGATCAAACACAGGGATCCCCAACTGTTTGAGTTTGGCGGTGGAGGCTTCAGAGCTGGAAACCGCGCCTTCAATATCGGCCTTTATCGTAGCCAGAGCATCGATAAAGTGGTTGACGGTAGAGCCGGTGCCTACGCCAACTATGCTGTCTTTCTCGACATATTCCAGCGCCGCCCAACCGGCCGCTTTCTTCATTTCATCTTGGGTCATAATGCCATCCTGTTGATTCTGACAAATTCACTTGAACTTGCCCTAGTATACTCCGAGTTGTAGTGAAAAGTGCCGCTCAATCTTGTCCTGAAGAATAGTTCTTGAAGAACAACATAGGTTAAGCATTTTTTACTGTGGTGGCATGCGCCCATGCGCTACCATAGCCGGCGGGGGAACGGCCAGGCTGATGTGGCAGTACTGCGCTGAAAAAGTGCACTGGTGCCACTTGAATATGTTGCACACCGAACCTATTAAGAGCGCAAAATTGACCTGGTTTAAGGAGATTTAAATGGCTGGAGCGAGTCTACTGACTCTGTTGGATGATATTGCCACCATCCTGGATGATGTGGCGGTAATGAGTAAGGTTGCCGCCAAGAAAACCGCCGGGGTGTTGGGAGATGATCTGGCGCTTAATGCGCAGCAGGTAACAGGGATCAGCGCCGATCGGGAGCTGCCTGTGGTATGGGCCGTTGCCAAGGGCTCTTTTCGCAACAAACTTATTCTGGTGCCGGCAGCCCTGCTGATCAGCGCCTTTATACCCTGGGCCGTTACACCGCTATTGATGTTCGGTGGTTTGTTTCTCTGTTTTGAAGGCTTTGAAAAACTCTGGCACAAGGCCAGCCATAGCAAGGCTTCTGCCGAAGCAGACGATGAAGCCGTCATCGAAGCTGCCATGAAAGAGGTCGAGGATATTCGCGCCTGGGAGGCACAGAAAGTCAAAGGGGCGATACGTACCGACTTTGTGTTATCGGCGGAAATCATCGCCATCACCTTAGGGATTGTGGCGGAAAAAGCCTTTATGACCCAGTTGGCCACTCTGTCTATCATTGCCGTGGTCATGACTATCGGGGTCTATGGCTTGGTGGCCGGTATCGTTAAGCTGGATGACGCCGGGCTGTATCTCTCAAGGCGTAGAGGCGAAGGTTTTTGGGCCCATAACCTCAGACGCCTGGGACTTGTGCTGGTCAGCGCCGCGCCCAAGCTGATGAAGCTGCTCACCATAGTAGGTACCGCTGCCATGTTTATGGTGGGGGGCGGTATTCTCACTCATGGCCTGCATTGGGTCAGTGAGCAGATAACCCATGTTGCCAACTGGGTAGGCTCTCTGGCTGTGGCCGGCCCTGTGCTGGCAGCGCTGACACCTACCTTGCTCAACGCCCTGTTCGGCATTTTGGCCGGTGCTATCGCCGTGGCCTTGATGAGTATGGTGGCGCGTTTAAGAGGCAAGGGCGAAAGCCACTAAAAAAGCCAAGCTATAGGTTCCGGAATTGTAATAAAAAACGCGGCTCAAGAGCCGCGTTTTTGTGTTAGGTGTGGCTCAGTTAATCACGCCACAGGCCATGCGGGCGCCACCGCCGCCCAGTGGTGCCGGGTGATCTGAATGGTTATCGCCTCCCATGTGGATCATCAGCGCTTTGCCCTTGACGTCGGCCAGTTTCAACCTTGGTGCCAACACAGGTGTGGAAGCCATGCCGTCAGCATCGACATAGAGCGGTGGCAGATCGCCCTTGTGATTGTCATCTGTCCAGGGATAACCGTGCTTGCCGCTGCCATCAGGGTCGAAGTGACCTCCGGCCGCACCGCCCAATACCGTCTTGCCGTCTTTGCTGCTGGTGTCACAACTGCCATTTTGATGCACATGGAAGCCGTGAACGCCGGGTGTGAGTTGCTTAAGATTGGGGGTTAACACCAGGCCGTAGGCAGAATCACTCAGACTGATGCTGCCTATGGGGCTTGGGCCACCTGCCGACAGTAATGAGATGCTGACCTCTTCGGCGGCCAGTTGTGATGCGGCAAACACCAGTGATAAACAACCCGGGATCAGGATGGACTTTTTCATCGCTTGTTCTCTCCTTTGAGTGGAATTCCAAAAACGACAAGGCCGACTCGGCGGCATGATAATGAGCTGCATATATGGCTTTCAGCATAGAAGTCGTTTGGACAGAGTGCCAGCAGGGCGGACGTTATTAACCTGCCCTGAGATTCAAGCCAACGCCATAGGAGGATTTGCCAAGATATTCAGTAACAGCAATAACCGCCAGGAGCCAGGTCTCAGTGTTGCTCCAGCTTCGCCTGCCACAGGGCGCTTTGCTCCATGGAAGTCAGTGAACGGCGGGCGCAGTAAAGGCTGATACCACAGCAAAGCGGCACTATCAGGAGATCCGAGGCATGAAAGCGCAGTAACAACCAGAGTGCCAGGCTATAAAGCAGTAGCGTAATCAGTGGAACCGGCAGCAAAAGCTGCCACTCGAAACACTTCCCCAGCCATCTGGCCCCCAGGCCCACAGCCACCGCCGGCAGCATATACAGCCAAACCAGAGTGCTGTTGCTGCTGGCCATAAATAGAAACAGCCACACAGCAAGAATGGCACCCAGCAAGGCGCCGAGCAGCGCCTTGGGTTGTGACTGTTGCCGGCGCATATTTTGATAGGTTTCCCGCTGCATCTGCTGCTTAACCTTGGCCCGCTGGGCACTGTCTGGTTTATCAAGGCTGCGATACTGACGTGCCATATTTGCTTACTCCGCGACTTCTCAGGCTGACGTTATACCATTTTTTCGGGTCAAGACTCAGCCGTCAAAGTGTTGAAGCTATGCAGCTTGTCCGGGGTAACGATAAAGGGCAGCGGGATATCCCAGGGGGCGAGGGGCAGGGAGTCCACCAACTGCAGGGTATGGGCAAAGCCGACTGCCAGTAATGGCACAGTTCTGTCGCCTTGCTGCGCCGCGGCCAGTGTTCTGTCGTAGAAGCCGCCGCCCATGCCCATACGGTTGCCCTGGGCGTCGAAGGCCACCAATGGCGTGAGGATGAGATCCAGTTCAGCCAAGGGCACCAGAGTGCGGATATCCAGCCTGGGCTCGGGGATACCAAAACGGTTGGCGTGCAGTTCACTGGAGAGTTGATAACGCAGAAACAGTAAACGCCCCGGGGCAAAGGGATGAATGATCGGCAGACAGGTGGTGATTCCCCGTTGCCATAGCGCTTCGATAAGGGGAGCTGTGTCCAGCTCGCCGTCACAGCTAAAGTAGAGGGCGACTGTCTTGATGGCTCTGCCCTGGGCGCTCAGTTCATCGAGCAAGGTTAGAAACTGCTCACAGCCCTTGAGGGCGGCAACATGCTGCTCGGCTTCGGGGATGGCCCTGCGGGCATGGCGAATAGCCTGCCTGAGCGTCTTGCAACGCCCATCACGGGTTTGGCTGCTTGAGTCTGTGTAGGTCATAAAGAGGATGCTCCCCAGAATGTCGATGCCGGTGTAGCCCTTGAACCGTAGGTTCAAGGCGGGTAAATGATTACCTCCTAAGGCTTCTCGGTTCGCGCCGAGCATGCACAATGTCAGTAAAACATTCACCCTGAGATTAAAAATATCGGCACAGGGACATTACCAGCTGTCGCACACCCCAGGGAGCAAATTCTGGGTCGAACCTGTGAGGGTTCGTGCTATTTCAGTTTAATCCTCTCTTGCGCTTCGCTCAACCAATGCGTGCTCAAGAGTGGATTGCAGCAAACGGATCCTATCATCCATTTGGCTCATATAATCTTGATTCTTCCGCTGCTCTTCATAGAGCTCATAGCCTATGTTGAGTGCGGCCATCAAAGCCATTTCCTCGCGGCTGATGGCGTTGGTGCGGGCCTTTATCTTGCCCAGTTGCAGCTCCAATTTCTGCGCCACCGCTTGCAGTGCCTGTTCCTGACCCGGGGGACAGGCGATGGAGTAGGTGCGCCCCAACAGGGTGATATCTATGGCACTGTTACTCATCTTCCGCACGGGATCCTTTTCTTTGGCTCTGTGGCGGAATATATCTAGCTCAGCGTTAAAGTGCAAGACAAGCGCCGCTTTGTTGCATCGGATGCTGTTTCTATGAGCTTCCCTGGCACAAAATCCCGGCAGGAGAGCAGGAGATAAACGGCGAAGCCTGGATGCATTGCCAAATGCACGACCTGGCTCGCAGCTTGGGTAAGATTCCAGTCTTGGTCGCCATCCCTAACTCTGCTAGCATGACGGGGGTAAATTCAATACTTGGACAGCTTTATGGCAACCCCACCCTCATTACGTATCGAAAGCCTGCGCAGTGCGCTCGACAACGCCGACATAGGTCAGCATCCGGTTGAAGTGCATGGCGCCTTGGTGGGCCTGATTTGTGGCGGCGTGTCACAGCAGGAGCAGGCCTGGTATCAGCCCTTGCTCGAGCTGATGAACGACGGCCAGCGACTGCCCGACGAACTGACACAACTGATAACCGAACTTTTTGGTGACACAGTCAATCGACTGCAGGATCCCGACTTTGGCTTCACCCTGCTGCTGCCGGAAGAGGAAGAACCTCTGACTGTGCGGGTAGAGGCGCTCTCGCTCTGGACCCAGAGCTTCCTCACCGGTATCGCCATTATTCAACCGGGTTTGAATCAGGCGTCGGAAGATGTCCGTGAAGTGATCAAAGATCTGGCAGAAATTGCCCAGGTAGAGTTCGATGTTGCCGACGATGACGAATCTGAAAGTGCATATCTCGAGCTGCTGGAGTTTGTTCGGATGGCCGCCATTCTCTGCTATTCAGAGTTCGGCCCCGAGTTGCCTGATCTCGACGCCGAAACACCAGACAATAATACGCTGCATTGACAGGGCGCCCGTTCGCCCTGTCATTTTCTGTGACGGCACCCATTGAGCGTGCCTGAGTAGAGGAAAGATGAACCCGCAAGTTGACGCCCAAGCTGTGAGTCAGGAGTGCACTGAGCTGGATATCGCCATTGTCGGTGGTGCCATGGCCGGTGCCACCCTGGCATTGGGGCTGGCCTCCCTGGCCAGGAAACTCTCCCGTCCGCTGAAAATTGCCGTTATCGAGGCCTTCGATCCCGCCAAGCAACATCCTGGTTTCGATGCCCGCTCCATCGCCATAGCCAATGGCTCAGTGTTTGAACTCAAGCGCCTCGGCATCTGGCCTTTGCTGGCAGACCTAGGCACGGCGATAACCGATATTCATGTCTCGGATCGCGGCCATTTCGGCATGACAGAGCTCAATGCCGAGCAGTTTGCGCTGGACTCCCTCGGCCAGGTGGTGGAACTCGAGCGGGTCGGCCAGAGGCTGTTTAGCGCCATCGGCAACAGTGATATCCAGCTTTATTGCCCGGCGCGTCTCGAGAAGCTGCAAACTTCGGCTGCGGGCCATAGTTTGACCCTCAGTAACGGTCAGCGGCTTTCCTGCCGTTTATTGTTGGCGGCAGATGGGGTTAACTCCTCGGTGCGTGCCCAGCAGCAACAGGCGTTGCAGCAGTTTGAGTTTGGCCAGAGCGCGGTTATCGCCAATATTGCTACCGACAAGCCTCATAATGGCATGGCCTGGGAACGCTTCACCGAGCACGGCCCGCTGGCACTGCTGCCTATGGGTGACAGCGACGGCCAGGCCCGGCTCTCCCTGGTGTGGGCCTTGCCCCATGAAGAGGCCGAGCGGGTGCAGGCTTTGCCGCAGGCCGAGTTTTTGCAGCAGCTGCAACAGGCCTTCGGCTATCGAGCCGGGCGTTTTGTGGCCGTGGGTGAGCGTCACCGTTACCCACTGAGCCTCTCTTACATGCCAAGGCCCATCTATCACCGCACGCTTTATTTGGGCAATGCCGCCCAGACTCTGCACCCGATAGCCGGGCAGGGCTTTAATCTGGGGCTCAGGGATCTGGTCACTGTGCTGGAAACGCTGGAGCCGGTATTGGCCGAAGGCGCTGACCCAGGCGCAGCCCTGGTGCTGCATGCCTATCATGCTGCCCGTGAGCAGGACAGACGCCAGACCATCAACAATATCGAGTTTCTGGTGCGCGGTTTTTCCAACAACTACTGGCCGCTGGTGGCCGGACGTAATTTGGGACTCAGGATCCTCTCCTGGTGTCCACCTCTCAAGACCCCGGTGGCCCACAGAGCCATGGGGTGGCACAGGCAATCGGCTGCTTGTTTGTTTTCCAGGAGTCAGTGACGATGAATTTCCAAAGCTATGATGTGGCCGTGGTTGGCGGCGGTATGGTGGGACTGGCAACGGCCTGCGGTCTGGAACAGGCCGGGCTCAAGGTGGTGGTGATAGATGCCGCCGGTGCTGCGCCGGTCGAGGGCGCGCCGCGCCTGAGGGTCAGTGCCATCAATAAGGCCAGCCAGGCGCTGCTCGAACACTTGGGGGCCTGGGCCTATCTGGATAAGTCCCGCCTCGGGCCATACAGTAAGATGGATGTCTGGGAAAAAGACGGCATGGGGCGCATTCAGTTTGATGCTCAGAGCCAGTGTGAGACTTCCCTTGGCACCATAATCGAAAACGATGCCATTCACTACGCCCTGGCCCAGCGGGCCGCAGAGCTGGAACAGCTGACGCTGCTGGAACATACCCGGCTTGAGCGTATCGCCTTTGGTGAGCGTGAAGCCTGGCTGACGCTGGATAACGGCGATAACCTCAGTGCCGCCCTGGTGGTGGCTGCCGATGGCGCCAACTCCTGGGTTCGTCAACAGTGCCAGATCCCACTGACTTTTTGGGATTACGGCCATCACGCCATAGTCGCCAGTATTCGCACTCAATTGCCCCATGGTGACTGTGCCCGTCAGGTGTTCAGTGCCGATGGCCCGCTGGCGTTTCTGCCGCTTTATGAGAGCGACCTCTGTTCCATCGTCTGGTCGGTGCCGCCGCAAAAGGCCGAAGCCTTACTGGCTTTGGATGATGAGGCCTTCTCCCGGGCGCTGACCGCCGCCTTCGATGGCCGCCTGGGCCTGTGTCAGCTGGAGAGTGAACGCCGGAGTGTTCCGCTGCGGATGCGTTACGCGCGCCATTTCGCCCGCCATCGTTTGCTGCTGGCCGGCGATGCGGCGCACACCATACATCCGTTAGCGGGGCAGGGGGTTAACCTGGGTTTCCTCGATGCCGGCGCCATAGTGGAAACCGTGGCGGCATTGCACGGTGAAGGCAAGGATATCGGCGCCTATGGCGAGCTGCGCGCCCTTGAGCGCTGGCGCAAGGCAGAGGCGATGGAGATGATAGCCGCTATGGAGGGGTTCAAGCGGCTGTTTGCCGGCAGTAATCCTCTGAAGAAGGCGATTCGCGATCTCGGTCTCAACTTGGTGGACAATGTCGCTGGGCTGAAAACTGTGTTCATGCAACAGGCCATGGGACACAAATTCAAGCTGCCGCGTCTGTGCCGTCCTGAATAATCTTCATCCTCGGTTAGCCGTATGTGAAGGGAAACGCCCAAAAACAGTCGCTTTTGGGCGTTTTTTATACTCAAGCTGTGATTTGCTGTAAAAAAATTACAGGCAAACCATGAGAAAAATTAATCTATTGTAGTTCGGATTAGAAAAATCACTTATATACAAATTTGTGACGCAGGGTATAATTTCGCTGCATTTTAACTCAGTGTTGCCCCTGGGTGACACTGTAAAGCCCCGACTAGAAGGGATAACAATGGCTAATAAAACTGTACTCTTTAACAAGCACTTGGAAGCCAATGCCAAGATGGTTGATTTTCATGGTTGGGAGATGCCACTCAACTATGGTTCGCAGATAGAAGAACATCACGCAGTGCGTCAGGACGCCGGTATGTTCGACGTTTCCCATATGACGGTTGTTGATGTTAGCGGCAGCGACGCCAAAGCCTTCCTGCGTAAACTGCTGGCCAACGATATCGCCAAACTCAAGGTCTCCGGCAAGGCGCTGTACAGCGGCATGCTGAACCATGAAGCCGGGGTGATTGACGATCTGATCACTTATTATCTCGATGACACCCATTACCGGGTTGTTGTCAACTCAGCCACCCGCGACAAAGATCTCGCCTGGATTGCCGAGCAGTCCAAGCCCTATGATGTCACAGTGACCGAGCGTCCTGAGCTGGCGATGATTGCCGTGCAGGGCCCTAACGCCAAGGCCAAAACCGCTACTGTGTTCACTGCCGAGCAAAACGCGGCCGTTGAAGGTATGAAGCCTTTCTTCGGTGTGCAGGCGGGCAACCTGTTTGTGGCCACCACAGGCTATACAGGTGAAGAAGGTTACGAAATTACCGTGCCGGCAGAAGAAGCCGAAGCCTTGTGGCAAGCGCTGCTTGAGGCCGGTGTTAAGCCATGTGGCCTGGGCGCACGCGATACGCTGCGCCTGGAAGCCGGGATGAACCTCTATGGTCAGGACATGGACGAAACCGTTAACCCATTGGCTGCCAACATGGGCTGGACCATAGCCTGGGAACCGAGCGACCGTGATTTTATCGGTCGTGAAGCCCTGACCGCCATCAAAGCGGCCGGAGCCGACAAGTTTATCGGTTTGGTGATGGAGCAAAAAGGCGTGCTGCGCCACGGCATGCCGGTATTCTTCACTGACGCCAACGGCCAAGAGCAGGAAGGCGTGATCACCAGTGGTACATTCTCACCGACATTGGGCTATTCTATTGCGATGGCCCGGGTACCGAACTCCATAGGGGATACGGCCGAAGTCGAAATGCGCAAGAAGCGCGTCGCTGTTAAAGTAGTGGCGCCAGGCTTTGTGCGTAACGGTAAACAAGCATTCTAAAACACGGGAAAGGAACAAGAATAATGAGCAATATTCCAAGCGAACTGAAGTACGCTTCTTCTCACGAATGGATCCGTAAGGAAGAAGACGGTAGCTACACAGTCGGTATCACTGAACATGCACAGGAGCTGCTGGGTGATATGGTTTTCGTTGAATTGCCGGAAGTAGGCGACACTGTCAGCGCCTCAGAGGATTGCGCTGTGGCCGAGTCTGTTAAGGCCGCTTCAGATATCTATGCCCCTCTGTCCGGTGAAGTGATTGCCATCAACGAAGCGCTGGAAGACAGCCCTGAGCTGGTCAACAGTGATGCATTCGGTGACGGCTGGTTCTTCCGTATCATGCCTTCTGACCTGTCTGAGCTGGACAACCTGCTGGATGCCGAAGGATATCAGGCTGTCATCGACGAAGAATAAGCGTCGCTGAAAAACGAAGCCCTCCGGGGCTTCGTTTGTTTTACCACTAAATAAAGAGACTGGTACACCGCCTCCCTACGGCAGGATACCGGCGAACATGGAACAAGGTTAATCATGACCAAGCAAACCCTCACTCAGTTAGAGCAGCACGAACTCTTTATCCGTCGTCATATCGGCTCCGACGCCCTGCAGCAGCAAGAGATGCTGAATTATGTTGGCGCCGAGTCACTGGAAGATCTGACGGCGCAGATAGTACCGGAGTCGATTCGTCTGAACCGGGATCTGGCCGTGGGCGAAGCCTGTGGCGAAGCTGAAGGTCTGGCCTATATCAAGGGCCTGGCCAAGCAGAACAAGGTATTCAAGAGCTACATAGGCATGGGCTACTACGGCACTGAAGTGCCTAACGTCATTTTGCGCAATGTGCTGGAAAACCCGGGTTGGTACACGGCTTATACCCCATACCAGCCGGAAATTGCCCAGGGCCGTCTGGAAGCGGTACTGAATTTCCAGCAGATGTCTATGGACCTCTCCGGCCTGGATCTGGCCTCCGCTTCTCTGCTGGACGAAGCCACTGCCGCCGCCGAAGCCATGGCGCTGGCCAAGCGGGTGTCCAAGGCCAAGAAAGCCAATATCTTCTTCGTTGCCGATGACGTATTCCCGCAGACGCTGGATGTGGTCAAGACCCGCGCCGAATGCTTTGGTTTTGAAGTCGTCGTAGGCCCCGCCGAGGAAGCGCTCAATCATGAACTCTTTGGTGCCCTGTTTCAGTACAGCGGCAAGACAGGCGAGCTGAACGATCAGCGTGAACTCTTCGCCAAGCTGCGCGAGCAGAAAGCGGTTGTGGCTGTTGCCGCCGATATCATGTCGCTGGTATTGCTCAAGTCTCCCGGTAGTCTGGGCGCCGATGTGGTCTTTGGCAGCGCGCAGCGCTTCGGCGTGCCTATGGGATATGGTGGCCCGCACGCCGCCTTCTTCGTGACCCGAGATGAGCACAAGCGTTCCATGCCTGGCCGTATCATAGGCGTTTCCAAAGACAGCCGCGGCAACACAGCGCTGCGGATGGCGATGCAAACCCGTGAGCAGCATATCCGCCGCGAAAAGGCCAACTCCAATATCTGTACCGCGCAGATCCTGCTGGCCAACATGGCCTCTTTCTACGCCGTATACCATGGCCCACAAGGGCTGAAGACCATAGCCGAGCGTATTCACCGTCTGACCGACATTCTCGCCGCCGGCCTCAAGGCCAAGGGCGTTGAGCTGGTCAACGCTAGCTGGTTCGACACTCTGACCTTCAAAGTGGCCGACAAAGACGCAGTGCTGGCCCGCGCCATTGCCGCCGAGAGCAACCTGCGTATTGATGCCGAAGGCACTCTGGGTGTCAGTCTGGATGAAACCACGACTGCTGACGATCTGGCTGCCCTGTTCGATATCATTCTTGGCGCCGGTCATGGCCTGGATGTGGCGGCACTGGACGCTGAAATCCTTGCCAAGGGCAGTGAGTCCATCCCTGCGGCGCTGCTGCGTGATGAGGCTATCCTGACGCATCCAACCTTCAACAGCTTCCACAGCGAAACCGAGATGCTGCGCTACATCAAGCGTCTTGAAAACAAAGACCTGGCGCTGAACCACTCGATGATCTCTCTGGGTTCATGCACCATGAAGCTGAACGCTACCGCCGAGATGCTGCCAATCAGCTGGCCGGAATTTGCCAACCTGCATCCTTTCTGCCCGCTGGATCAAGCCAAGGGCTATGAAAAGCTGCTCAATGAGCTGTCTGACTATCTGGTGGAAATCACCGGCTATGACGCCATGTGCCTGCAGCCCAACTCGGGTGCATCCGGCGAATACGCCGGTCTATTGGCTATCAAGAAGTACCATGAATCCCGCGGCGAGGGGCACCGCAATGTCTGTCTGATCCCTCAGTCGGCTCACGGTACCAACCCGGCTTCGGCGCAGATGGCCGGTATGAAGATAGTGGTTGTGGCCTGTGACAAGCGCGGTAACGTGGATATGGAAGATCTGCGCGCCAAGGCGGCCGAAGTGGCGGGCAACCTGTCCTGCATCATGATCACTTATCCTTCCACCCACGGCGTGTATGAAGAAACCGTCTCGGAGATCTGTGAGGTGATCCATCAACACGGCGGCCAGGTGTATCTGGACGGTGCCAACATGAATGCCCAGGTGGGTGTGACCACTCCCGGCTTTATCGGCGCGGACGTTTCCCACCTCAACCTGCACAAGACCTTCGCCATCCCTCATGGCGGCGGTGGTCCAGGCATGGGCCCTATCGGCGTAAAAGCGCATTTGGCTCCTTTCGTTGCCGGTCATACTCTGGTTAAGCCGGGCCGCGAAAGCGACAACAACGGCGCCGTTTCTGCCGCGCCTTACGGCAGCGCCAGCATACTGCCAATCAGCTGGATGTACATCAAGCTGCTGGGCGCCAAGGGTCTGCGTGAATCAACCCAGAACGCCATGCTCAACGCCAACTATGTGATGAAGAAGCTGTCAGAGCACTATCCAGTGCTGTACCGCGGCCGTAATGACCGTGTAGCTCACGAGTGCATTATCGATCTGCGCCCGCTGAAGGAAGCCTCCGGCGTCACCGAAATGGATGTGGCCAAGCGTCTCAACGACTACGGCTTCCACGCTCCGACCATGAGCTTCCCGGTTGCCGGAACCTTGATGATCGAGCCGACCGAGTCTGAGTCCAAGGCCGAGCTGGACAGATTTATCGAAGCCATGGTGGCCATCCGCGGTGAAATCGCCCGGGTCGAAGCCGGTGAATGGCCTGCGGACAATAACCCGCTGCACAATGCGCCACACACGCTAGCCGACATCATGGATCCCACCTTCGACAGCCGTCCATACGATCGCGAACTGGCGGTATTCCCGAATGCCACAGTTAAGGCCAACAAGTTCTGGCCGACCGTGAATCGTATTGATGATGTGTATGGGGATAGGAATTTGTTTTGTGCCTGTGTGCCCATGTCTGATTACGAGTAACATGGCTACTTGGCCTCGATAATACGGCTTCATCCAATCATTTTCGCTGCTCATTTACTCAAGTAAACTGCGCGGCGAAAATGATCGGCTTCATTGTCTTCTCTTCGGCAGTGACGCCATGGTTGCTGCTTGGACTCGCTACTGCGGCGTTAAATCTTGGCGCCAGTGCTCATTGACATCAGTCAACTGCGCGCTGGCGCCATCGATTTGCCTCCGGCTTGGGCTTACACAAAGAGTGCTTCGTCAGCAACGCAATTATGGTTTAGTGGAGCACAGTTAGTTAGGGCTTCATCCAATCATTTTCGCTGCTCATTTACTCAAGTAAACTGCGCGGCGAAGATGATCGGCTTCATTGTCTTCTCTTCGGCAGTGACGCCATTATTGCTGCTTGAGGCTAAGATAATAGGCGAATCTCTGGGTTCGCTTTTTTAATATATTGTATGTGGGCAGCATAAAATGCTGGAACGTTGACCGATTCTGCCGTCATCTTCACAAGTCAAGTTTAAGGCTCTTCCAAGATTGTGTTTATCGGTATTGATGCAACTTTTCTCAAGTACCTTTTGTGTGCAAAAATACCAGAAATCTTATTCTATATACCCATCCCAGAACGCTCTACCTCTCCATGCAACTCTTTCCAGTCAGGACAATACTTGGCGACTAGTTTCCAAAAATTGTTGCTATGGTTTTTTTCTACGGTATGGCATAGCTCATGAAGGATTATGTAATCCATCACCTTATTGGAAAACTCCATGCAACGAGGGTGGAACTCCAGAACATTGTTCTCGGTACAGTTAGCCCAACGTGCATCAAACTTTTTTATGTGGAAAGTTGTGGCTTGCATGCCCGTTTCCTGTTGCCAATAGCGTAAGCGAGAAGCAACTTTCTCTAAGGCTTTTTGTTTGTAGAAAAGCTCCAACGCTGGTTTGAATCGCTCACGGCTGACGAAGTGGCCTTCGGGAGAAAGAATTTTAAAACGGCTTTGGTTAAACTTCACTTCTACCGTCGATAACTCTGGCGCAGGGATCACTTCACAATAGAAAGAGCGACCACGGTAGGGCGCTCGGCTACCCGTGACTATTTCTTCTTTTAAAGGCTGATTTACTTCCGCTAAGCGCTTTTTAATCCACCTTGCTCTATAACGAATCAGCTCACGTTGCTCATCCTCAGAGGCACTTGGACCTTTAAGAAGAACAGTCTTGCCTCGCTCTACAGTAACGTAGTGGTGACTGAGTTTTGAATCGAGCTTAAACTCCCACTCTATTTCAGTTGTACCGTATTGAAAAATTGGCATCTGTTTCTTTCGTCATTAATGAAGCAAAGGATCAGTTGTTCAGCATAATACTGAAAATTTCAGCAGAGTGCTGACGTGCTACCGTCATATCCCAGCCGCCAAGACCACGTAAAATCGTTCTGATTGTTTTTTTGATCTCATTATGAATATCAGTCTGCTTTTTCCATATCGGTGACAACATGACTTCAGCGATATCAGGGTGGCTAAAGATGCCTTTAGTCCATGCCAAAGCTTCTGCTTCCTCTACCTGCTTTTCCAAGTAGTTGAACACGGCTCGCTCTGTTGCTGTTCCCAAACCCATTTCAGATGGCTTTGTATCCTTGTCACGTACACGCTGAGCAAAAAGCTCTAGTTGTTCCAGGAATAGCGCTTGTTCAATACGTCCTTCACGTTCATCTTGAATAAGTTTCTCTAGCTCTTCTTCCAAGTCGCCAAAGAAGGCAGGATCTTTGCCTTTACCTGTCTTAATGGTGTGCTTGAGTTTGTTCTTCATGACCAACGCTGCACTCCCTGCACTTTTTTGTTTGCGGAGTAGATCCATATCCGCAGCATCCAGAATTGAAACTTCACGGTCTAGCAAGCTCTTAACTTCACTTGCTTCTATATGCTCGTCGAGCATATTTTTAAGCAGCTCAGATTCAGATGCGGTGATGCGAACCGTATCAGCACTCTCAGGCATTTTGTTGCGCAGTTGGAGTTTTATCTCATTCAGTACTTTGAAGTAAGGCTGATATTTAGATGCGCGTTCGTCTGGTAACACAATATCTAAGCGGCTATTGAATCCAGCGAGAGCAACCAGGAAGTCTTCAACAATATCTAGGCGAGTATCTGGGTCTAGGTAGAGATCGGCATCCTCTTTGTAAGGTTCAGGTTGTTTCACTGGGTTGTGCTTTTTCGGAAGAATATCCAACACTTTTGTCAAAGCAGATTGAAGGCGCGGTAGCTCGGCTTCGATGTCCGTCCATACTTGATCGGGGTGTACGTCACCCCCATAAACTTTCAGTGCTTCATCTAGGTACTCAACCACACCGAAATAATCGACAATGTAGCCTGCCTTCTTGCCTTTTCGAGTTCGGTTTACACGAGCGATAGCCTGAAGCAAAGTATGTTCTTTTAGCGGTTTATCCAAATATAAAGTGCTGACAATAGGCGCATCCCAACCAGTTAACAGCATGTCAGAAACGATGATTAACCCAATGTTGTTAAACTTGGTTTCTTCTTTGGTATTAGCGGATTCATCACCATAAGGCAGCTTAAATTCATCATTCACCAAGCTTGGGATCTTTTCAGACGGTACGGCTATCGGTGTTTGGCCTTGTTTGAGTTCCCGCTTGATACGCTCTTCGATGGTTTCAAGTTTTGAGGTTGAGCCTGATGCATAATGAGCTTTTTGTTCACTAATACCTGTGCGCTTATCTGTCATACCACCTAGAGAGATAACCACTCGGCTTTCAAAGGTCGGCAGACCTTTGTTTTGACGCTCCTGCATGATTTGGTTCAGTACGTCTTTATAGCGAACGGCCATATCACGCCCGTCACATACCAGCATGGCTTTAAAGCCGCGAGGCTTCACGCTTGATAGAAAATGTTCGACGAGATGGCGAGCATTTTCCTCAATACGCCCGATAGCACCACGACGTTTTTTGAGTAACTCTTGCTTTAGCTTTTTCTTACGGGCTAAAGGCTCATTACCAAATTCATCCTCAAAAGCTTGTTTTAGCTTTCCGTCGCTTCCCCATTGCGCCATACCTTCAAGATATTTAATAGGCAGTGTCGCGCCATCTGCAACCGCCTCGTCGAGGCGGTAGGTATCGATGTATTCTTTACCGCCGAATGTACCCAGGGTTTCTTTATCGTCTTTAAAAAGCGGGGTGCCAGTAAAAGCTATGAACTTCGCATTAGGTAAAGAAGCACGCATAAATGCAGCAAGGAATCCATACTGACTTCGGTGAGCTTCATCAACCATCACGAAGAAGTTTGGCTTGGTACTCAGAACTCGAAAATCAACTTTCTCTTCACTCACGAGTTCCCATTTGGCTTTTTTAGGGGTGCCATTAGCATCAGTTTGGCCGTGAAGAACATTGTTCTCCTTTAAAATCCAGCACTGTTCTTGCTCCGAATCATCCTTTCTCAAAACGCGTCTGACACGACTTTTAGAGCCTGCAATGGAATCCTCATCTTCAGACTCTTTTGCTGCCTGTATCTGCTTACCATCGCTCTCTTGAAACTTTTGAACGGTCGAAGTGAAAATGGTGCCGTAGTCATTGCTGAGCATGGCTTCTAGCCCAGCGACGGAATCTGCTTTAATCGATTCAAGCCCGACATTAGTAAAGGTATTATGGATCTGACGGTCAAGGTCAGTGCGGTCGGTAAGAATCAAAATACTTGGGTTATTGAAACCAGAAATTTCGGCTCGCATTAAACGGGCAAGTAGTGCCATCGTCAGTGATTTACCACTCCCTTGCGTATGCCAAACCACGCCGCCAAGTTCTTGGCCTAATAGCTGTGGGTCTTTACCCTGTAGACGAAGTAGCGTCTTCTCTACGGCACGCCACTGTTGGTAACGTGGCAGCTTCTTGAGCATGACGCCTTTTTCAATTTCATACATAGGGTAGAAACAGACTAAACGCACGAAGCGGGAAGGCTCGAATAATGCCCACAGTAGTTTGTCTTGCTCTGTAGGGGGCTTTCCTAATTGTTTCTCTAATTCGGTAAGAACAATGTTCTCGTCAGGCTTTTTCGGATCAAATTTGTAAGTCAGATAGAACTGTTCTGGCGCATAGATCGCGCCATACTTGGCTTGGCTGCGGTTAATGGCAGCACAGACCATATTAAAGGCAAAGTGTTGCGTAAAAGTGCCTTGGTAGCCATCAATTTGTGCAATGCCTTTGCTTAGCTTAATTGAGCTGTTTTTACACTCAATCAAGCCAAGCGGTAAGCCATTAATGAATAACAATAAATCTGGCTTAAAAAGCTCATCGTTGGCATTTTTGCCAACGTACTGATCCACCACATGGAATAAGTTACCCTCGGCACCCATTTGGTTGATAAAACGGATGCTACGAGGTTGACCATTTTTGTCTTTTTGTTGCAGGTTCGATTGAAACAGAACATGCTTCCAGAACGCATGGTTGGCAAGCATTAAGTCGCTGTTATGCTCAAACCATATGTCTTTGAGCTGTTTGATCGCTTTGCTTGCACCGCTTGGAACCTCGGCTAGCCAAGGGTTAAGGGTGTGTAGTCTGTCAGTTAACACCGACTCTAGAATAACAGGCTCGGTCTTGTGAGCTTGCTCTACATATCGACCTTTAATGTGCTGATAACCAAGAGTTTTTAACCATTCAATCGCTGGGCGTTCTACCCCAACTAGCTCTGGATTCGATGATTCTGCCTGACCTGACATACCTTATCCCTTTATTTATTGTTATTCATTTTTTATTGTTCATTTAAATTACGTTTTTTGCTTTTTAGATGCCTTCGCTTGAAGGCATCATGAAGCAATCGCTAAGCTGCTTCAGTTTCCTCAACAGGAACTCGCCATTCGCCCGTAAGTAGCTTCTGCATCAAGCCTTTTTTAAGTTGTTGGGTTTCGGCTTTTTGTAGTTCGAGAAAATGCTTTTTTCTATCTACTTCATTCAGAATATCTACTATCATTTTTTGTTCATTGATACTTGGCAAGCATACAAGCATAACGTGAAGTCGCTTTCCCTTAACTCCTAACACTGTACTGCCAGTAGCATTTTGGAGTAGCTCTTTTTGAAAATAGGTAGATAGCATAAAGTGTTTCAGGTACCCGCTATCTAGACAAATGTCGTCTTTGGGGCGAAACTTTATAACTCGTTGAGCAATGGCTACATCGGAGCGATCTATTAAGGCAACATTACCTAACGGAGCTTCTGTTGTGAATACAACGTCACCCAGCTTAGGTTTCCCACGACTCATAACGTCATCATATAGCTCTAATGGGATATACTCTTTCGAACATTCATAATCTATAAAGCCATTTTTTATATTTTTAGCAGTTACTAAAAATGTACCGCTTTCGACTTTAGGCGGAGTCTTTCCTCGATAATCAACATAATCAGTAACTTGGTTTAACTTAGACAGTTTCCATGTTTTCGGGATATTGCCATATATGGAATCTTGAAACTCAGTATGCGGTTGCCAGTTTCCATTCTCGTCCTGAACACCGACACCTTCTGAAAACAACTTTTGCATTAAGCTTGTTTTTAGCTTTTCGGTTTCTGCTATCTTTTGTTCGATAAGGTCGATTTTTTTATCAACTGTCGAAAGGATATCTGCAATTTTCTGTTGTTCTTCGATTGTAGGGATAAGAATACTCATCTTCGCAATCATTTCCATTCGCACCGAATCTACAGAACCTTTTGCACTCATTCGTGATACACGCTGAAAAAAGCGATAGCGAAAAAACTGGTAGAAATACCTTCCTAAAACGTGAGGTTTAAAGTTATGGATGTTATAGACACGTTGATGGTAGTGAAATTTCCCATTCACATAGTGATAAATCTTACCAACTCCTACACCATCACCTGATGTCAAAACTCCCTCTCCATCAAACGTATATTTGTTTACTCTTTCAATAGTGTTTGAGCGTACAAAAAAGGGGTATTTACCACCATCTTCTCGGTCTTGAGTATCTCCAGTGCCTGTTTTTATCGATGCAAAGTCTTCGATGTGCTCAACTTTCCATCCATCAGGAATGTTATTAATCTTATTACCAAGCATAATTAACCCTGTTTAATGATGGATGACAATTGTTTAGATAAAGATTGATCAACCTCAGCTAGTTTCGAATCAATATTTGTAAGATTGTTCAGTACATCTTGTATATCTACAATTTCTTCGGGTTCTGAAGTATCTACATATCGACTGATGTTGAGATTAAA
Source organism: Shewanella sp. MSW (assembly GCF_007636515.1). Lineage (NCBI taxonomy): Bacteria > Pseudomonadati > Pseudomonadota > Gammaproteobacteria > Alteromonadales > Shewanellaceae > Shewanella > Shewanella sp. MSW. The sequence goes on from NZ_LVDR01000002.1 coordinate 306,039, forward strand.
GTCATTCTGTTTTATTTCTGCAATATCGACAACGCGTAGATATTTATCAACCGAGACAGAGTCCAGCAACTTAGAAAGTTTATCTTCCGTTTGCTCTCCAGCATCAACCAAAGTTTGTTTCGCTTTGTTGTACTCTGTTGTGATGCGCTTGATATCGCTTTCACGAAGGAAGTTCATCGCCTTACCTTCACCAAACTCGGCGGATGCATCAACGAAAATAACCTTGTTCTTCAGTGCAGCAGGTTTGTTTTTATTAATGATTAAAACCGCAGCCGCGATGCCAGTGTTGAAGAAAAGTGCTGGCGGCAAACCAACTACACCTTCGATCAAGTCGCCTTTAAATTCATCGTTGCCGATAAGCATACCTTTACGAATTTTACCCTCATCACCTTCACGGAACAGTACGCCGTGAGGAACGACAACGCCGATGCGACCGTCATCTTTCGTTGAGGCAACCATGTGCTGAACAAAGGCTAGATCTGCTTTAGTCCTCGGTGCAACGCCAAGGCCAAATCGACCATAAGGATCTTTAAGGTCAGTGCTGTATTTAACATTTCTTTCTTTGCCGTTATCGCCAACTATCTTGCCGCCATTCAATTCCAACGGTTCCCACCAGTTTTTGATTGAAAATGGAGGGTTGGCAATCACACGGTCGAACGTTTGAAGGCCTTCGCCATCTTTATGTAATGGGTTTACGAGAGTATCGCCGCGCTTAATGTCACCATCTAGGTTGTGCAGGAACATGTTGAGTTTGGCAATTGCCCATGTTCCTAGGTTCTTCTCCTGACCGTAAAGTTTACAGTTAGGTTTACCCATGATGGTGCCATTCTCGTAGTTCTCTTTGATGTGACGAGCGGACTCAACCAACATGCCGCCACATCCACAGGTCAAATCGTAAATTTCATGACCTGGTTGTGGGTCAATCAGCTTAACAATAAGTTCTACCACTTCGTGGGGGGTGTAGAACTCGCCACCTTTCTTGCCAGCATCATCAGCAAATTTACCAATCAAATACTCGTATGCATCACCAAGTAGGTCGGCTTTGTAGAGGTTTTTATTGCCCAGCTTGTGTTGGTTAAAGTGGCGGAGCAGGCGAGTAAGTAACTCATTGCTGAGCTTCTCTTTATCACCGAACTGAATGGCGGTAAGCACTTTTTCTAGTGATGGGTTTTGGTGTTCGATTTCAGCAAAGGCTTCATCGATGTACTCACCAATATTTTCCGTTCTTTCGATCAGCTTGTTCCAACGTGCATACACAGGAACGAATTGCTCTGGGTTATCTTCCTGAATGAGTGCCATTGCTTCTTCAGCGTTGCAACCTTCCTCTTCCATCACGGCTTCTACACGCTCGTCAAATACGTCTGAAAGACGTTTTAAAAACAGGAGGCCAAAGATATAGTTTTTGAAGTCTGAGCTATCTACTGTGCCACGCATGATGTTTGCGCTGCCCCAAAGCCATGTTTTTAGCTCTTCAAGGCTGATTTTTTCTACGGCGGTATTGGTTGTCATAAGAATCTCTTAAACGTTCACGGCTCGCTCAGAATCTTGGTTTGAGCGAAGAACAAAATTATGGGCATTATAACGCAATAATAGTCAATTGAGATACTTTGGAGTGCTAACTGTAACAAGCTGTATTTAATAGGAAAACTAGTTTTTGAAGAAGCCGAAAAGAGTTGTCACAACATGGCTGGTTTTGTTTTGTAAAACAAAGGTGACAGAGTCATTAAAGCCGGCAGCTTCATTAGAGCTGTAAAAAGACGACACCCGGTAGAACCTGTAGAACACAGGGGAAAGGTCAGATTGATGATGTCGTCATTGATGGGATGTTTAAGCGGTTCAATATGGCTGCTGTTGTTGTGGCGGATAATGTATCCGGTATCATCAACCTGTCATTAAATAATCCTTGGCTTCAAAGTGCAATCCTTGTGGCGTGTTATGCCGTTCATTGTCGCCAAAGGGTAATAGTTCAGGTGTTTTTATCCAGTATCCCTGCCCGTATCTGCCGTTGAATACTGCTATAGTCTGAGTCCTCCAGGATTTTGGTTATTCCAGCGCGAATAGGGTTCAGGTCAACATAAACCATGCAGGCTAATAGGTTACATTACCCAGCATTAAAAAGGTGATTGAAGAACAATTGTTGTGGTGGTTGACTGGTGGGTTATGAGCTGGTAATGGTGGTGCTAACAAGGAGGTGTAAAGTGAAAAAAATATTTCTCTTACTGGTGGGGATTCTACCATTTTCATCAATGGCTACTCAGAACTATTTGTGCTCAAGTTGTACAAATGATGCTAGTGCACGACAGTTTGCTGTTAAAAATTTTACGCCACGTCTAAATTGTTACCCGGAAGACAGAACTCAACCCATGACACCAGATAATATGATTTGTGGCTCAACGAGAAATAACATAGCCCTGGTCAACCCCAATTCCGGTGTTGTTTATAGTTTCAGTGTAGGGCACGGCTCTGATGGGACAGCTTATAAAGCGACGACTTGGTCTTTTTCTATAACATCAGAACAAAAGGCTCTTTTGTCAGATGCCGGGCTAGCCTATGGAGCCTTAAAAAAATCAGTTTTAGAACAAAATAAAATCCGTCGAGACGAGATTGGTATTATCTCAGCTGGAATTAATCAAGTTGGATTATATGATAGTAAGCAGGGTAGCAGTTCTGGTGTTTCAAGCGAGTGCTCCATAGACACAGCACTCACTGTTATAGTTGACCCAAATAAATTAACAGATATAGAAAATAAATTGAAGTCAGATATAGTTAGCGGTACTCGTCTTTTGGAGGATATTCATGCTGTATTGAGTAAGAATGGTTCGTCAATCGATATAAATGATGTACAAGTAACTCTAAGTAATCGGCTGGGAACAGTAGGTCTTAACTATACAAATAAAGATCCATCCTTATCACTTCAGTTCGGTTTTAGGCAGTCTGAGGGCGGTGGGTTTATGACAGATTATCTTCTATTTGACTTAAGTGTTATTAAAAATGACAACATCGCAGCTACACCAATAATTGATTTAACATTGAATGATCTTTCAGTCGTCGCTGGAGGTTATACTTTAGCACAGTTGAAGGGGAAAAATGGCCCTCTCGTTTTTACTGAACCCTGCATTCTTAGCAAGTTAAAAACACTAGGTGAAAGCGGTGATTTTAAAAACTCATCAGGTGGTCCCTCCAACTTCAGCAATGTTGGTGAAAATACCGGCGAATCTAGTGACGGCGGGTACCAAACTTGTACGGTTTATTTCTATCAGGTAGGTGCTCTAAAATACGTATTTAGAGTTCCAGTTAATGAATGTTAAATCTGATTTTTTATTTAGGCTGGCTTTTATTGCTCATAAGAGCCAGCTATCCCTATCACATTGCTTTAAAAGCTTGGGCTGCTTCTTGTCCATTGAAATAGATGATTTTTACGGAAACTCTCGTTTTCTCCATAACCGCTCCCAGCGTACCATCCGACCCTTTGAACAACCGACTAAGGCCCTTGGTTAAGCTCGCCATTGATGGAGTGTTTAAGCAGTTCAATATGGCCGCGCTTGTCATTGCAGGCACCCGGTAGAATCTGTAGAACGCAGGGGCAGGATTGATGATGTCGTTAGAGTTCAAATTTCCGCTAAGAAAGCATTGCAGAAGGCTGCTTGTAACATTTATCCTGAACCTTACTCAAATGATATCAATGCTTTACATAGCTAAGTATTGAGCAAGGTTTTATACAAGGAACAAGATAAATGGAAACAGATGTGCTGGAGATTTTGCAGAACTTCCACTCTGATGGGCTTTTTGTTGCTCCCAACATACCCAGTAAGAAAGCTAAAAATGCCAGTGCATGTTATGGCATGCCTGCGTCAGTCAATATTTATGCCATAGTCGATTCTACGGTTTTTGGTTCTGCAAAAAATGGTCTGGCATTTACATCTGAAGGATTGTTTTGGAAAAATGACTGGACTACAACTTCTGCAAAAAACCAAATGTCGTGGGAAGAGTTGATAAACACCAGTCAAGAGCATGCCGTTGATGGTTCCGAGCTGTTGTTGGGGCAAGGCTGTGCTTTTGGTATGGCGGGTTCCGGGATGAAGCCCGCGGTTTTATTGACACTATTGGAAAGACTGACCCAAAAGATACAAGGCAATACAGGGACGACAGAAACTGCTGAAGTTTCGAATGTGGCACAAGCCAAGGTTACTCCGGTAGCAGATGCAAATGGTGAAGCTTCTGTCTGCAATACAGCTTCGGCGAGCGTTACTGCTGAAAATCTTCCCCCTGAAGGCGTTACAACCGAGAGTGTTACTCCGGCAGCAGATGCAAATGGTGGCGCTTCTATCACTAATACAGCGCCGGCGAGCGTCACTGCTGAAAGCGCTGCACCGGCAAGCCTTACGCCTGAAAAGCCGCAGCAGGAATCCAGTTCCAAGCCTGCTTTTGAAGGTAGCTATCAGCGGGAATACTTGGATATAGTTAACGCTGTGGCCAAGAGGCATCGTCTATCCCAGCAAATCCAAATCGCGCCGGCTATCAAAGTCCACAAAGTCAGAAAAGTCATTGAGATATCAGAGGGTAAAATCGAACCTTACGATATCCTGATGATTGTGGATAACACCTTTATGCAAACAACCAAAGATTTTCTGGTTGTGACTCCTCACGCCATTTGGGCTAAAGGTACGCTAAGAAAAGTAGAGAGCTTTTCCTTAAGTGAAATTCGTAGTATTCGCTGTGATAAAAAAACTCTGTTTATCAATGATTATGACTTCCAGTACTTGGATCAGTTTTCTGAAAACGAAGTTTTGATATTGACGAATATGCTCGAAGAGCTAGTGGTCGCATTGCGTAAGTCTGACTCCGTATCGGATACTGACGAGCAGCTTGAATTACCTGCTGCTTTGGATACTTTGTTATCCAACATATACGAAGTGGTATTGGATGATGTTGTTTCCGGCTTGAGGGACAAGGGATACCCCGAAAACAAACAGTTGGTTACTTCGATGGCGGAATGTTGTTTTAGTACCTTTTTCATTGTTGACTCCCACTTAAAATATCGGCATCAAGATACAGCTGAATTGGTGGGGCAATACTTACTCGCTCAAACATTGTCTGGCTTATTTGCGTTAATGAGCGTAGAGCGGTTATGGCACCGTACAGAAGTGAAATCCACCTATGTGATGATGCAATGTTCTGTGATCATTCGAACATGCCAGTACTTTGAAAGACAAGGAATAGCGTTACGGCCGAACCAAAACTGGTATTTGCAGCTTTTTCAAACTGTGATGGACGCCAATACCCTGGAACAAGGTGCAGAGTTAATTGACCAGGAGATGGGTAACCTCAGTGCCGATAGACAATTAGCCATTGATTGTGCCTTCAAGAGTGGTAAGGGGGTTAGGGAAATGTTGTGTGATGCTCTTTGACCGGTTTCAGCTGTTCTCAATAGGTGTGAGTCAAGCCTATATTAAAGTATGAAGCAGTGCATTTCAGTTTTATCCTAATGCGAAAAAGTGGTTACCAGTTAGGCGGTGGATTATTCGCCTCTTAACTGGTAGCACAGTATAAATAGACATGCCTATGTATAGCGTCGAGTTAAAGGTGGCGTCACTGCCAACAATAAAATGACGCATCCATTACTGAATGAGTCAAGACTCTAGCTGCCAGGGTACTCAATGCTAGATGCTTTTAATGATGAGTCATTGGCATCTAAGTCGATTTGGGCTCGTTCAGGTGATAAATGAATACAAAATTTAAAATTTCAGGCAGGGTAGGGCTATAAAAATGATAGTTGCCTATGTGGTATTTCTATTTGCCTGTTTTTCAAAAGTTTTTATGCTTTATTTTCCCCATTCCAAGGATTTAGCCAGCTAGGCCTCCTTCTGGAAATATTTGCCATTTCTCTCACAACAACTTGAATCCAATGCCAAAGCTGACTAGCTTTGTGTGATGCAATGGAAGGCGGGATAGTCTGGCTCGCCGGTATGCGGTAACAGATAGGGAGAGGCTGTTTATGTTCAATCGAGTGTTGAGTAGGGTGGGCTTGGGAGCGAGTTACTTTGGCGATAAGGCGGCCGTTAGTGCCAAGGGGGGTTGGGCTTATCTGCCTATCTACGCATCTATCTTGGTCTCTGTGAGTGTGCTTAGCGCCTGCAATTCGGATTCGCAAGAGGTGGTGCTCAATCCTGTCGACACGGCCAAGATGCAGCAGACGGTGGAACAACTGGCCAAGGAGATGCTGGTGCCTGGCGCTGTGGTCATTCTGCGAACGCCCAGGGGCGATTTTAAAACCGCCTATGGGGTAACCCGTTATGGCGGCAGTGAAGCGACCGACTTTGATCAGCATGTCAGGGTGGGCTCCAATACCAAGACATGGGTCGGTACCGTGATTTTGCAGATGGTGCAACAAGGGCGATTGCAACTGAATGACACTGTCTCTATGTTTCTCAACAATGTGCCAAACGGTGAGTCGATCACTATAGAGCATTTGCTTACGATGCGCAGCGGCCTGTTCAATTACACCACAACGCTCGAGTTGAATCAGACGCTTGATGAGCAGCCAACCAAGGTGTGGACTCAGAATGAGCTACTGGCAATGAGTTTTGCCCATAGGCCAGGTTTTGCCCCCGGCAGCGCATTTGAATACTCCAATACCAATACCGTCTTGCTGGGACTGATTGCCGAGCAAATCGATGCCAAGCCGCTGGCGGCTGTGATGCAGCAGAGGTTGTTTGCTCCCTTGGGGCTTGAGCGGACTCTGTTTCCCGATATCCATTCGAATACTCTTCCCACGCCCTTGGCACGGGGCTATATGTATGGCACCAATGTGTTGACTATGGATCCACCCTATATGCTGCCGGAAAAGATGCAACAAGAAGCCCGAGCGGGCATTCTGGCACCCATAGATCAAACCGAGGCCAATCCTTCCTGGGGCTGGGCGGCCGGCGCCGGGATCTCCACTGCCAATGAGTTGGCAACCTGGGTAGAGGCTTTGGTTGCCGGAGAACTGCTGAATGCCGATTGGCAGCGAAGGCGTCTGGATAGTGTCAGGCCGATAGATCCCGAGAATCCCAACACTGCCTATTACGGCTTGGGGATCGCCAAGTTTGGCAACCTCTATGGGCATACAGGTGAGCTGCCCGGCTATAACTCTTTTATGGGGCATGATCCTGTTAACAAGGTGACTCTGGTGGTTTGGACTAACCTGGCACCGGCTGTGGATGGCAAAGATCCGGCTACCACCATAGCGGCGGCCCTAATTAACATGCTCTATATTCAATCCAGTTAGCGTTAAACCCGCGCCGGGGAAGGAGAGTCTCCCCGGCAAACCTCCTGATTGGCCTCTTCCAATTTGCGCCATAAAGCCATCGCCTGGCATGGTTTTATGCCTTGCAGTTTTCTGTGCTCCCCTTGGGTAGCGGTGCTGCGCATTTTGGTAATGATTTGTTCTTAATACAAAATATCTCTATCATTGCCGCTCGGCTGTTGGTTGGAAACGTTTAGAAGGGAATCCATGAAAGAACTTGTCAGGGAAAACAAGCGGCCGGACTTCAGGCTGTTGCAAAGCTTTGTTGTTCGTAGTTTGGTGGGCGCTATGTTCGCCTACTATCTGGTGTATCTCGCCAATGAGCCTTTTGAGCATCAGTTGGCCTATATCGCCGTGTGCGTCCTGTTGTCGCTGCTGATGGACTATTTAACAGCCAGAAGCAAAGGCGCGTTGGAGGTCAAACTGGTTGAAGGCAAGTTAGTCTTGCTTGGGGTCATCATAGAGATAGCCCAGATAGAACAGGTACTTTACTGCCAGAGCAAGCGCTTTGAACACCAACTGAGGTTTCGTTTCAAGGATCACACCTATCAGGACTTTGAGCTATCCGAGCCGTCATTGATAGCCGATTTGCAACTCTACTATTTTTTGCTGGATAACCAATTGCCGGTGAAAATGCTGGACAATGCCGAGCGCCTCAACTGAAGCGCCGGCACCTGCCTTGGCTGCACCCTATATCAAGCCTATTACCCGTGTGAAGGGTATTATTCAGGTGAGCGCCATTATCCGGATATCGCTTCAACCGGGTCGAAAACCGCTCCGGGCTGATCGGCATCAAGCCTGATATTCATCATCAGTGACTTTTTCCATCCAGATGGCAGCCGGTGCTGTCTCCGATGCTTCGGCTACGGCCACATGGCTCATGGCCCTGTCTTGGCTGGCCCCGTGCCAGTGCTTTTCGTTGGCTGCAACCCATACGGTATCACCGGCTTCAATCATTTGTTTCGGCTCACCGGCTTTTTGGATCCAACCCCTTCCCTCCGTGACATACAAGAGTTGCCCGGCGCCGTGGGCATGCCAGGCGGTGCGGGCACCGGGCTCGAAGGTGACCAGTGCGGCACCGATACGCGATGGGCTGCCGGGTTCAAAGTGATTATCGATTCTTACCCGACCGGAGAAGGTGGCTTCCGGGCCCTGAAGGGATTGGCTGGCGGCATTTTTGATGATTTTCATGATCTGTTCCTGTGTAGATGAGGACTTGCATTCGATCTTAGCCGCGCAGATTATGTAATTTAAACGATATATCAGTATTGGCTTTATATTTGAGATTCATATATGAGACGGGAAGAGCTGGGGGATTTATAGGTGTTTCAGGCGGTAGTTGAAGAGGGCAGCTTTACTCGCGCCGCGGCCAGGTTGGGGACATCACAATCCTCTGTCAGCCATAACATAAGGCGCCTGGAGCAGCGCCTCAATGTACAACTGTTGAATCGAACCACCCGCAGCGTGGCTGCCACTGAGGCTGGGCAGCAGTTGCTGCAGACCCTAAGGCCTGCCTTTGGTCAGATAGCCGAGCAGTTGGAGCGACTCAACAGTTTCAGGCAGGAAATCAGTGGCCACATTCGGCTTACCGCCACCAAGTTTGCCGCTGAGTCGATATTGCTGCCGGTGGTTAATCGCTTACTGGCGCAGCATCCACAGCTACAAATCGAGGTTTCTGTGGATCAACAACTGCTTGATTTGGCCGCTCAAGGTTTTGATGCCGGGGTACGATTGGGCGAGCAGGTGGCCAAAGACATGGTTGCCGTGAGTATCAGCCCGGATCTGCGTATGCTGGTGGCGGGTTCGCCGGATTACTTTTCCCGCCATGCAAAGCCGGATATCCCCCAGGACTTGACTGGGCATAACTGCATTAATCTACGTCTTCCCACTTCGGGCGGCTTGTATGTGTGGGAGTTTGCCAAAGAGGGCCGCGAGCTGAATGTGCGGGTAAGCGGCCAGCTTATCTGCAATGAACCGGATTTGGTGACCAAGGCGGCAATAGCCGGTGCCGGGCTCTGTTTTCAACCTGAGGATGCGTTGGCGCCGGCGATAGCTGCCGGTGAACTGCTCCCGGTGTTGGAAGATTGGTGCCCGCGGTTTGCCGGTTATCACCTCTATTTTCCGAGTGGGCGTCAGCACTCGTCCGCCTTTAGATTACTGATTGATGCGCTCAAGTATTCAGGCGCTTAATTGAACCGTTACTGTATTGACTTGTAAACCAGAGCGTTGTTTTATAAGGCGAATTCTGGCGACGCCTCATTGCTGATTGGCCGGGATTACTGTGTCGGCAATCATCTGCCTGAGCCATTTGTGGGCCGAATCCTGGTTGAAATGTTTGTGCCACAACAACACGTATGCGCCTGGCACCAGATCTATCGGCACTTCCAGCGTCGCCAGCTCAACATGTTGCAGCGCCTGGGCCGCATATTTGGCAGGTGCGCATAGTAGCAATTCGCTGTGACGGCACAGCTCAATTGCAGTAGGAAAGTCAGTGATGTTAGCGCGGATCCGTCGGGTCTTGTGATTGAGTGCCAGTACATCATCCAGCAGCCAATGTTCGATACCGCCAAAGGCTACCTGCAGATGCTCGAAGCTGAGAAAACGCTCCAGGTTCCAGTCGCCCTCAAGCGCAGGATGATCCGGCGGCAGCAGACAGATGGGCTTGTCGCGGGTCAGCTCCAGATACTCGAGTTCATCCGGTAGGCTATTGATATGCATTAGCGAGCGCGGATCCCACTCGCGGCAGCCTATGGCAAAGTCCAGCTCGCAGCGCAGCAGCTGCTCCATGGTGCCCGGGTGCCAGGTCTTGCAGTTGATATCCAGCCCGGGAGCCTGGCGCAGCAAGGAAGGCATAAAATGCGGCAGGGTGAGGGAGTAGGCGGTTTCCACCAAGTGCATACGAAACTGACGTTCACTGGCGGCGGGGTCAAACTTGTCCGGTAGCGTCAACCGCTCGGCCAATCTGAGCCATTGCTGCAGCTCTGGCCCCAGAGCCAGCGCTCTGGGAGTGGGCTTGAGACCAAAGGCGCTACGTTCAAACAGCGGGTCATTGAACAACTCCCGCAGGCGGTTGAGCTGCTTACTGACGGCCGATTGACTCAGGTGCAACCGCCTGGCCGCGCCGGTAACGCTTTGTTCTTCCAGCAGGACTTCCAATACCGGAAGCAGGTTGAGATCGACTTTCATTATTATCCTGGCCGCAGAGTAGAAGCTTAAGGGAAGGCGCTAATAGGTCCTGGTAACGCTCTGGCTTGCACTATAGGACTTGTTTGCACCTTCTCAAGTCTAACAGTTTGATCTGCCTGTCCAAAGAACAAAAGGCTGCTATTCTGGCCAGGGAGAGAGTCATCAAAGGAGTGGGATTATGCTGAGTAAATGGGGCTGGCGACTGTTGCAATTGAGCCGCAAACTCTGGATGCGCACTGTGCTGTTTGCGATTCTGGCGGTGGTTACCGCATTGCTGGCGATAGTGGTGCAGGGGGTTATTCCCCCTTCGCTGTCGGGCATGATAGGTGCAGATGCGGTGGATAAGCTGCTCAATATCCTCGCCTCCAGCATGTTGGCCGTGACCACCTTTTCCCTGAGTGTGATGATTTCAGCCTATGGCGCAGCCACCAGCAATATTTCCCCCAGAGCCACCAAACTGTTGATGGAAGACTCCACTGCCCAGCAGGCGCTGGCCACCTTTGTCGGCTCCTTTGTTTTCAGCATAGTGGGCATTATCGCCCTCAGTACCGGTGTTTATGGCGAAGAGGGGCGGGTGGTACTGTTTCTGGTGACTGTGGCAGTGGTGGTATTGATAGTGGCCACCATTCTGGTTTGGATCAATCATCTGTCCAAGCTAGGCCGGGTAGGGGAAACCACAGACAGAATTGAAAAGGCGGCCGGAGCGGCTATCCAGCGGCGCTGTGAGCATCCTTGGCTGGATGGGCAGCGCCTGGCATCAGAGGAGGAGATTCCCAAAGGGGCTTTAGCTCTCTATCCGGCCGACACAGGCTATGTGCAGCATGTGGATCTCGGCAGCATCAATCAATGGGCCGAAGATTACGGCGCCGAAGCCTATATCACGTCATTGCCAGGTGCCTTTGTCCATCAGGGACGGCCACTGCTGTGGTTGAGTTTTCAGGCCGAGGATGGCGGTGTCGATGACGCTCAGTTGCAGCCACTGCACAAGGCTTTTACCGTGGCTAATGAACGTTCTTTCGATCAAGACCCTCGCTTTGGGTTATCGGTATTGGCCGAAGTGGCATCGAGGGCCTTGTCGGCGGCGGTGAATGATCCTGGCACAGCGATAGATGTGATTGGCCGCGGAGTTAGATTGATAGCCAAATGGCAGGTGACCGATGAGCAGAATCTGCCGGCGCCGGAGGCTATTCCCTATCCCAGAGTTTGGATGCTGCCGATACGTCTTGAAGAACTGTTCGATGACTTCTTTATGCCGATCGCCCGGGATGGTGCGGCGCTGGTGGAAATTCATATTCGGCTGCAAAAAGCCTTTCAAGCCTTGTCCAACCGGGCAGAGTTTGCCGAGGTGTGTCGTAAACACTCTGAGCTGGCGCTGGCAAGAGCCGAGCAGGCACTGACGTTTGAGCCAGATGTTACACTGCTTCGGAAGCTTGCCGCCGAGCTACAGCAAAGGCCCGGCAACGGATAGCTGGCGTAGGGCTAAGCTTGCGGCTATGCTAATCGCGGACTTTTTATCAGGGAAAGATAATGAAACCTTCAAATCTATTACTTGTTGCCTCATTAGCATTGGCGGCGCCGCTGCAGGCCGCTGAAGATCCTGCCGTAGCCGAAGCTATTGAGGCCGGGTTACAGCATTACCGTAAGGGGGAATTGAGCCAGGCCAGTTCCCAGCTGGATTATGCATCAGCCCTTATCCGGCAGCAGCGGGCCGGGGAAGTGGTGGGGGTATTTCCAGAGCCATTACCTGGCTGGCAAGCAGATGAACCTGCAAGTGAAAGTGGTGGCATGATGTTGGGGGGCGGCATCAATGCCAGCCGCCACTATTATAAAGAAGACAGTGCGCGGTTGGAGATAGAGTTGGTGCTTGATTCTCCTTTGTTGCAGTCTGTGATGGCCATGCTGACCAATCCTTCAATGATTGCCATGAGCGGCGGCAAGCTGGTCAAGGTTCAGGGGCATAACGCCATGCTGAGCACAGAGTCCGGTGAGCCTGAGTTGACTGTGATAGTCAATGGCAATGCCATGTTTACCCTCTCGGGTGAAGGGGTTAAGGTCAGTGAATTACAGGCGTTTGCCAATGCTCTGCAACTGGATAAGCTCTAAGCTTTGGTGTTTTTGAATGCTGAAGTATCGGCTTGATAGGGCTCCGGCGCTTTAAGCAACACGGAGCTCTTGTTTTACAGGGAGATATCCGGGGGTGTTTGGGAGCGAGTGTTCCTCAGCGCAGTAACTGCTGGTAGAGCCAGGACTTGAGTTCGGCGCGGCGCAATGTCAGTTGGCTGAAACGTTCTTCTGCCGTGGGCACACAGTTTTCTTCCAGACCGCGGATCTCAAGATCGAGAGCCTGATACTCTGCCGCCAATTCACTAAAGTGCGGATCGTTTTCCTTGAGTTGATGGATTTTCTGTTTGTACTCCGGAAACTCCAGGATCAGCGCATGATTTTCGCCCAACATAAGCTATCTCCTCCAATGGTGTCTGGTCGACGCAGGCTTAAGCCTTGATTCCTACTCTACCCAGTGACGCCTTGTCTGTCATCCAGAGAAAGCCGACAACTGACGCTAATCCCTGTCTTGGCTATACCGATTAACCACAATGCCGGACACGGCAAAACTGAGCTGACAGAGCTGTAGTTGGATTGCATCCCTGTATAACTGCCGCTTTAGCTTCCTTGGCTTGTAGCGGAAAGTGTGTTGTTGACTAAAAGCATTGCTAACTATGGCCTCTTTTTTGAAGTCGAAGGAATTTAAGTTTCCTGCATACATATGGCATCTATCGATACAAATGGCATAATATTCAATAAGTTAAGGCGTAAACTTCAGTGGGAAAGATGTTTGGTCAACAATATCTAATTAACGGAGGCAGAGCTTGCCAAGGTGCAGCAATGGGCAGATGAATTTTGCGGACGTTAATCAAGGTATTAAGGAGTCAGTTATGGGTAATGCCGTTAAGTTGGGCGATATAGGGACAGATCATGATGGGTTTCCACCCACGCCGGTGATTTCGGCCTCTTCCACGGTCAAGGTGGATGGTATTCCGCTGGCGCTTCAGGGCGATTCATTGACCCCCCACGACAAGCCCAAACATCCGCCGCACCCTCGTACCATTGCCGCGGGTTCGGGCAGTGTTTTTATCGATGGGAAACCCGCCGCCAGAACCGGCGATGCGGTTGACTGCGGCGGTATTCTGGTGGGCGGTGGTACTGTGAATATCGGTTGAGAACAGAGGAGAAAAGCCCTTTTGGCTAGCTCGTTGCATTGCCCTTCTGTATGATGTCGACCTTAAAAACCCATTCAGTTTCATAGAGGTATTGAAATGGAAGTCAATCAAGAGTCAAGTCAGCGTCGGGGCGCCAAAAAGATCAGATTCGATAATCAGGAGTTGGTGAAAACCAGTTTTTGGGTCAGCCAGATTTTTATGATTATCGCCACGGTTGCCGGGGTTTATTTGGCGGCGCAGGAAGGTCTGTCACAGGCGATTAAGTTTGATAGCCTGACCAATATGCAGAACAATTATCATCTGCAGCACTCTCTCTATGAGGAGCTGAAAGACAATGTCAAAGTCATGACAGAGTACACTGAGCTTATCGAGAAAGAAAAACCTTATAATATCAAAGAATATCATCCAGTTATGGCAGACTTCATCTGGGAAAATATGAAGTACTCGGCCTATACCCTGGAAACCCCCAGTGATATTCTCTCCGGTGCGCGCCGTTTCTATATGGGTTCTGCTGATATTGTCGGCAAGATAGAACGTAAGTTTTATGGACCCAGCTTTGGCTCCAAACAGCTGCGAACCCTGATTGAAGAGGTGGAAACCCACACCTTACCTAAGTTAGAGCAGAGCTATAAAAAGATGGCTGATGAGCTCAAGCGCGCCGGGATCGACGTTAACTGACAACTCAGGTTGTTACTTGGGAATTGGCCGACGGATAACCAGGTTTTTCTGACTCACAATGACAGGTTAAATACCATCATCGGGAGTTGCTATGGAAAGGAAATCTGAGTCGGTATCAAACGGTCGTAAAATTCATTTTGACAATAGTGAGCTGGTTAAAACCAGCTTCTGGGTGAGCCAACTGTTTATGGTGCTGGCAACGGTTCTGGGCGTTTATTTGGCGGCGCAGCAAGGGCTGTCACAGGCGATTAAGTTTGACTCTCTGGTTAATACCCAGAATAACTATCATCTGCAGCGAGCCTTGTATGATGAAGTGCGGGATAACTTGCAGACGCTGGAAGCCTATATGGCGGACATAGATAAACAGAGACCGCTGGACTTGAAGTCATTGCATCCCCAGCTCAGTGATTTTGTTTGGCAAAACATGTATTACTCGGCCAATGCGCTGGAAACACCGGCTGAGATCCTGACCGCTATCCGCAGGTTCAGAATTGAATCTGCCCAGCTGATTGAAAAAATGGAAAAGCAAGAGTTGAGCCGTGGTGTCGGTACAACCAGGTTAAGAGCCTTGGTAGGGAAGATTTCGGCCGACACTTTGCCTAAGCTGCAACTGAATTTTCAGCGTATGGAGCTTGAGTTGCAACGTAGTGGCGTGGATGTGAATATCACAGAGGAATAATCCATGAATTTAAAATGTCCCGGGTGTTACAGCGAATCGATGCGCACCTTCGAACTATACGGTGAGCAGGTGGACAGCTGCAATCACTGTGAAGGCATTTGGTTTGATAATGGCGAGCTTAACGGCGCGCTGTCAACTGCTGACAATGGCAATGATCATGTACGCATTGAAGAGTCGCTCGGGCCTCATCTTGGGCTTTCCAAGCGGCACTGCATGCACTGTGAAGAACAGATGCACAGATACCATCTGATGGACGGCTATCAGATAGAGCTGGATGTCTGCCACAGTTGCAATGGCGTCTGGGTCGATAAAGACGAAAGGAATAAAGTGGTGCAGTCCCCAAGGTTGCAGGGACTGTTGGCGGAGTTGAATGGCAAGATCAGTGTCAAAACCTGGCTGTTTCAGTTTCTGTCGCAAATGCCGGTGGAGTTTAATCTCAAGACTCGCTCACAACCCGCCATCACCTATCTGCTGCTGGCGCTCAACATCATGATTTTTGCCGCTTATGGCACAGACTTGGATATAACTGATACCGTATTTGCCAACTTTGCCCTGCGGGCCGATGAGGTGTTGCACGGCAGTCATGTTTGGACCCTGTTCAGCCATATGTTCCTTCACGGTGATTTGATCCACCTGGCGGGCAATATGTACTTCCTTTATGTGGTTGGCGACAACCTAGAAGACGCCTTGGGGCGCATGAGATTCCTTGGGCTTTATCTGCTTTGTGGCCTGGCGGCTGCGGCGGTGCAGATTATTGCCGATCCCGGCTCCAATATCCCTATGGTGGGGGCCAGTGGCGCCATTGCCGGTCTGTTCGGTATGTATCTATTGTGGTTCCGCCATGCCAGCTTGACCTTTATGTTTGTTATCTACCAGAAGAAGTTGTCGCCTATGGCTTTCTTTGCCATCTGGCTGGTATTCAACCTGGTTGGTTTGATGATGGCCGGTGAAGGCGTGGCCTATTGGGCTCATATAGGTGGCTTTATTATGGGACTTATCCTGGGATTTGGCCTCAAATCCAGAGTGATGCAGCAAAACCCCTTGCTGGCGATGCTTAATGAGCCAGAGGTGAAGATCCGTCGCTGAGTGTCAGTTAGGTTGGCTGGTAAGGTGCGAACAAGTCACATGTGTGCTCTGCGTCGACTTATAGGCCTGGATGCAAGGCGTGGTTTGCAGCAAATGGCCAATTCCTTTGCAAGAAGCACTTCCCCTAAACCCCGGTCAGTTTTCTGAGCGGGGTTTATTTTTTACCGCTGAAAAATATTGTGCTTTTTTCCAAGGCGGTGTTATTGTCGGCAAACGGGTGTTTTGAGACTTGGATCACAGATGAGTCGAATCGAGAGATGGTTTGCATTATTGCTGGTCAGTATTTTGCTGACAGGCACTCTTGCTGCTATCCCCAAGGCCCATTCTCAGCAGGTTTCTCTGGTACCGGTTTCAGCCTCAATACCTCTGGCAGTGCAGGGGGATAATTCCCAAGACCTGTTCCTCAAGACGCTGACAGATTCTCAGGAGCCGCCGCTTCTGAAACAGAAATCTACTCATCTGGCGCCTTCGGCCGAGTTGGTACTGCGTCTGCCGTCGCTGGAGTCATTGCAATCCCATGCACTGCATGTATTTCCTCAGGCACAGACCCGCGCACCGCCATTTGCCCTCATTTGAAAACCGTCTTTCGGGTTCGCACTAATGTGAAGCCCGGCAACCCAGTTTCCAAGTGAGGTAACAACATGAAAACACTTCATCCTTTTGCGATTGCCAGCAACGACAGGCTGCAAGCCTCTGCTTTAGCCAATCAACTCAACCCTTATGACAATGCCTTAGAGGCCATGATGGACTTCAGCCATAGTGCGCGTATGGTCATCAGTGCCGATATGCCGGCGCCTGATGCCTCAGCCCTGATGCAGAGTGAACACAGCGCATTGCATTTTGTCATTAACGCCCGTCATCAAATGCTGGGCATTATCACCCAGGAGTTGTTGGCACCGGACAATCTGCTCAAGCTTGTCGACAAGGCTCATCAACCTTCCTCCTGGACGGTATTTGATTTGATGCTGCCAAGGGAGCAACTGCAGGCGCTGGCCTATGATGAGGTTGCCAGCGCCAGTGTCGCCGATGTACTGCAGAGCCTGCGTCATAGCCGCGATAACTATTTTGCTGTGGTCGATACCCAAACCCATCAGATCCGCGGGTTGTTGAGCCTGGCCGATATCAGTCACCGTTTGAATGTCGGCCAGTTGAGGGAAGACAAGGGCGGCAATCTGTTGAATATTCTGCGGCAGATAAACACCAGTCATGGCCTGGTTCAGCAGATGGCCTGATTTCGGTCCTGTTGCCAATATTGTGATTGATAAAGGCTCGGCAGATTGAGCGCGCCGGGCCTGTTACTGCAGTTCCCACCACTCCCAGCTTTCCAGTTGATAGGCTTCGGCCAGTTCCAGCGCCTTGGCATGAGCTGCTTTTGCCCCAAGGCTGTCGCCTTCAGCAGCCAGTGCCAGGCTTAGTTGTTGCTGCCAATCGGCTTGGGTAGTACCCACTTTTGAGGTCATCAGCAAGAGTTCCTTGGCCAGCTTAAACTCGCCCCGGTTGTTGAGCACTTTGGCAAAGCCGGCACTCAGCTCTGCAAGATCCTCTGGAAACTGCTTTTTGGCCAGGGCGAGCACTTCGGCCATCTTTGATTTCTGCTCACTGTAATAGAGGTACTTTCCCAAGGTGTAGGCCTGCAGCCAGTCGAAATGAAAGCCGCTCCAAAGTGTTTTCTTGGCCTCAAAGTGTGCCAGTACCGCTTCGTAATCCCCAAGCTGCAGCAAGGGGCCAACATCGGTAAAGTAACCTGGCGTCAGGCTTTCCAGCCCGGCAAGCAGCGCCGGCATAGCGGTGCTGTAGTGTGTTTCTGAGGGAAAGAAGCGGTAGTCGAAATGCCATTCGGGCGCCTGCTCATGAAGCAGCTTTCTGAATTCATCCACCCCCATGCCTTGTTCGTTGGCCAGAGAGAGAAAAAGCCTGGGGTAGGCCGATGTCTGCCTAGGCTGTTTCAGCCAAGGAGCGGTCCGCTCAAGCAGCGCCATGTTGTCGTACCAGATGCTGGGACTCATGGCGAGAAAGGCACTGAAAGGACTCTTGGATTGCAGCATCATCTGCAGGCTCAGCAAGCCACCCAGAGAATAACCGGCAAGGGCGTTGTGGCCCGAGGTGCGGTAATGTTTGTCGATATAGGGCACGAGTTCCTGTTGCAGGTGGGCGAGCATTTTGTCGCTGCCGCCAAAGTCTGCGCCCTCAGCCGATGGCCAGGTGGTGGAGTAGAGGTAGTCTTTCTGCCCCTGCATGGCGATACCCACTACTATCATGGGCGGTATCTTGCCCATTCTGGCGAGGTTGTTGACCGCAGCAGAGACATGGCGGAACTGGAAGTCGGCATCGACGATATAGAGCACGGGATAACGGCGATCACTGTCTTGGGTGGCATGGTAGCGTTCCGGCAAGGACAGCATCCAGCGCCGCTCACTTTGGTAGACCTTGGATGCCAGGGTATCACTGTAGCCATAGAGCAAAGGCTCTGGCTTGGCCTGGGCGACTGAACTTAAAAGAAGTACCGGCATTAAAACCAGCAGCGGCAGCCTGAGTTTCATGGTTCATCCTTGTTTGTTTTTTAATCTTGTACCTGAATAAACTCCTGGAGGAAAGCGGTTATAGGCACGACCACTGGCAAAGGCAAGCACAAGATGAAAGAAGAGGGAGCCATCAGGCTCCCTCTGTTACACAAGTTGTTGCTGCCATAGGTGACTTAGAGTGATTTCAAAACCTTCTCGGTAGTTTTCATAAATCTGTGTTAACTCAATCATATACGCCAGGAAGGATATTCAAATGACAAACCTACTTTTGACATGGGAGTGGCGACTTTGCAGCACAAGCGAGCAAATTTTGCTTTATACACATCTTGCGCTGGTTCATTTGCAAGCCGTTATCACTTTGGGGGCAATATCCACAATTTGCATCAGATAGGCGGTTTTACTTGGGTATAAAGTCTCCCTAACTTATTGGATATACAGATTTTTTGATATGTTAAAGGCCACCCTGGGGTGGCCTTTAAATTGTTGGCGAATAGAGTGTTTTGTCGCTATAGCGTCTGATTTCAGCGGCGGCGTCTGCTGACTGCAGCGACACCGGCAAAGGCCAGGAACAACCAACCCAGGCTGCCGCCTTCATCTTGCTTGGCATCTTTTTCGGTAGCCAGGAAATTGATCAGATCGGTCAGTTCGCCCAGAGTGCGAATTTCTCCCAGGTTAACCATATATTTGTCGTTTACCACGAAGCTTGGCACGCTCTGAATGGCAAATTCATTCTGCTGTTTACGCCACAGGGCGATGACATCATTGATTTTCTTGCTGTCGGCCAAGGCATCATACTGGCTGACATCCACGCCGTTGGCGGCAAACAATTGCTTGATATCGTCGCGGCTATTGATGGCAGAGGTGTGCTTGTGTCCAGGGGCGGAATGGTCATGGCCATGGGCCCCTTCCTCGCCCTGAATGGCGGCAAACATGGGGTGAGTCAACTTCTCTGTCGCACCCAGCTCCTGCATGATGGCCAGAGACTTCATCACCTCAGTGCCCAGATCGCTGTTCATAAAGTCGACATGCTTGTTGTCAAAGCTGACTTCTTTATTGAGACCGGCCTTGATGTCCGGCAGATACTGGGTTTCCATGCTGAAGCAGTTATGACAGTAGAAAGAGAAGAACTCGGTGAGCTTGGGTTCTTCACTGCCTTTCTTGGCTATCTGGGTATAGTGTTTACCTTCGATAAAGTCGGCGGCGTTGGCGGCCAGCGGGATCAGGGTAAGTGCCATTGCGGCAACCAGTGGCTTGAGCAAAATAATCTCCTCAGAATTGACCGGGCGCAGCGCCCTTTGCTGTCAGGTTAGTGTGACTGGCTTAATTATGACTTAAGCGTCGGTGCCTTTGGCGGTCATTTCTGTGAGCGAGGCTAAGCTTTGGCGCTTTGCCTGGTTATTCAACCTCGCAGGGCTTGCCAGGCTTCGCAGATCTGTCTGAACTTGGCGGCATCACCACCTTGCCTGTCCGGGTGCCACTTTAGCGCCAGTTTACGCCACTGGCGACGGATCTCCTTGTCACTGGCGTCGGCTTCCAGTTCCAATACCCGCAGCGCCTCTCGCTGGGCAAAACGGCCGCGTCGTACGCCAATATAATCCTGATAACTGTTCCAGAAGGACTCCAGCATCTCACGAACGACATTGACGCAGGTGTCATAGTTGTTCCAGTCGAGGTAGTAGTCTCTAAGCGCTGAGTCATCCTGTTGTAGTTGCAGCACATTGGCCGGTGGGATCCGCAGCAATATGATATCCATGGCTTCTACCTGCAGCCATTGGCCCGGCAGCAGTA
Organism: Shewanella sp. MSW; assembly: GCF_007636515.1. Taxonomy (NCBI): domain Bacteria; kingdom Pseudomonadati; phylum Pseudomonadota; class Gammaproteobacteria; order Alteromonadales; family Shewanellaceae; genus Shewanella; species Shewanella sp. MSW. The sequence continues at coordinate 326,484 of NZ_LVDR01000002.1, forward strand.
TGTGTTGCAGTTCATAGAGGGCATTCATCAGCAGAAAGTTGCGTTTGAACAGATCTTTCTCGGGCAGAGGATCCAAGTCGTGCATCAGTCCCTGCTGCTGTAATTCGGTGGCGAGGTGATGCACCTTCCAGGAGCGGTTACTGCGTTTGAGCAAACCGAGAATTGGCCAGATAAGCGGGTTATCGCCCTTGAGTCGGGTCGGCTTGACTTCAGTAACGTCGGCCTGGTTCAGCGCGGGTTTGGCAAGCAGCATGGTAGCAATCATTCATCCTGAACTGACGATAAAATCTACTATGCCACAGGTGTCCGTGGGTGCAAGGTGAAAATAATGGAACCCGGCGTGGAGCCGGGTTCTGAAAGAAAAGCAGGGAAGGAGACCTCGCTTAAATTTTGGTAAACAGCTCTTCCTGAGGCAGGCGAGACTTGGGCAGCTTGGCGTTGAAGTCTGACTCGTCATGGTAGCCAAGGGCCACAACCACGCTGGCCGTCAGGCCTTGTTCTCTCAAACCCAGAACCTGATTGAGTTTGCTGGCATCGAAGCCTTCAATAGGAGTGGCATCTATGTCCAATACGCTGGCGCCCAGCAGCAGAGTACCCAGCGCCAGATAGGTTTGTTTTTCCATCCAGTGCTGCAGGTCCTTAAGTTCGAACTTGTGCATATTGGTGAAGAAAGAGCGGCCGTTGTGTTGGCCTTGTTTGGCGTTTTCGTCGGCGAAGCGGCCATCGGCCTCTTCCTGCTCAAGCAGACGCAGCAGATGGGCTTCGTCCATGTTGTTGCGGGTACAGAGCACAATCACGTGGGAAGCGTTGAGGATCTTTGGCGTGTTGAAGCCATAGTCTGCGGTAGACTCGGCAATTTTGGCTTTGCCTTCATCTGTCGCGGCCAGTACAAAGTGCCATGGCTGGGAGTTCACCGAGGAGGGGCTGAACTGCAGCAGACTCTGCAGATCTTCAATTTTATCCTGGGGGATCTTCTTGTTGGGATCAAAAGCCTTGGTGGTATAGCGCTTTTTGGCAAGGTATGTCAGATCTGTCATGTCACTGCTCCGGACAAATGAGGCTGAAATTGTTTTGGCATTCTACGATCTCTGTTGCGCTTTACAACAGTGTTTCTGCTGCAAGCTATATCAAAAATAAATTGAAAGTACGCTGGTGGGAACCACTAATTGGTGTCAGTGGGGTTGCTTTTGCATTTATATTGAGTCTTAAATTGCGTTTGCCGTGCTGGTTGGCTAATATATGGACAGGTTTATGGCGGAGCAGCAAAGATGAATACCCTAGAGAAAGCCAATGCAGCCGAGGTATTGTTCAAGGCGTTTTCCAATGCTTGCAGCGAGTTACAACTTACCCAGGCCGAGGCCAGCCGTATCATAGGCGTAAATCCCAGCACCTTGAGCCGTAACAGCGGCAAGGGGTTTAAACCCGATTCCAAGCAGGGGGAGTTGCAGTTGCAACTTATCCGCCTGTATCGCTCGCTGTATGCCATAGCGGGTGGTGAAAAAGCCTTTATGCGTCACTGGCTCAACAGTCCCAACAAGGCGCTGAATGGAACCCCCAAGACTTTATTGCAAACCGTGGTTGGTCTGGTGAGTGTTAACCAATATCTGGATGCTATGAGAGGCAAGGTCTGACAGCCATAACCGGCGACAGGAGACAAACAACTGAAAATGGATTTTAGTGCGTTAGAGCCGCAGGACTTTTTTCCTCGCCACTACTTTGGCCGCGGTTATCGCCTGGTCGAGTCCCAGGAAGAAGCCGCCACCCTGAGTCTGGTGGATGATTTTGACGAACAGATGCTGCTTGAATCCCTGCTCGATGAGGTTAAACCGCCTTACCGAAGCGGGACTGAGCACTTGCATTATCTGCTCAAGACCCCGTTTCGTTATCCGCCGCTGCGCCATGGTTCGCGCTTTGGCAGTATCACAATGGAAAGCTTCTTTTATGCCAGTGAATCCTGGCAGACCTGTTTGGCCGAAGTCGCCTATTATCGTTTTGTCTTTATGGCCGATATGTTGGAGCCTTATCTGGAGCCGCTGCGCTCTGAGCATATGTTGTACTCTGTGGATATCAATGCCCGCGATTGTGCTGACTTGACGCTATTGCAGGGGCCGGAATTGCAGCAGCAACTGACTCACAAATCGAGCTATGCCTATACCCAGGCTTTGGGGGCCTGGTTGCTGCAACAGCAGGCACAGATGATCCGCTACACGTCGGCCAGAGCTGAAAAGGGCGTCAATTTGGCGCTGCACGATCCTTTGGTGTTGCTATCAACCGAGCCGCAGGAGTGTGAATATTGGCTCTGTCAAAGCTCCGCAGACAAGGTTGCTTTCAGTCGTCGTAATAGCCGCAGCATGCCATTGACCTGGTTTTTAAAAGACTTTTTGCGGGACGGGCAGTTGCCGCGTCCCGCCTGAGAACAGAAATTACTTCAGGATTGGGTGGTGATAAACAGCGGGTTGGAATAGAACCAGAGATCGCCGTAGTTACGCTCATTGATGTCGTTGTACCATTGCTGCACCTGCTCCCCTTCAGCCTGAGGCAGTACCTTTGAACGCAGAGGTGTGCCCTTGTTGGTCAAGCCGTTGACGTTGTAATCCAGGTTAGTACCACGCAGGCGGAAATACTGCTTACCATCGGCGATAAAGCTGAAGCTCATGTTGTAGAAACCATCGCTGTCTTTTTGCCAGTCAGCCTGGGTGAATGACTTAATCACCCGGGTGCTGTCGTTGGTTTCCTTTTGCCAGGCAGCCGTTCCCGGCTTGGCTCGCTCACCGATATCACCGGCAATCAAATCGATATGATGTACTCCAGGATTAATGCCAGCGTAGTGTTCATTGCCGATATCGCTTTCCTTGTTATTTAGCTCAGGGCTGCGGAACCTGATATTGATAGTGACCTTGTCGCCGGCCTTGGCGCTCAAGGTTTGTCCCATAGTGATGGTTTGCTCACCGCTATTCATCTGGAAATCCAGCCCGTCGATGAGATCGCCAAATACCGCAAAGCTGTTCCCCGAGCGTAGCCCTTCAAGCAGTGCCTGGGTACCTTCACCCTCAACCCAGGTGTAATTCTTGGCATATTCGCCGGGATAATAACTGCTGGCGTAGGGTGGCCTGGTCTTGAAGTGAATATCCGAGTTACCCATGTTCCAAATCCTGCGCCCTTCTCCCAGTAGCGCATCCCACCAACCGCCGACTTCGGCAACGACGGGATCGACACCGCCGTAAACACCGCTCGAGCTGTCACCATAGTCACCGCGGTTGCCACTGAACTGGCCGCCAACCATACCTTCCACCAGGAAGAAGACCTCAGGCGCGGCATCATGAAGCTCCCTGACTTCGGCTATGGTGTAGCTGTCGAGATAGCGTCTGGGATGATTGAGCATGCCGTAGCTCTGTTTGGGAAAATGTTGCTGTAGCCAGGCAAGCGCCGCTACGGCATCTGCATGGGTTTGATTCTGACGCTTGACGCCGGCGGCCTCCCAGGCGGCGAGATCTTCGGCTGTGAAATCCTCCGGCTCATTCTTGGCGCTGAAGCTGTATTCGAAGGTTTTAATCGCATCCAGAGTCTGCTGTTCATCGGCCAGGATGGCGATATTGAAGTGCTCGTGAGTCGGCATATCCCACTCAAAGCCGGAGTAAACCAACTTGCCCGGGTAGTTGGGCATCAGGCTGGCGAGTCCGGGTTTTTCGTAGCGGGTGAGGGCATCATAGAAGAGAATGCCGCCTAGGTCGTTATCGTCATTGTCCTGGCTGTTGTTGCGCATATGGTTGGTCAGGCTCATATAATCCAGGCCAAAGTCCTCGAAGCCCCACTTGAGAATATCGGCCTGGGTCTCTCTGGCATCCTGGGAAACCGCGGTGTGAACATGAAGATCGCCTTTGAGCCAGCGACCCGTTACCGGCTCCGGAGTTTGAGTGTCGTTATCTGAGTTACAGCCGGCCAGCAGGGCCAGAGACAGCAGTGACAATGCTGCGACTTGATGGGATTGACGCAAGAATAACCTCTCTATATTGGGCGTTTGGGAAAGCACCCAACATAGAGAGAAACGATGGCAGATTTATGGCACTTTTGTACTAAAAAGTTACCTTGTGATCAGCGCAGCACCTTGGCAAGGAAACCTTGAGTTCGGGGATTTTGCGGCGCGTTAAAAATCTGCTCCGGTGTGCCCGCTTCCTGGATCACTCCTTCATCCATGAAGATCACCCTGTCAGACACCTCGCGGGCAAACCCCATTTCGTGAGTGACTATCACCATGGTCATGCCGTCGCGAGCCAGAGATTGCATTACGTCCAGCACATCGCCGACCATTTCCGGATCCAGCGCCGAGGTAGGTTCGTCAAATAGCATCAGCTCCGGAGACATGGTTAGGGCTCTGGCAATGGCCACCCTCTGCTTCTGGCCGCCGGACAGGCTGGATGGATAGGCATCTTTCTTATCTGCCAGACCAACCTTAGCCAGCAATCCCAAAGCCTTGGCTTCGGCCTCGGCCAAACTCATCAATCCCAGCTTGACCGGTGCCAGCGTTAGGTTGGCCAATACCGTCTTGTGGGGAAACAGGTTAAAGTGCTGAAATACCATGCCCACTTTCTGCCTGAGCTTGTCGACACAGGCGCCAGGCGCCGTTATCGATTCACCGGCTATTCGTATTTCGCCTTCAGTCGGTTGCTCCAAAAGGTTGATACAACGCAGAAAAGTGCTCTTGCCACTACCACTTGGGCCTATGATGCTGACCACTTCTCCCTTGGCGATATGCTGATCTATGCCCTTGAGTACTTCCAGTTTGCCGTAGGACTTATGCAGGTTGGTTATCTCAATCACTTTGTTTCAGCCTCGCTTCAAACTTACCCAACAGCCAGGTGAAGCTGTAGGTCAATAACAAATAGATAAGGGCACAAGTCAGCAGCGGCACCACATCTTCGAAGGTTCGGCTGCGGATGATTTCACCGGCGCGCATCAGATCCACGCCACCGATAAAGCCGATGACGGCGGTTTCTTTCAAGAGCACGATAAATTCATTGCCGAGCGCCGGCAGAATATTCTTGATTGCCTGCGGTAACACGACTTCACGCATGGTCAGTGAATGGCTCATCCCTAAAGAGCGAGCGGCCTCGGCCTGGCCCTTGTCGACCGCCTGGATACCGGCGCGGATGATCTCACTGATGTAGGCGCCGCTGTTGAGGCCAAAGGCGATGATGGCGGCGGTCACCTTGTCGACATCCATGGCGGCCAACACGATAAAGTAGAGGATCACCAGTTGCACTACTACAGGAGTACCGCGGATCACCCCGACATACAGCTTGGCCGGCCAGCGCAGATACCAGCGCTCGGACATGCCCATCAAGGTGGTGAGCACCCCGAGAATGGCGCCGAGGATCATGGCGAAGAAGGTCACAGTCAAGGTGACCTTGAGGCCGTTTAGGATCAGCAAAATACCGATCATGCCGTCTTCCCCTATGGGGGTAAACAGCGAAGAGATTATTGCATCCATCTAAGACTACTTCTGATATTTTTCAAGGAGTTGTTGGTATTCGCCTGAGCTTTGTAGCCGTACCAGTGTGGCATTGATCTGGCTGAGCAGTTCGGGTTGATTTTTGGCAACTGCAATACCGTAAAACTCGGGGGAGAAATCGATATCCAACTGTTTGAGAGTGGGGTTCTTGGCCAGATAAGTGGCTGCCGGTTGGCTGTCGAACAGTACCAGGTCTACCTTGTGGTTTTTTAGCTCCATAAAGGCTTCAAAACCCGTATTGAAAGCTACGACTTCGGCCTTGAGTTCCTTGGCCATGATGTCGCCGGTAGAGCCCAACTGCACCGCAATCTTCTTGCCGGCAAGATCAGCCGGAGTGTTGAATACCTGGCTGTCCTGATTGACTATCACCACTTGGGTGGCTTCATAGTATGGCGTAGAGAAGTTGACACTCTTTTGCCGCTCATCCGTGATTGTCATACCAGAGGCGATAAAATCGATTTTGCCTGAGTTCAGCGCCACTATCAGAGAGTCGAACTTGAGGTTTTCTACCTTGAGGGTTTTACCTGCATCGGCGGCAATCGCCTTGGCAATGTCGATATCCAGCCCTTTTACCTCATCACCATTGGCGCCCCCCATGTATTCAAATGGTGGGAAAGCGGCATTGGTGCCGACGACCAGTACATCTTGATCTTTACCGCAGCCGGTCAACAGCAAGGCCGTGATAGTGGCCATAAGCAGGGATTTTTTCATCTTGGAGATACTCTTGAGGAACCGTATGACTGGCACTATAGCCAGTTCCCATATTTCAATCAATAACTAATCATAAAAAATGATTAAGTATTCACTTGTGATTCGTTTGGTGTTAAAAAAACATTGTTAATTAGTTTGTTATTTATTAATTGAACATGCTTGAATGAATAAAGTAGAGATTGCTCAATTAGGGCTGAGCAACTAGAGAAGATTTTTTGTCGCCTGAGACACAAGAATGTGCATTTGGCACAGCACCGAGGAAAAATTTGTTATAAAATGCGCGCCCAAAATCCTCTGCCTGCCTACAATGGTGGAAGCCCACTCCGGATTTTGGAACAGGCCTCCAATTCAGTACCTGCCAAAGCAGACAGCGAAGCACACAAAATAGAACAAGATGGGGTCGTATACCTATGATAGAAAAACGCTTTATTACCGCTCAGGAATTGCTGGAGGATTCATTTCGTCTGGCTGCACAGGTCTATGACAGTGGTTTTCGGCCGCAGTTTATTGTTGGGATCTGGCGGGGCGGCGCTCCAATAGGGATCGCGGTACAGGAGTTTTTCGACTTCAAAAAGGTGGAAACCGACCATATAGCGGTGCGCACTTCATCCTATTACGGCATAGGTACAGACAAGCAGAGCAAGGAGATCAAGGTTCATGGTCTGCATTACATTGTTGAAAATGCCAATGCCGATGATGGTTTGTTGATTGTTGATGATGTCTTCGATTCCGGGCGCAGCGTTTTTGCTCTCAAGGAAAAGCTCAGTCAATCCATGCGTCTGAATATGCCCAAGGATATCCGTATCGCTTGTCCTTACTACAAGCCACAGAATACTGCGGTGCCACTGAAACCCGACTACTATATCCACGCCTCGGATGAATGGCTGGTATTCCCCCATGAAGTTTCCGGCCTGAGTGCACAAGAGCTGGCCGAAGGTAAGGGCGATCTCAAAAATATCAAAGAGCTGTTTCTCTGATAAAAAATCCAATACAAAGAGGGCGCCGATGGGCGCCCTCTTTGTTGTCAGCAATGGCTAGATATCCATGCAGTTGGCATAGTAAGTTACGGTCGCCGGCCAATCGGAGAAGACCCCCAGTACTCCTATTTCTTTGGCCAGTACATCCAGTAGTTGATAAACATCGCCATCGTTATTAATGTTGCCGCTGATGCTTTGGTAGTACCAACCACCGCCTTGTGCCAGGGGGCCGGATCGCTCCAGTGACCAAGTGATTATTTTAAGCCCGGCTTCCTTGGCCGCCAGAGCATAGGCCGAGGGAACTATTTTGCCGCTGTCATCCAGAACGACTAATACCCACAAGGGCGGCGCAATGATTTCGACTCCCAGCGCCTTGAGCCTTTGCATATCGGCCTGCCAATGGCCCATATCATTGGGGTTAAAGCTGCTGTCCGAGTCATACCTGCCATCCAGATAGACGGCCTGCCTGCCAAAATCGGTATTATTGGCCAACCAGTACTGCACATCTTCCAGATTAAATGACTGGGGATAGACGTCTTTTGCCGGCACCCCGGCGGCCTGATATTCGTCGATCATCTTCTGAGCATAGTCCTGTTGGCTGAAGCCATCGAAGGGCATGGGCACGCTGGCAGCCTTAAGTTCAGGCGTCATCTTGACCTTGGCTTCTTTAAACAGAGCTATGCTCTCGGCATGGGTCATCAATGTGCCGCAACTGGCGTAAAGATCCGTGCGCCAGGCAGGAGTGCCCTCCATAAATGCTTGCGCCGTGGTGGCCTTGGGATTAAAACCATCCATCTTGCCGCAAAGCTGGTTGAATTCGTCCAGAGTTATATCGCTGGTACAGCACTCGGCGCTGGCGTTAATACCATTGGCAGCATCGGCGGGAGAGAAAGGCTGACGGCATTTGGCTGCCAACTCAGGGATGCCGAGGATATTGGTGGTTGTGGCCAGATCGCATTGGGAGTGCCGACAAACCAGCTGTTTATCGGCGGTGAAGGTGACATCACATTCCACTATCCCGGCGCCGGCATCTATAGCCGCCAAATAGGCTTCTTTGGTGTGCTCTGGAAACTGCATGGAGGCGCCGCGGTGGCCTATGCTGAAGTCGGTGCGATAAAAGGGCCCCTTGCTGCATTGTGCCAGTTTATCTTTGAGCGGCCCTTCATCCATGTCATTTACCAGAAACAGGGGACGGGGGCCCAGGTTGGCGCCAACTTTCTCCTGCTGATCCTGAGCCGGAGTTGAAGTATTGGCGTTGTTGTCATTGCTGTTGCAGCCACCGAGCAACAGACCAAGCAGTACAGAGCCAAGTAATGCCGACGTTGTTTGGGAGTGAAAAACCTTCATTAAGCAGATCCTTTTGCTATTTCGCACAGGAGTTTACTCGCCTGACGAGCATGGTATTTCTTAAGCTAAGGATGCTAAATGACAGCCGGATAGTAAAATTATGACAACTAACTTAATTAATACAGTATCTTGTTCCGGATATACTGAAGAGGAACCATTGCGTTAGTCTTAGAGTCGATTGATCTTGTCCTTCAGATCGTAGCTCTTGTCTGTAACTATGGTTTCCAGGTTGGCAATCCGCTGCTTCAGTTCGTCCACTTCCCGTTGCAGTTTTTCTATCTCACGGCTTTGACCGTCTTGCTGCTTACTGTTGTAGTCCTTGATGAGTACCATGGCAAAAAAGCCTATGGCTATGACGGCTACCAGACTCATTAATCCCATAATGACTCCTTGGGTGTTAAGCATATTGAATATTTTGGCACATTATTCTCGCACATTACGGCACTATTGTGTGGCTCGGTTGGACCAATAATACGCCAAGGGCCTCATTGAGGCCCTTGAACTTGCTTTGCCAATTAAGGCTTAAGGGTTTCTTTTATCAACACGCAGTGCCGCTCCCTTTCTATTGCTTGCTTGAGATTGCGCTGGGTCTGGGCCGATAGCTCTGGGTTGGCCTGCAAGGCTTTTTCGAGCCGCAGCACTGAGGCGTGACTGCATTGACGCGGTAATAATGCCGGCGCGTAACTGCGCATAAATACGGGGTCTTTTTCGGCGTCCAGAGTGGCTAACTGATTCAAGCGCTGCTCTGCGGTGCTGGCCTGCAGTTGCCCTTGGCTGCTGGGATAGAGGTTTTCCATCGCCACCCTCAGCTTGGCAAACGGCAGCGCCGAATGGTTGATTTTTTCCAGCCAGCGGCGTTTACCGGCGGTGTCCGGACGCACTACTTCGGCGGCGATGGCCGCCTTTTGCCCTGAATCGCTGATATCAAGTTTGGCTTCTTGCTGCAGCAGAAGTTTGCTGGTGGGGTAATCGTAACGGTTCAACTGATAGATAAGCTGCCAGCGGGTATCTTGATCCAGCTCTATTCCCTTTATTTTACTGTAGCCCTGCAGCAGTGACAGCAGGTGATCCAGCGAGTCCCCGTCGCGGGCAAAGTCCACATAGGCATCGAACCAGCGCCGCTGCAGATCTTTATTATCCGCGTTTTGCATGGTCAGACGCAGGCTCATCTGCGCCAGCGCTCTGATGGCGCGCTCGGCATAGGTCGAGTGAATCGGAGCCATTGATTCGAGTAAGGCCTTGCTGTAGCGCATATTGCCGAGAATTTGCCCCAGCAGGGTGTAATCGCTCTCTTTGGGAGCATTGATAAGCACGGTTTCCAGATACTTGTTCAAAGGCAACTTACCGCTCTGGACACTGTCCCACAGGCTTTGCCAGAGCATGGCGCGCAGCAGGGGATCTTCTACCCTGGCCAGGTGATTGAAGGCGGTATCGAACGAGCGAGGGTCGAGCTCGACTTTGACATAGCCCCAGTCCTGATAGTTGGGATAAACCAAATCAGGACAGGATGCTCCTGTAAGTTGCGGCACCAAGGTTTTTTCACCTTGGTAGCTAACGGCCAGAGTTTGCAGCAGGTGCATCTCATGGCGGCCCTTGCTCAGTAAGGCTAGCTGAACTTTTTGCTCTCTGAGAGTCGGGTAGGCGGGATCGCTTGTTGACTGCAACAGGGCAAATTCACTGATGCGGCCATCTTGGCACTGGAACTCAGCCTTGAGGCTGTTGACACCGGCGCTGTAGAGCCAATCCCGGGTCCACTGGCTCAGATCCCGCTTGGCGGCCTGGCCGAGACTGCTAATGAAGTCTTCCAGTGTGGCGTTTTGCCAGGAGTAGCGTTTGAGGTATTCACTGACGCCACGGCGGAAGGTTTGCTCCCCAAGCAGGTGACGCAGTTGAATCAGAACCGCGGCACCTTTCTGATAAGTGATGGCATCGATATTATCGAAGGCGTTGGCACTAGTGGCCACTGGCACTTCTATGGGGTGGGTGGTAACGCCTGAGTCCTGTTGATAGGCACTCTGTTTGCCCCTGGCGTAAAAACTGCGCCAGGTATTGTCAAACTCAGTGGCTTCGGCGCTCGCCAGCATGCCCATAAAGGAGGCGAAGCTTTCATTGAGCCACAGACCGTTCCACCATTTCATGGTCACCAGATCGCCAAACCACTGGTGCGCCATTTCATGCATGATCACAGACGCCAAGCGCTGGCGCTGATTGGCTGTCATCTCACCACTGCCAAGAAAACGCCCTTCGGCAAAGGTGACGGCAGCAGCATTTTCCATGGCACCATAGAGGAAGTCAGGCACCAGCAGCTGATCGTATTTTTTAAAGGGGTAGTCGATACCGAAATAGTCGTCAAAAAACTTAAGCCCGGCGCCTGTGTATCTGAACCAGTCGGCGGCATTGACCTGGGCCGCCACAGATTGGCGGGCAAACAGGCGCATGGGGTATTTGCCGCTGTTGTCTTGCCAGACGTGGTAAGGGCCGGCATGCATGGAAAAGTTGTAGGGGCTCAACTTGGGCGTTGCCGGAAACTGCCACAGCTGGCTGTTACCCTCCGGGGTCACACTCAATTCTTGGGTGGCGCTGATCACCTGCCAGTCTTTGGGGGCTCTGACGGTTAACTTGTAGCTGGCCTTGAGATCCGGTTGATCGAATACGGCAAACATCTGCTGCGCGGCGGCGGGCTCAAAGTGAGAGTAGAGATAGACCTTGCCATCGACGGGATCCACAAAGCGATGCAGTCCTTCACCATTGGTGGAGTGCTGGCGTGTGAAGCTGACTTCTATCTCATTGTCGCCTTTGAGCAGCAACTTGGCACTGATCTCCAGGTAGGCGCCATTGTATTTGGGATAGAGCCTGTGGCCGTTGATCTTAAGGCTGGTGATCTGCGCCTTGCTCAAGTCCAGTGTCAGGGGCTGTTGGTTGTCGCTGAGACTGAAACGTACCAGGGTGCGGTTGGCAAATCGCTCGCTGCCATCCAAGGTAAAGTCCAGTTCATAGCTGACATTGCTGACTCTGGCAGAGCGGGCCATCGCCTGTTGCTCGCTGATATAACCGCTGCCATCACGCACACCGGCAGAGGATTGAGTGCTGCTGCAGCCGCTGAGTGTCAGTAGTCCGGCAGCCAACAGGCTGAGACCAAACAACCGGGGAAGAGATTTCACAAACAGATTCCTTGCTTTTTATTGTTTTACCATTGGGTGTCGGTGTTTTCCCTCACAACAGGAATGAAAGGGGAGGAATACACTTAGGATTAATACCCTCTCAGGCTTGGTGCCCGCGGCATAAATTACGCTATTTGCCGCCAAAGAACAAAGGAGAAATGTTACAAAAAAGCCGCTGTGACAGCGGCTTTTGGGAAGGAGCGTTAGACTTGGTTAGAGCCCGAGGAAGGACTTGGACTTCACTTTGCGGATCTCTTTTTCATCGGACCATTCGATTAAGCCGGTTTCCAGATCCATCAGGCGCATAGTCATCTTGTAGTAGACATCACGGGTGCTGCCATTTTGTTTAACTATGCTGGAAAGGTTGCCGTAGAGCATGTATTGAGCGCCTATCTGACGACCGAACTTGATGGCGGTGGATGGGTCAACCATGCCGGCGTTGTTCTGGTAGTCCAGTTGCTTGCGCACTGAATCCACCTTGGTCATATCGATAAAACGGAACTTGCCTGAGCGCAGCAGCTTGTTGCTGATGGAGTCGGTCACTGACTCAGTATCTATATGCTCAGAGGTCTTGTTCTTGATCTTGTCGACAAAGATGATAGGTCTGTCGTTGGCTGTCATGGCCACCACAGGCGGGAAAGTCAGCATGCTGTCGACCATTTTGGCGGCAATGGCTTGCAGATCTGTCGAACCGAAGTTTTCATTCACTGTCTCTACCTCAGTGGCATCACCGTATTCCACTTTGGATTGACAGGCTGCCATGCCCATAGCCATTGCCAGTATCAGTATCAGCTTCAAGTGTTTCATAGTCAGTTCCATTTCAAGGTTATCAAATCAATTTTGTATAAAAACGTGTGACATTGCCAGTGTCTATTGCCCAGACCAGAGTGGTCTTGCCACTCTGAACCTGAATTTCCGTGCCCTGATTATCCAGGGTCAGTTGATAGCTGCCGGCATCGACAAACTGCCTTGCTATCTGTGCTTGGCGCGGTAACGTGAGCCAACTGCGGCGATCGGCCTGCTCTGTAACCACGTTGAATATCTGCATGGCGATCACCCCAAGATCCGAGCCGTCTTTGCGCTCTGCCTTGCGGGCCATTTCCGACTTGGCATAGACCCTGGCGGCCTGACGCACCAGCAGATAGGGTAGTTCCTCCTTGAGCGCCGTGATGGCTAAGGCATCTATATTGGCTATCGGGGCTGCAGTCATAGGTTTTGATAAGCCACGGATATTGGCACTGTTGACCGGTACTCTGGAGGGCATATAGGTGGGCAGAGAGACAGTTTGCCAATTGCCGTGAATGGTGAAGGGAACCGTTAGGCTCTCTTTGGCGGGCACAAAGCCGCGCTCCAACAGCAAGATGACCTGGCCTTGTCCCTTGGCAGGCGAGGGCGCTTCTCCCCAACGGCGTTTGAACTCATCATACTGAGGCATGGCAAGCTCTTTGGCCAAGCGCACCAGATCCTGCTGCAGATAAGGGTTGTCCGGCATAATCTGCGCCGCCTTGCGATAGTCGATAAAGGCATCGTTGCGCTCACCAAGGATTTCGTGCAGTACCCCTGTGGTGTAGTAACTGTAGGCGTTCAAAAACGAGCTGGTGACATTGCCGGCGGCCTTGCCCAGTTTATCCATTTCGGCGCTGATGGTGCCGTTGGCCATCTGTTGCACCGCACTGCTGGATTTCTCATACCTTTGCTGCTCCAGCGATTGCAGTTCATTGCTGCGACGTACCTCAACCAACGCGCCTTCGGCATCGCCGGCAAACAGATAATTGAGAGCCTGATACTGGTGCAGCATGATGCGCTCATACCCGGGACCGCGATAGGGAATGATATTGTCGTTCAGCAGCAGGCTGCCGCCTTGGGAACCCAGTCCGGATAAACTGAGCTTGGCCTTATCGTCAAAGGCTTGGTAGGCGGCTATGGCGCTTTGGTAATAGTCTTTGCTGGCGGCGAAATTGCCGCTTATCTGGGCGGCGCGCCCCGCTTCCTGGGCATAGAGCAGGCCATCGCGGCCGTTTATGCCATTTGCCAGTTCTTTGGCTGCATTGCCCGGCTTTGATGAGTTGAGCTCGGCGCGAACGCCTGCCAACTGGGATGGATAGTTGACTAATACACTGTTGAAGGCGCAGCCAGTGAGGCTCAATGACAACAGCAGTGGCAGCAGTAACTTGCCTGACTTCAAGAGCCGGCTCCTTGGTTTTGGATCTCCAGTCGTTCTCTCAAGGTGAGCCCTTCCAGATGATCATATTCATGCTGAAAAATGCGCGCGATAAAGCCCTGTAACCATTCCTGCTGCCACTCGCCACTGAGATCCTGATAACGTACCTCTATGCTTTCATGGCGCAGAATCTGTACTCTTTCGCCGGGCAGAGACAGGCAACCCTCTTCCCCGGCCAGCATCTTGCTTGAGCGTTTGAGTATCTGTGGGTTGATCACCACCTGGGGCGCCATCAAAGGCGCATCCGGATATCTGTCGTTGGGGTGGGGGGCCATAATAAACAAGCGGATACCTTGGCCTACCTGAGGCGCAGCTATGCCAACGCCCTGTGCCAGTTTCATGGTCTCGAGCATTTTCTCGGCCAGGGCTGCCAAAGGTTCATCGAATCGCTGAACCGGCTGGGCAGTCTGCCCCAGAATACGTTCTCCGTGGGTTGCTATGGCTAACATCCTTATCCCCCTTTATTCGACTCAGTAGTGAGGCGGCGGCGTTTCTTCCGATTGAGACGCTATATTGCTTGGCTCTACCGCCTTGAGTTTACTGATTAACAACTGGATCTGAAACTGCTGTTCAGCTACGACTTTATTGAGTTCGAAAATCTCCTGACTCAATTCTTCCAGTGTGGCTTCCTGAAATGACAGCTTGGTTTCGAGTTCTTCGATCCTGTCCGGGATTGCTTGCATTACTTACCTCTGTGTTGGCGCCGACCAGCGTTCCAGCAAGCTGGCACTACTGATACTTTGAAGTTGGCCGTTGTCGGATTCAGACACTGAGTATACTACGGCGCTTTGGGGCAAAGGCTTTTTTGGCAGTGAAACTTGCCAGTCGGCGACTCTTTTCCCCGAATCGACCTGCCACAGACTCAATTCTCTGGCTGGTGTGCCGGTTAACAAGGCCTGCTCCTGTTGGATAAAGCGCGCCGCCGAAAAGTTCATTTGCCGCCGTACTATCGCCAGCGAGCTGACCAGTTTCCCTGAGTCATTGTGCCAAATGTCGGCATTGCCGGTACTGTCGGACACTAAGCTGAGGTTACCGCTGCGGCTGAGGGCAACCTTCAGTACCCTGGAGTCCATCTGCCAGCGCCTCAGTACCTGAGCATCCTGGGTGCGCCACAGCAGGGCGGTGGCATCGTTGGCGCCGGTCAATGCCAGGCGGCCATCGGCAGAGAGGGCAACGCTGTTGACCTTTTCGCTGTGGCCAAGAAATTTCACCAGCACACCTGTGGTCGGGGTCAGCGACATTACCGCGCCATCGGCCAACCCCACCAGCAACTGGCCGTTGTCGGCCACGGCCACAGCCTGGGCTACTGCCGGCAGTGACCACCATCCTGCCGCCCGGCCGTCGGCGATTTTCCACAGTGCAACTGAATCGCGGCTTAACGTCACCGCATATTCTCCATTTACCGAAATATCAGTGGCGATCACATCGTTGGCTGCACTGCCTTGAGCCCACTGATACTTGACAGCGCCTTGTTTGAGATCCCAAAGCCTGATCCCCTCTTTGCTGCTTATCAAAGCGTAGCGGCCATCGGCAGAGAGGCTGGCGCTGTAGCTGGGATCGGCCGCCAAGGATTGGCTGCTATCCGGGCCTGGATGGCAGGCACCAAGGCCCAGCAGAGTAAAACTGAGCGTGCAAATAAGTAGCAATCTGTTTATTGCCATGAACTTATACCGCCTCGACTTGTCATTTTGAGTAAGGGTAAAACGCTGTCACTTCCATACAAGGGGCTCGGCTTGTTGACCGCTTTCCCTTGTTAACCAGTATGGATAATCTGCTTTGTATCTCAAAGTTAACTGGTATAAAGTGAGTCGTCTTACACATTTTGGGTTAATTGTAACCATTTGAAGATCCTGAGGATGCCTTTAATGAAACCGATTTACAAAATTTCACTGGTCGCGCTGGCTCTATTCGGCCTTTCCGCTTGTAACCAAGAACAAAAAACAGCGAGTGCCGACAAGGTGGAACTGAGCTCTGTCGAGCAGAAAGAAGCCTATAGCGTGGGCGCCTCTATCGGCCGCTATATGGCCGGTCATATCAAAGAACAGGAAGAGCTGGGTTTCTCAGTCGATCGTGCTTTGATTGTGACAGGTTTTCAACAGGGTCTGAAAGACGAGCTGCAACTGACAGAAGATGAGATGCAGAAAGTGCTTGAAGGTCTGGATCAAAAGCTGAATGAAAAACGTATGGCCAAGGTTCAGGAAATGGCGGCCAAGTCGATGCAGGAAAGCAAAGCCTATCTGGAACAGAACAAGGCCAAAGAAGGTGTGATCACCACTGAATCCGGTCTGCAATACGAAGTATTGACTCCAGGCGAGGGTGAGAAGCCGGCCGCCGAAGACGTAGTGACAGTTCACTACCGTGGTACTCTGATCGACGGCACTGAGTTTGACAGCTCCTACTCCCGCGGTGAACCGGCAGAATTTGCCCTGAACCGGGTGATCCCGGGCTGGACCGAAGGTGTACAGTTGATGCCGGTCGGCGCCAAGTATCGCTTCGTAATCCCATCTGAGCTGGCCTATGGCGAGCGTGACATGGGCACTATTCCAGCCAACTCAACACTCATCTTTGAAGTCGAGTTGCTCAAGGTCAAGAAGGCCGATGCCCCTGTAGAACCGACCGAAGCCGAGGCTTCTGCCAAGTAATCCCTTCTTTTATACGAAAAGTGGATACCCGATATTGAAAAGGACGCCGCCGGCGTCCTTTCTTCTTTACGACCACTGCTTGCGTCATTGATTCTAAAGCCACTTATAGCGATAGAACAGCCACAACTGTCCTCCCACCAATATCAGCAGAAATAGGCAAAAGGCTCCGAAGGCCCAGCCGACATCGGCGCCCGGGATCCCGGCGATATTGACCCCGAGCAGACCGGTGAGAAACCCCAGTGGCAGGAAGACGGCGCTGATCAGCGACAGGAAATAGAGGCGGCGATTGACGGCCTCGGCCTGACGGTTTTGCAACTCCTCCTGGGTGACGCTGGCTCTGTCTCTTATTGCGTCCAGATCTTCGATGCAGCGAATGAGTTGATCGTTGATTTCGTTGAATTTAAGCCGCTGCTGTTCATCAAATATCTTGGCCGAGTCTGCCAGCAGGCGGCTAAAGGCTTCCCGCTGCGGCGCCAGGTAGCGCCGGACCACCACTATCTGGCGCCTGAGCTCGGCGATGTCACTGCGCAGATCCTTGTCGTTACCGGCCATGACCTTGTCTTCCAGGTCGTCGACGGTTTCCTCCAGCCGGTCGATAAACTCCGTCTTCCGCTGGGTGAGCCGTTGCGTCAACGTCAACAAGTATTCTCCTGTGTTGCCGGGGCCAGCGCCTTGGCCGACGCTTTGGATGATGTCATTGACCGATAATAGCTCGCGACTGCTGGTGCTGATTATTCTGTGATTGTCCAGGTAGAGGCGTATCGACACCATGTCTTCCGGGTCAGCCCCGGGGTTGTGATTGACCCCCCGGAGTGCCAGCAGTAGCCCGTGGCCGGATTGTACCACCCTGGGGCGAGTGTCCTGTGCCAACAGGGCAGCCACTTCCAGCGCTTCCAGGCCGCTGTGTTGTTGCAACCACTGACGGTTGGATTTCTTCTTATAGTCCAGATGCAGCCAGAGTATACCCTGCTCTGGCTGCCAGTCGCTGACCTGTTGCAGCGTCAACTCCTTGCCTGCCATCTCTCCACTGAGCAGCAAGGCACAAAACTGTTTTTCGGCCATAGATTCACTCTCATAGATTTGCTTTAGTTCAAGCTAACCTAGTTATACCACTGGGCATAGGAATTTACTCATTCAGTGGCAATGAAAAGCTCGGCAGGCAAGTAAGGTCATGGGGGGGATCGGGATAAAGCGACATTGGCTTGCGCCGCATGCGCGCTTTTTCGACTCGCGCTTTGGGAATTTGTCAGCCATTCGATGATTACACCAACTTGTCTCGCTGTAGCATCACTATGCCATTGCCAATCTTCAATGGCTTAAATGGCTCAGAGCAGAGCTAACTGAGGAATACGGCTATAGAAAGTAAAGCATGGGCATAACTATGGGCAATCCCCGGGGCTCTGGGTTAAAATTAGTATAGGTTTGATTACAGCAAAAGAAGTGGCACCATGGAATACGAATTTCGGCGCAATTCACTGACGGGAACCGCAATGGCCCGCTTCAGTATGGAGCATCATGTACTGGGGCAATGGTTCTCTGAAGAGTTGGCGGATGACGTCGAGATCTGCACTCGGGTCAAACAGGCATTGGCAGACTTACAGTCAGGACGCATTCGCGAATGGCAGTTGATTGGCCGGGATCTGACGCTGCAACTGGATCAGGAGCAGGTGCGTGTTTACGCCAATGTGCTCGAATTCGGCGAGAGTCAGGAGTTGGATGAGTCCCTCTCCCTCTATGATGCCGAGTCAGAAGCCTGGTGCGGCCTGGAAGACTTTCAGGATGTGCTTGAAAGTTGGTGTGACTTTCTGCACCAGAGTCGCTGATTAAGCGGCGTTGGCAACTATGAGAAGGGACGCGGGAGCGTCCCTTTTTTGTGGCTTAACGGTTGAGGTAACGCACAGCCATCTCGGTGCGGGACTTGGCATTGGCCTTGCGAAGCAGGTTTTTGACATGCACCTTGACCGTGCCTTCGCTGATATGTAGTTCTTCGGAGATTACCCTGTTGCTCTGGCCTTCAGCCAGATGCTGCAGTATCTGCAATTCTCTCGGTGTCAGGCTGTCGAGCCAGGCTTCCTCGTCGGCGGCATTTTTCAATTCAAACAGATAGTCTTCCACTTCGGCGCTGATCACTCGGTGGCCGGACATGGCTTCTTTTAGTTGCCCGAGCAGCAGATCGGGTTCAGTATCCTTGAGCAGGTAACCATCGGCGCCGGCTCGCAGTAAACGGATAACATCCTGTTTGGCATCGGAAACCGTCAGGATAACGATTCTGGAGGTCACTCCCTCCTGACGCAGGGCGTTCAGGGTATCTAGGCCTGTCATACCTTTCATATTCAGATCCAGCAGGATAATGTCCGGCTCGTTTTCGGCGGTAGCCGCCAGGGCGTCGAGCCCGGTACCGGCTTCACCGAAGAGACTAAAGTCAGGATCGGATGCCAGTAACTGACAGATACCGCGACGCAGTAAGGGATGGTCATCGACTACCAGAACTGAATAAGGTTTACCCATGATGTGGCTCCTGCTGAGGTGGGAAAGTCAGGACAACACTGGTGCCTCCCGACGCATTGCTGGAAAATTCAACCATACCCGAGAGACGGCTGGCGCGTTCGTGCATTATCCCTATGCCGAAATGTTGATCCCTTTCCTTGATATGCGCCAGGCCTATGCCGTTGTCTTCGACACTGATAACCACCATGTTATCAGAGTTCTTTTCGCAGCTGATACAAATACGACTCGCATTTGCATGTTTAATGGCATTGAGGGTGGCTTCTCGGGTGAGCTGCAGAATGTGAATGTGTTGGTGCGCCGCCAGTAACTGTGGCGGCAGGCGATAGCTGAGTTCCAGCTCTGTATCTGTTTGGCCGCGCAGTTGCTCCAGCATGGCTTCGAGGGCGTTGCGCAGATTGGGTTCTTTAACGGTCAGGCGGAAGGTCGACAGCAGTTCTCTGAGTTGGGCGTAGGCTGTGGTCACCCCCTCATTGAGTTCTTCGAGCTGTTGGGTTACCGCCGGGCTTTTGCAGCTCTGGTCGAGGCCTTTTCGCAACAAGCTTATTTGGATTTTCAGGAACGACAAGAGTTGCCCAAGAGAATCGTGCAGCTCTCTGGCGATAACTGCCCGCTCTTCCAGCAGAGCCAGCTGTTGGCGCTGCTCGGAGGCGTTGTGAATCACAATCGAGCGAGCCAGCATGATGGCGAAGTTTTCAAACAGGGGCACATTGATATCGTGCTTGCCTATCACTTCCAGAAAGCCGAGTTCCTGCTGTTCAAACTTGAGCGGAAACTGCATGGTCTGTCCGGATTGCGGCCAGATATCCTCGTCGGTAGCGATCACCTCCATGGCATCTTCATCCTGCTGAATAATCAGCCGCAGATGTTGCAGGTGCTCATACTCCTTGAGTTGCAGCAGCGACTGCCGCATTACCTCGAAATTGAGTTTGCCCGAATGCAGCAACACCAGATTGTCATAAAGAAACTTGAGCTCACGGTTGGCACGGGTCAACGCCAGGGTCTTCTCCTTTACCTGAGTTTCCAGGTTGCCGTAGAGAGTTGCCAGCTCCTGAGCCGTACTGTCGAGGGCATCGGAAAGAGCGCTGAGCTCAATATATTCCGTCTTCGGCATTTCGACGGCAAAGTTACCTTTGGATATAGTGTTGGCCGATTCCATCATCTGTTGCAGCGGCACCACCACCTTGCGTTTGGTAAAGCGCACGGCGATAAAGGCAATCAGCAGCATCAAACCCAGACCTACTATCTGGCTGATGGCCAGCAATCTTAGTTTGAAGGCGGCATGGTGCTCCATCTCCAATACCAGCAAATCTATGGTATCGACAAAGTCTTTCAGCGAGGAGGCATAGTTGCGTGAGTCTTCCTGCTCTATGTAGTACTTCATGACCTTCCACTTGCTGATCACCAGTTGGTACTGCTGCCCGAGCCTGGCAGGTGATGACCAGTCCATCGAGCGCACCAAGGCATCTGAGTAGAGGGTATTTTCAAATTCGCGAATTTTTTGCAGCGCTTCTTCACTGCCGGAGTTGGCATAAAACATCAGCCGGTAGCTCTGCATCCGCAATGAACCGGAAGCGTTGATCGCCCTGGCATCCCCCAGGCTGTAAGACAGATTGATAATGGCAAAAGTGGCCAAACCGCTTGAAAGCAGGATAAGGGTCAGCATTAAGCCTAAAATGGTAGAGGTCAAACTGCCTCGTTTCATGAAATATTCACTCACTTTTGCTAAGGTTTCCTCAGTCCCTGCAGTGTTGCTCTCGATGACCGGAAAGGAAACGCGCCGATAAGATTGTCGAGAATAAAAAAGGACTTGGGTCTCAGAGTTCTACATTAGCCAGCACTTGAATACATTAACAAGAGTACAAAAATGTGAACAACATCGCCTTCACATTTTGATCTGGCGCAAACTTCGCCCCGGATACCCCCTAAGAGGTATATTTTTGGTGTATTCAAGCGGCTACTTTTGACCTTGGAGATGTCGTGGTTATTGCAAATAACGATAAAGTAACACGGAGATGAGATGGTGAAAAAATTAAACCAAAAATCCTTTGCACTCAGTGCATTGGTCGCCGCAAGCCTAATGGCTGCCGGTGCGTTTGCGAGTGACAAGACCGAGCCTCGCAACGAAGTCTACAAAGACAAGTACAAAAATCAATATGCCAGTTGGCATGACACTGCAAAGAGTTCTGAAATTGTTGATGTATTGGCAGAAGATCCCAACCTGGTCATCATGTGGGCCGGTTATGGTTTCGCCAAGGACTACAATGCCCCTCGTGGCCACATTTATGCCGTGACAGATGTGCGCAATACCCTGCGTACCGGTGCGCCAAAGAGTGCCGAAGATGGCCCAATGCCAATGGCTTGCTGGAGCTGTAAGAGCCCGGATGTACCTCGCCTGATTGAAGAGCAGGGTGAAGATGGTTACTTCACCGGCAAGTGGGCCAAAGGTGGCCCTGAAGTGGTTAACGCCATAGGTTGTGGTGACTGTCACGAGAAAGGCTCGCCTAAGCTGCGCTTGGGCCGTCCTTTTGCCGAGCGCGCCATGGATACCCTGGGTACACCATTTGATAAGGCCTCCCGTAAAGACAAGCAATCCATGGTTTGTGGTCAGTGTCACGTAGAATACTACTTTGAGAAAGTGGAAGGCCGTAAGGGCTTTGTTAAGTTCCCATGGGATCAAGGTACTACAGTGGAATCCATGGAAGCCTACTACGATGCCATTGAGTTTGCCGACTGGACTCACGCCTTGTCCAAGACACCTATGTTGAAGGCACAGCACCCAGGCTATGAAACTTGGCAGTTGGGGGTACACGGTAAGAACAACGTGACTTGTGTTGACTGTCATATGCCGAAAGTAACCAACGACAAGGGGCGTAAGTTCACCGATCACAAAGTGGGTAATCCTTTCGACCGCTTCGAAGAAACCTGTGCTCAGTGCCACACTCAGAGCAAAGAGTTTATGGAGAATCTGACTGCCGAGCGTAAAGCCAAGGTTAATGAGCTGAAGTTGAAGGCTGAAGATCAAATCGTCAAGGCGCACTTCGAAGCTGCTGCCGCCTGGAAAGCCGGTGCGACTGAAGTCGAAATGAAGCCAATCCTGACTGATATCCGTCATGCTCAATGGCGCTGGGATTATGCTATCGCCTCTCACGGTGTCGCGGCTCACGCTCCTGATGAAGCGCTGCGGGTACTGGGTACTGCGGTTGACAAGGCTGCCAACGCCCGGGTGAAACTGGCGCAGTTGCTGGCCAAGAAAGGTATCGTTGATCCTGTCGCTCTGCCTGATATCTCCACCAAGGCCAAGGCTCAGGCCGCTCTGGGTATGGATATGAAGAAGATGGTTTCCGACAAGGAAGACTTCAAGAAAAATGTTCTGCCCAAGTGGGATGCTGAAGCCAAGAAGCGTGAAGCGACCTACAAGTAACAGTCGTTAACACTCGTAAATGAAAAATCCCCGCACCGCGGGGATTTTTTTATCTTACAAGAAATCAGTGGTAGCCCGTGAGGGATTACAGACCTATTTGATCAGCTTAAGCAGAGCCTTGAAGCGTTCACCTTCTGCCTGATGTTGCAGTTCAAACAGTAAAGATTCGCTGTTGTTGAGCCTGGCTCCCTGCTGCTTCATCATCTCTATTCCCAAGCGTTTGTTGCTTTCACTGCGGGAGCTGACGGCATCGGCTATCAAGTGCACATCGAAACCCTGCTCGATAAGATCACCACAGGTTTGATAGACACAGACATGTGTCTCTATCCCGGCCAGCAGTACCTGTTTGCGGCCCGCGCTCAACAGTGCCTCACGGAACGCCGGGCAGTGCCAGCCACTGAAGTGATGCTTGGCAATCGGCGATGTGGTTTTGGATAGCAGGGCGGCCAGTGACTCTGTAGTGGGGCCGAGCTTCTGCGGCAACTGTTCCAGCCAGAGCACCGGGATATCAAACAAGGCTGTGCCTTCTATCAGCATGGCCAGTTGCTGATGCAGCTGTTCACTCTTGTCCATTATCTGCGCCAGTTTACCCTGAACATCCACTATGACCAGCACACATTCTTCCGCTTTTAACATCTTGTTCTCCTTCTGGTTGGCCTTAGGACAGGTGTAAACGAGCCCTGCTTTTGCTTCAGTAAACCTAAGGACATTCAGTTAACGACAGGACAGGGCTTAAGCCAATAGGCCTTAGGTCGTAGATGATTGCGCTTTTTTTGTGCGCCTGAGCCTTGCTTGCACTTAATTGGTGCATATCTGCAGCTCTCAACCTGGTCCGTAAAAACTAACTCTTTATAAAACAAAAAATTAACATTTTGGCCTAATGTTTGAATTGCTTTTGGCATAACACCAATACAGCAAGGCGATTCTGGAGGTCTGGATGAAATTAGTCAGCGCAATCATTAAGCCGTTCAAGCTCGATGATGTCCGCGAAGCGATTGCGGGCATAGGCATTGAGGGGATGACGGTCACCGAAGTTAAAGGTTTTGGTCGGCAAAAAGGACATACAGAGCTCTATCGGGGAGCCGAGTATCAGGTGGACTTTCTGCCCAAGGTCAAGCTCGAGATAGCCACTAAGGCGGAGAATCTTGAGCACCTGCTGGAGGTCATCACCAATGCCGCTCATACCGGCAAGATAGGTGACGGCAAGATCTTTGTGACAGATCTGGAACAGGTTATCCGTATTCGTACGGGCGAAACAGACACAGAAGCGCTGTAAGGGGGAGAAGATGGAAGAACTGAGCAAATTGGGTACTACGGTCACAGAGCTGCGTTTTGCGCTGGACACCTTTTACTTTCTGATCTCCGGCGCGCTGGTGATGTGGATGGCGGCGGGTTTCGCCATGCTGGAGGCCGGGTTGGTGCGTTCCAAAAATACCACAGAGATACTCACCAAAAACATCTGTCTCTATTCAATTGCCTGTATCACCTACCTGATTGTGGGTTACAACATCATGTATGTGGACAATGGTGAGGGTGGCTGGCTGCCGAGCATCAGCACCTTGATAGGAGCTCAAGCCGCCGACGCCGACCATGCGCTGGAGTCTGATTTCTTCTTCCAGGTGGTATTTGTGGCTACAGCCATGTCGATTGTTTCCGGCGCCGTGGCCGAGCGCATGCGCCTGTGGGCTTTCCTGGCATTCAGCCTGGTAATGACGGCAGTCATCTATCCGGTGGAAGGTTACTGGACCTGGGGCGGTGGTTTCCTTTCCGAAGCCGGCTTTGTCGACTTTGCCGGTAGCGGCATAGTGCATATGGCCGGTGCGGCCGCGGCCTTGGCCGGTGTCTTGCTGCTGGGAGCCCGCAAAGGTAAATATGGCGCCAATGGCCAGGTTAACCCTATCCCGGGTTCCAACCTGCCGCTGGCAACCCTGGGGACTTTTATCCTCTGGATGGGCTGGTTTGGTTTCAACGGTGGTTCTCAGTTACTGGTCTCTGATGCCGAAAATGCCAGCGCTGTGGCCAAAGTCTTCGTCAACACCAATTCGGCGGCGGCCTTCGGTGCGGTATCTGCACTGATCGTCTGTAAGATGGTGTGGGGCAAGGCCGACTTGACCATGATACTCAATGGTACTTTGGCTGGTTTGGTGGCTATCACGGCCGATCCCTTGTCGCCCTCGCTGCCGATGGCGGGTGTGATAGGCCTGGTAGCCGGCGGTTTGGTGGTGTTCTCCATTGTGGGCTTTGACCGCATCAAGATAGACGATCCTGTCGGGGCTATCTCGGTGCACGGGGTCGCCGGTTTCTTCGGTTTGATGATGGTGCCTCTGTCCAATGCCGAAGCCAGTGTGACAGGGCAGCTGTTTGGCGCTGCGGTGATCTCTGCCTGGGTGTTCCTGGCGTCATTGCTGGTGTGGGGCGCCTTGAAAGTGACCATGGGGATCCGGGTGACCGAAGAGGAAGAGTACAACGGTATGGACGCGTCGGACTGTGGTATCGATGCCTATCCTGAGTTTGTAACTGTCAAGAACGCCAACTGAGAGGCCAAGAACGCCAATTGATAAGTCAAGAACGCCAATTGATAAGTCAAGAACGCCAATTGATAAGTCAAGAATGCCAGCTGATAAGCCATGAGTGTTCTTGAGAGATCAAGCAGGCTTCCTTCACCTTTAAGCCATCTCTTGTGAGGTGGCTTTTGGTTAGAGCTGGCTTTGGGGTTACCGGCCTTGTTGTTACCTTGCTTGGCGGGAGTCGGCCAGGAAAAGCGCATTTAGGGGCTATGGCGCTTGATGACAGACGCTCTTGGGGGCAGACTGAAAGCAGAAACAGCCTGGAGCCTAAGGGGATGGCGATGAAGACTCTCAGTGTAATGAAGCTGACCGGTACTTTTCTCGGTGCTTTGTTAATTACCTTGCTGTGGCTTGGCAATGCCGAGGCAGGTCAAGTGGTGGTTCGTGATGCCAGTGAGCCCTTCGATGCCTTTGCCGTCAGGGATGAATTACTGCGTCAGCATGAGTGGCAGGAACTACTGCGCTCGCAGCAACAACTGGAGATCCTCCGCAGCCTGCCTGCCATATGTGTTCCTTACATGCGCCCCTATCGCTACTTTTCCTGCAATGGCCATTTTTATCGCCCCTATCTTTACCGGCAACAGCAGCTCTATATAGGGATCCCCAAGCCGGGTTCTGAAGTTATCGCTCCCGGGAATGAAGGCTTGAACTAGGGGATATTCACATTTTGTCACCCTTTGGCGCGGCAGGAGTGGCCAGTCTGACTTAAGCTTTCAGTAAAGAAGCCTTAACTCAGGAGGCCTTATGTTCTCAGGCACTTTCTCAAGCGCTTTCTCCGGCTCTCTCACTCGTGCTTTCTCTGGCGCTCTATCCGCTACCATCTTGAGTCGCTTAATTGGTGCGGTTTTGCTGCTGCTATTTTGCGGTTGCAGCAGTACCCCGGTGCCAAGCAAGATGGCTCTTGGCAGCCTGTTTCAGGATAACCAATTCAAAGAGGCAGGGAATATCCCCGAGCCCGCCGAGTTATTCGCCTTGCCTCCCGAGGCGGTGCAGTTGCTCAGAGGTGCCTATAGCCGCGGTGCACTCATCTCCAATCAGCAGTTGGCCCACGAGTGGTTGGCTGACTATATCCATGCCGACAAGGGCGGCTTTCGCTATCAGGACAACTATACCCGCACCGCCGCCGAAACCTTTCATGACAGGGCTGGAAACTGCATGTCACTGGTGATCCTGACGGCGGCCATGGCGCAACAACTGGGGATAGAGGTTGAATTTCGCGACGTGGAAGTGCCTCCGGTCTGGGATCGCCAAGGCGCCTTTTATCTGGTCAATGGTCATATCAACCTCAAGTTATACCCGCCCAAGAGCAATCAGGTCTTCCATGTTACCGAGCGTTCCATTCTGGTGGATTTCCTGCCCGAGCGTGCTGTGCGCAGCTATAAGGTCAATAAGATCAGCCAAAGTACTGTGGTCGCCATGTATTACAACAATGCGGCGGCCGAGGCATTGATCAATGAGAATTGGGATCTCGCATACGGCTTGCTGAAAAAGAGCCTGCAACAGCAGAGTCTGTTTATTCCGGCGCTCAACAGCCTGGCGGTGCTCTATCGCGCCAGGGGCATGGAACAGATGGCCGAGCGGGTCTACCGCTATGCGTTGACGCTTGAGCCGGAAAACATGACTACCCTCTATAACCTGGCGGTCATGCTGAGCAGCCAGGACAGACTGGATGAATGGGCCGAAGTGCACAAGGTACTGGAGCTTGCCCGGATCCGTAATCCTTATTACTACTATGATATGGCGCAACAAGCCTACATGGATCGCCAATATGATAAGGCGCTGAGTTGGTATCGAAGAGCGATTGAGAAGGCGGATTATCGTCACGAGTTTTACTTTGGTTTGTCCAGAACCTACTGGGCAAAAGGGGACTCCGACCGGGCGAAGAGCAATCTGCAAAAGGCGTTGGCGCTGGCCGGTGACGGCGAGCAGAAAAAACGCTATCAGGCCAAGTTGCATGCGATGGAAGGGCATTGATTCAAAAGCTTGGCTAAAAGAGCGGGGTTATAAAGGCGCAATTGGTTAAGCCAAGTTGCAGGGTAAAAAGCCCGATGCTGAGATCTGCATCGGGCTTTGTTGCTTTTGGGTTATAAGTTGCTTTGGGCTATAAGTTGCTTTGGGCTATAAGTTGCTTTCTGGTTATAAGTTTCTCTCTGCCTGAAAGCTGGCCTTAAAGGGCATCGAAACTCAGCGCCTTGTCGCGGTAACTCAAGCGCGCCATCTGCCCCATATCCTTGAGCTCAACGGTCCTGACACCATAGGGCGGCTTTAAGCCCGAATTTTGGATTAGCTCAAGGTTTAGAGGCAACTGCAGACTGTTTTGCTCTTGTGTCAGCCAGGCCGCAGTCTCACTCTGAAGTATGGCGATTTCCCGACCTTGGGCATCGGTCCCTGTGAGTATTGCCGACACCCCAAAACGACCACTTTGGGCCAGCTCCAGCGTAAAGTTAAGAGTGCTTGGCAGACCATTTTGCCAACCCACTTTGATTTCGGGTGCCAGCCGCGCCGATGGATAGAACTGCTTGAAGGCGGTCTTGACTGTACGTCGTACCAAGGTGTTATCCACCAGGGTCTCAATATCGACCACCAATTCACTGAACCCCGCATTGCTTGAGGGCATGGGCAGCTGCTCACTTTGTAGTCGCCAGCCGTTGCCACTTTGGCTGAGTTGCAGTGGGGTTTGCTCGCCGCTTGCTTGCTGTAGCCGGGCAGTGGCCAAACGAGGTGAACCCAGGGCCTTATCGTTCTCAAGCGCCAGCTCCAACTCGAGATGGGTGTTGGCCTCGAGTGATGATGGGGTGCTTAACTTGAGACGATAGGCAGAGCCTTTCTCTTTGACATTAACCAGATAGTTGTCAGTGGCGGTCAGCGCTGCGGCGACCTGCAGGCGATAGAGGCCGGGCTTGATATCTGAGCTCAGCAACAGGGCACTGGAGTCATCATCCATTCCGGCGCTGGCCAGAGACTCAGAGTCTACGGCGCGGCGGATAAGGCGTTTGTTCTCAGTTTTGCCTGCGGCTGAGCTGAGTTGAACTGCGTCCGGAGCAATGCTCTTGGGGGCCGTCGGGGCGCCGCTGCTTTTATCCCAGCGAGGCGCCAGACGGATAACGCTGCTGCCTTGGGTTAATGGCAGCTCTATGCCTTGGTTAAGCTCGGCGCCTGTAACCATCAACCAGTATTCATCACTGCTGGCACTGGCGGTTTTGTCCGGCAGCTGGGCTTGATACTCCCCTGACAGCGCCCTGACAAAGCTGACATCTTCCCTGGAGGTATTCAAGGGCGGCAATTGCCCTGTATCCAGCTCTTCTGAAGCCTTGATATCGCTTGCCTGGGGCGGAGCCATGGCCAAGGTCAGGTTTTTGGGCTGCTGGTTCTGTGCTACCTTGGCATCATCCTGGCAACCCGCGAGGCTCAGGAGTATCGCTGCCAGCAGCGGTGTCTTGCTGATATGCATCTTCATACTTACCTCCTCAGATATGATTGCGCAGAAGGGTGTCGAGATTAAAACAGGCCCGGCGGCTTTGATGGTGACTCAAAGGTTCTCTGTCACGGGTTTTCTGCTTATCGGTAAACCAGACACTGCCGGCGGCACTCTGGGAGCTGCACTCAAGAAAACCGTCGGAGCAGTTATCCAACCAGTTTTGGGTGGTCTCCAACCCGACCTGGTACTGATAACCGCCGCAATAGCTGTCGCTGTCCCAAACTGCCGATTCCACGTCTGAGCCGACAACAGCTTCAAAAGGCTTACCCAGAGAAGGACGCCCGGCTGTGCCGTACAGCCATTGACTGTTGTATTGCGCCATCCAGCCCACTTGCTGCTGTTTGACGGCGTCACTGTCGTAACCGAGCAGCCAGCCGAGACTGGTTTCAAACACATTGCCTTGAGTGACGGCATCGGCCAGTGGTGTACCGGCACTGGAAGGCGCCAGCGCTATCACTCGGCTGATGCTGTTGATCACAGCTGGATAACGTCCATCCCAGGTGGGATTGGACAAGACCCAGCGCACTATGTTGCCGCCATTGGAGTGGGTGATAAGGATCAGTTGATCCAGATTGCGGGCGTTGATAAAGCTCAGCAGCTGATCGACCAAACAGCCGGCAGCGGCCTCATCCCACATATATTGCTCGAAGTCACAGTTGATGACCTGATAGTTACTCGGGGTGCTGATACCTTGACGAACTGAATCGACAAACTCGCGGGTCCAGTAATCGTTCAGGGCATCGGTTTGTTTTCCTGTTCCATGGACAAAGGCGACGCCGGTGGCGCCATGACTCAGGGAGCAGACACTACAAAGACCCAACATCATCAGGGTGGTGGATATTTTCATGTCGCATTTCTCTTGTTGATTATCATTATTTTGTGAATGGATAAATATGCTTATCCGCTAATCAAGTTAGTTGTAATGTTTGCTTGCGGCAAGTCAATTACTGAAATATTGGCTAGGTTAAGCCAATTGGAATGGGTAGTTGTATATGTAGGAATTTATTGGTTTTTTAGTTAAATATAACTGTTGATCATGAGAGGTGGGAGCCACTTTTGAGCGCACTCTATAAATGAGTTACTTGCCTATAAATAGGAATTCAATAGGGTTTGATTCAAACCATGTGAGAGCTTGTAGCGATAAGGGCTAATCCTTGATTGAAAGGTGGTGTTGGTGGTTTGTTTATCAACAAGGCTGTGTTTAGGGAATTTCTCATTGGAAGGCAGGGATTATCATACAAAAAATAAGAAATAACATGAATTGCAGAGAAATCCATATAAGTTAATTGCATTGGTTGAATATAGCGGATAGATTGAAACTGTTATTCAAAACAAGAGATTCTTATCAATAGCCGGAGCTGTGTGACGTTTATGTATTACCAGAATGATGATGTACGGATTAATGAAGTTAAAGAGTTACTGCCACCGATAGCCATTCTGGAACGATTTCCGGCAACCGAACGCGCCTCATCCACCGTCTTTAAAGCCAGGAAGAATATTCACAAAATCCTGCATGGACAGGACGATCGCCTGCTGGTGGTGATAGGCCCATGCTCTATTCACGACCCTGAGGCCGCCCTGGAATATGGTGCGCGTTTGGCCAAACTCAGAACGGCCTATCAGGATCAGTTGGAAGTGGTGATGCGGGTCTATTTCGAGAAACCCAGAACGACAGTGGGCTGGAAGGGGCTGATTAACGATCCCTACATGGATAACAGCTTCAAGCTCAACGACGGCCTGAGAAC
This sequence comes from Shewanella sp. MSW, assembly GCF_007636515.1. Classification (NCBI taxonomy): domain Bacteria; kingdom Pseudomonadati; phylum Pseudomonadota; class Gammaproteobacteria; order Alteromonadales; family Shewanellaceae; genus Shewanella; species Shewanella sp. MSW. The sequence goes on from NZ_LVDR01000002.1 coordinate 356,771, forward strand.
TGCCCGCAAACTGCTGCTGGAATTGAATGACAGCCAGGTACCAACCGCGGGTGAGTTTCTCGATATGATTACCCCGCAATATATGGCCGACCTCATGTGTTGGGGCGCCATCGGCGCCCGTACCACAGAGTCTCAGGTTCACCGCGAGTTGGCATCGGGCCTGTCTTGTCCTGTGGGATTCAAAAACGGCACAGATGGCACCATCAAGGTGGCGATAGATGCCATTGGGGCCGCTAGCGCGCCCCACCATTTTCTGTCGGTGACTAAGTTTGGTCATTCGGCAATTGTGTCAACCAAGGGTAATGATGACTGCCATATCATTCTGCGTGGTGGACGCGAACCTAACTACAGCTCAGCTCATGTGAACCGGATATGTTCTCAGCTTGAGAAGGTTGGCCTGAAACCTAAGGTGATGATTGACTTCAGTCATGCCAATTCCAGTAAAGACTTCCGGCGTCAGATGTTGGTGGCTGAAGATGTCTGCGGCCAGATTGCCGCTAAACAGCAGGCGATTTTCGGAGTGATGGTGGAGAGTCATCTGGTGGAAGGGCGTCAGGATCTTAATCCCGGGCATCCTCTCTGTTATGGGCAAAGTATTACCGACGCCTGTATCGGTTGGGATGATACAGAGAAACTGCTGTCAATGCTCAATGACAGCGTGCTGAAGCGCCGTCAGGGTTGAGCGTCAATATTATAGGGTTAAAGGCGCCATTGGCGCCTTTACTTTTGGGCTTGCTGTGCCAGGTATTCGTTGGCCTTGGCCAGGCTGCCAAAGGAAGCTATCAGATTGTTACGGCCTTTTTCCTGGATCTCGGGGTTGCCTGATTCGATCATCATCCATACCCAGGTTTGGATCAGTGGCAGGGGCGGGTATTGAACTTTTGAATCCAACATAAGATTTCCTTCAACAGATACAGTAAAAAATCGGTGCGGACCGGTTTGTTTGACATTTTTGAACACTCGTTGCCGCCCGTACTTAGCAGGAAAGAGTAGCAAATTCTTTTTTCATGCATAACCATCTTTCCGCTCTTTGGAGGAATTTTGGCGATAAAAATTCCGTTGCTAGCCATTTAGTCTAGGTTAAATGTTATTTTTGTCATTCTAAAGTGCTGCTTCTGATGATTATTTCCGGGCGGTCAGCCAAACAGATCGCAGACTTGGGCCCCACTCACTGCTACACTCGGAACACTCTTTTCTCCTGGCAAGATGTATGCGTCCAACTCTTTACCTTGAAGGTCCCGTCGATAAGCTCAACTGGCAAGTGCTCAAACTTCTCTGGCCCTATCTGTTGGAATACAAGGGCCGGATTATCCTGGCGCTGCTGTGTCTTGTTGTGGGAAAACTCGCCAGTGTCGGTTTGCCTTTCCTGTTGAAGCATTTGGTTGATGACTTGGGGAGCGCCCAAACGGCGCAGCTGTTGGCCGTGCCTATAGCGCTGGTTTTGGCTTATGGCAGCTTGAGATTAGTCAATGCGCTCACCGGGGAGATCAGGGATACCCTCTTTGGCCGAGTGACCGAGAGGGCGATACGACGCCTGGGATTGCAGGTATTTGAACATCTGCACCGGCTGGATCTCGGTTTTCACCTCGACAGGCGCACCGGCGGATTATCGCGGGACATAGAGCGCGGCACCAGCGGCATCAGTTTTCTGATGCGTTTTATGGTGTTCAACATAGTACCCACCTTGTTGGAAATCCTGATGGTGGTGGCCATTTTACTGTGGAATTATGGTATCTGGTTTGCGCTGATAACCTTCTGTTCCGTGCTGGCCTACGGTTTGTTTTCTGTTGTGACGACTGAGTGGCGTACCTCTTATGTCCGTGAGGCGGCGAAGGCCGACTCGGTATCCAACACCCGCGCTATCGATAGCCTGCTTAACTATGAAACCGTCAAATACTTCAACAATGAAGCCTATGAGGCGAATGAGTATGACAAGGCGTTGGCAGACTGGGAGGTGGCCAAGCGCAAGAATCGTCTGTCGTTGTTCGCCCTCAATGCCGGTCAGGCCACCATTATTGCTGTCGCCATGACTTTAATGCTGGGGCTGGCGGCCTTTGAAGTGACCCGTGGACAGATGACTGTGGGTGACTTTGTATTGATCAACGCCTTTATGATGCAACTCTTTATGCCGCTCAACTTCCTGGGTTTTGTGTATCGTGAAATTCGGGGTGCTTTGGCCAATATAGAGAGGATGTTCTCGCTGCTGGATAAGACTCCGCTGGTAAAAGACAACCCAGCGGCCAAGGATATCGTGCCGACAGAGGGCCGAATCAGTTTTGACTCGGTTGGCTTTGGCTATGGTGACAGGCAGATACTCAAGGGCGTGAGTTTTGAGATAGAGCCCGGGCAGAAGGTGGCTGTCGTGGGTGAAAGCGGCGCCGGTAAATCGACGTTGGTGCGCTTGTTGTTCCGCTTTTACGATGTCAGCCAAGGAGCGATTCGGGTCGATGGTATCGATATTCGCGATATGACCCAAGATGCACTGCGCCGAGCCATTGCCATAGTACCTCAGGATACTGTGCTGTTTAACGATACTCTGTTTGAGAATATTCGCTATGGCCGCCCCGATGCTTCGGACGCCGAAATCTGGCAGGCGATAGAGTTGGCCCACCTTAAGCAGTTTGTTGAGGCATTACCGCAGCAGGCCCAGACCAAGGTGGGTGAGAGAGGCATGAAACTCTCTGGCGGTGAAAAGCAGCGAGTGGCAATTGCCAGGGCGATATTGAAGCGCTCGCCGATACTGATCTTCGATGAGGCCACCTCATCACTGGACAGCCGCTCCGAGCGGGCAATTCTCAAGGCGCTCGACGAAGTTGCCAAGGGTCATACCAGCTTGGTGATTGCCCACAGGCTATCGACAGTGGTGGATGCCGATAAAATCTTAGTGTTGCACCAAGGCCAGTTGGTTGAATCCGGATGCCATGACAGCCTGCTGGCCGCCGATGGATATTACGCGCGTTTATGGCGGATCCAGCACACAAAACAGTCAGATGAGTCGGTGCAAGTTCAGCATTGATTCAGCCTGGCTGCCGCATACTCGAAAGTCCAAAGTCGCGTCAGCCATGGGGGCAGCACAGATGGAAAACATTGTATTGCAGGTCAATATTGAAGGAATGCAGGACAAAGTCCGTACAGATTGGAATTGTCTGGCGGATGAGCTTAAGGCCCGAGGTATGGATGATGTTGCCCTCAATCAATTACATACCGAGTTACGTGCCGGGCTGAGAGTATCCACCCGCGGCCTGACTCTGTCTATGGTATCTGCAGAACCCTTTAATGAGGCGTTGGAAGGAATTATCAGTGAGTCAAGAAAGCAGGCTCAGTCGCAAGGGGAAGTGCGTAGCTGAGCCTGAGTTGATGCTATTTCTTGGTTTGGTTGCGGTCGGCTTGCCAGCCGTCGCACAGTAGGTTGAAACTATTTTTCGCTTCATTTAGCGGTGTCAGTTCAGTTATTTTACCGCCGCGATAACAGAGCATCTCTCCCTCAATCTCAATTAAACGGCTGCAATTCTTGCAGCTGAGCGATGCAGTTTTGCTCGTTTCCGGCTTGGGGACCTGACTGACAAATGTCATTTTCACTTCAAAATCCTCTGGAAGTGGCAAGTCTTGATTAGGCGCAAGATCTTACCACTTTTGTGATGCAACGCACAATCTAACCATTATTACGCTTCGGTGACAGTGACAATACCGTCATTGATCGAAGTGAGCGTAGTATTTATCCAAAGATACCGACAGGCCACTTTGGGTAACGATTCTGACGTGGCGTGGTTTGAGTTGTCTTGGGTCAGTAACCCCGCAGGAGTGGGCCAGCATCCCCAGATCATGGTGCAATGCCTTGTTGTAGTTGGCGACTCGGGTGGATTTATCCCTGGGATCCAATCCTTGTTGCAGTTTCTTGTTATGGGTGGTTATCCCGGTGGGGCAGGTATCCTTGTTGCACTGCAGCGCTTGAATACATCCCAGCGCGAACATATTCCCTCTCGCTGAGGCGGTGAAATCCGCCCCAAGCGCCAGCGCCCAGGCCACTCTGGAGGGGGTGATAAGCTTGCCAGAGGCTATCACCTTAATCCTTTGCTTCAGTCCATGCCGCCGCAGTTGATCGACCAACAGTGGCAAGCTCTCTTTCAGCGGTAGGCCAACATAGTCCATCAAGGTTTGCGGCGCTGCGCCCGTTCCGCCATCGGCGCTGTCGAGGGTGAAGAAATCGGGAGCCGAGTCATGACCGCGTTGGTTAATCTCTTCCAGAAAATCTTCCAACCAGTGAGTATCACCCAAGACCGCTTTGATCCCTGTGGGTTTGCCTGTCACCTGTCTGACTCTGGCTATCATGTCGAGAATGTCGCCGACATGATGAAACTCGATATGGCCGTTGGGACTGATGGAATCCTCTCCTGCTGGGATCCCTCTAATCGCGGCTATCTCTTCGGTTACCTTTACCCCGGGAAGAATTCCCCCCTTGCCTGGCTTGGCTCCCTGACTGAGTTTGATTTCGAACATTTTCACCTGAGAGTGAGCGGCCACTTCCCTGAGCTTGTCATCATCCAGGTGCCCTTCAGCGTTGCGAACGCCATATTTGGCAGTGCCTATCTGGAATACCAGATCGCAGTTTCCCTTGAGGTGGTGGGCGCTGAGGCCGCCTTCGCCTGTGTTGAGCCAGCATCCTGCCTGGGCTGCCCCATGGGAAAGGGCGGTAACAGCTGGGCGAGAAAGAGCACCGAAGCTCATGGCGGAAATATGGCAAATGGCGCTGGTGGCAAAGGGATGTTCGCAGTCAGGGCCAATAATCACAGGTGTTGGCGGTACAACGTCTTGATCCAGTGTGGGGAAGGCGGTGTTCATAAACAGTATGCTGCCGTTGGCTTCCAGTGGCCTGGTGGAGCCGAAGGCTATGGTGCGGTCGACATTTTTCGCCGCCCGGTAGACCCAACTACGCTCGGCACGATTGAAGGGGAGTTCTTCCCGATCGAGAGCGAAAAAGTACTGGCGGAAGAATTCGCCCATTTTCTCGAAGAAATATCGGAATCGTCCGACAACAGGGTAGTTATGCCGCACCGCCTGCTTGGTTTGCATCACATCGGCGATATACATATAAGTGATTACCAAGAGTCCTAAGCCGACGACTATCAAAAACAGGCCGGAAAAGAGTTCCAGGCCCCACATAAACCAGTTTTGCTCGCGCATCTTCTATCCTTATTGACTGCCAAAGTGGCTGGTTACCAGGCCCGTGGGCCCCTGTTCTGCCAAGGTGAGAATAAAAAGTTGATCGTATTGCTGCTCATCCAAACTAACAAGGGGACCACCGAGTGCCTTGATGATGGCCGGAATCGTATTGCTATGGCCGGCGATCAGCACATTGCCTTGGCTGGCTTTGACCGCATCAGCTATGGCATTGATGTGAACCTCCAAGCCGCCTTTGGCTGGAAACACCTCAATCCTGAGTTGTTTGGCTGTTGCAATTGGTCCCAGGGTTTCCTGAGTTCGGCGAAACTCACTCGACATCAGCCTTTGCAGTTGGGTGTCCTGTAGTGCCGCTGCCAGAGTCTCGGCTCGCGCCTTACCAGCGGCTGTCAGCCCGGGATCGCTTCCCTGAGCTTTTTCCGCGTGCCTAACCAGGAATATGGTTTGATTAGTGTTGGCGGCCTGGGACGGCAAACCAAAAAGCACTGAAAGACAAAGCAGTAGAAAAATTCTTACCATTTTTATTTTCTATCAAATACTTAAATAACATGTGGGATCATAGCCCGAGTATCGGCCTGGGTAAACAATCACTAAACTAATTGCTGAATTGGTCGATAATTAACCTGGGACACGCTTTTCATACGAGGAAACCAAGATGGAAATCCGCAATCATGGCGCTCAGGTCTCTGAGGTGGCCAAGGATAAGACCCAACAACTGGATGGTAATCATGGCAAGGCGGTATCTGAAGTCGCCAGTAGCAAGAGCATCCGCCATGTCAGTCAGCAGTTGATGAATAACGCTATTCTGGCGGCGCAGGAGGAGGTAAGTCTCAATAGTGGCAACGAACCCATGAGTCTCTTGTATCGCGCCGCGATTGAGGCCATCAATGAAGAACTGGCACCCTACATGGGTGAAAATGCCCTGCAGCAGGTGCAGGAGCAGCAGATAGATACTTCTCCCGAGGCCACGGCCGACAGAATTGTTAGCTTTGCGACTCAGTTCTTCAGTGTCTACCAGCAGCAAAATTCCAGCATGGACTTTGACAGTCAGCTGTCCGGTTTTATGGACGTTATCGGCGGCGCCATAGATCAGGGCTTTAAAGAGGCGACGGATATCCTCTCCGGGCTCAAGGTGCTGGAAGGCGAAATCAAGACTGGGGTGGATGAAACTTACTCTCTGGTACAGCAAGGGTTGCAGGCATTCAGAGATAGCTTTAGCACAGAGCAGGAATAATCGAGATCATGCGAAATCTTACCTGCAGATAACCCCCTCACTATGAGGGGTTTTTGTTGGTTGAATATGGGGTTATGCTGCAATAATCGTCTTGTGTTACCTAAGGAGAAGCTATGTGGACTGAAGGTCGGGTCATTGAGCGTATCGATTGGAACAGCAAGTTATTCAGCCTGAGGATTGCCGCCGAGATAGCACCGTTTATTGCCGGCCAGTTTATCAAGCTCAGTCAGCTGCGGGATGATAAACGTATCGCCCGGGCCTATTCGCTGGTGAATGCCCCTGGGACTGACTATCTTGAAATACTGGCGGTGGCGGTAGATCAAGGCCAGTTGTCACCGGATCTGCAATCTTTGCAGCCGGGTGACAGTATTAGCGTGACAGACAAAGCCACCGGCTTTATGACTTTGGATGAGATCCCAAAAGGAGAATTACAGGGGCGTCACCTGTGGTTTTTGGCAACAGGTACGGCTGTGGGGCCGTTTCTTTCCATGTTGGATACTCCTGAGCCTTGGCAGCGGTTTGATAAGGTGGTTCTGGTTTACGGGGTAAGAGAAGCGCGGGATCTTGCCTATCTCGATAAGATCCGCGGCTATCAACAGGCCTATCCCGAGCAATTTGTGTTTGTGCCCTGTGTCACTCGTGAAGATTTTGATGGTGCGTTGCGTTGTCGCATCCCGGATGGCCTGCAAAGTGGTGAGATAGAGGCCAAGGCCGGGCTGAACATAAGTGCAAAGGACTCGCAATTGATGCTTTGTGGTAATCCCGGGATGATCCAGGGGGCTACGGCGGCACTTATCGATAAAGGCTTGGCCAAAAACCTGCGCCGTGCCCCAGGACAGATAACAGTCGAAAAATACTGGTAACAGGAGAGTCTGGATGCAGCTCTATTACTCTACAGCTTCGCCTTATGCCCGCGTGGTCAGGGTCATTGCCCGCGAGCTGGGTTTGGCGTTGGATGAAAAGCTGGTCAATCCTTTCGATAACAGTGACGAGTTACTGTCGGTTAACCCTTTGGGAAAAGTTCCCTGTCTGCTTTTGGATGATGGCGCCGCACTGTTCGACAGCGAAGTCATAGCTCGCTTTCTGGACGACAAATTCGGCCAGAATTGTTTCTTTGGACCACCCGGAAACTGGGCTTATGAGTGCCAGTTCTCGCTGCTCAAAGGCGCGCTGGATAGCGCCGTTGGCTTAAGGCAGGAACAGATGCGTGAAGAGGAGGGGGTTCGTTCATCTTTCTGGAGCGGCCGTTTCGAGCAGGCCCTGCTCAGAGCCTTAATGGAGGTGGAGCGTCAGGGAATTATTGCGAGCGGCCCACTCGATGCCAGACAGGTACTGCTGTTGGTGCTACTCGAATACCTTGATTTTCGTCATCCGGATCTCGACTGGCGTAAAGTGGCACCGGCCTTGGCATACTGGCTGGAATCGGCATCAATCAGGCAGAGTTTCCGAGATACTCGTCCTGGGTGATTTCTCGGTGATTTGCGGTTTGGCCAAGTCCGAGTAACGCCTGCCCTTGGGGTGGGTTCTGCGGTTGGTTTCACCGAAGACGCCATAGAGGTCACGGCTCATGCCATAGTCCAGTCGCCGATCGCTGAAGGGAACTCTTCTGTCTTCATGATGTTGATACTTGCAGTCGCATTGGCTGCAGTCACATTCCGCCAAGGGGAGCCGGGGCGCCTCCTTTGACAGAAAACGCTTGCCTTCAAGCGCTCTTATCGCTTGGCAGGCATTTGGCGCCAACACTATGGAGACACAGTGATATTGTTTCTCTTTGGGGGCAGAGGGTCTGTCCTGACGACGCTTTTCAGGTCTTAACCTGTGACGGAACAGAAACAAGATCAGTAGCAAAGACACCACAGCCAGCAGGATTTCCAAAATATCCAAGATACTTCCCCTCTCCATGTATAAGTTTTAAGGTTCAGTTTAGTTTAGTTTGCGACAATTTGGCCGATTCCAATCGCTTTGCTCCCAGCCACTGCCATTCTGTCTGTTCTCATTTGTATTCCCCTTGCCAGAATTTTTGCACTAGGCTGAAAATAAAGTTGATTAGAAATAGTTCTCATTAAATTACTCATCCAACATGGGGTACTGAAAAATATGAGCTACAAGACAGGTCTGATACTTGGCAGTGCGTTAGCCGCATCCAGCTTGACGTTGCCGGTGGTCGCCGCCGATGAGGTGACGGTTTATTCCTATCGTCAGGAGTTTTTGGTCAAGCCCATTCTGGATGACTTCAGTCAGGCTACCGGGGTGAAGGTTAATTTTGTATTTGCCAAAGATGGCATTGCCGATAGATTGGCCCGTGAAGGACGCTTATCACCGGCGGATCTGGTGCTGACGTCTGACTTTTCCCGCTTGCAGGAATTGGTGGACAAGCAGTTGGTCAAACAGGTGGAAAGTGACACACTCAAGCAGAATATTCCGGCCCAATACCGGGATCCCGAAGGAAACTGGTACGCCCTGACTATGAGGGTGCGTAATCTCTATTCCAGCAAGGAGCGCCTCGGGCCGCTGACAATCAACTATGAAGACCTGGCCGATGCCCGTTACAAGGGTAAGGTGTGTATGCGTAGTGGCAAGCATCCCTACAACATAGCGCTGGTGGCCTCCATGATAGCCCACCACGGTGAAGCTGATGCCAAGAGTTGGCTTCAGGGACTGAAGAGTAACTTGGCCCGTAAGCCTCAGGGTAACGATAGGGCGCAGGTGCAGGCGGTAAAAGAAGGTTTGTGTGATATCGCCATCGGCAACAGTTATTACTACGGCAAGATGCTGCAAGATCCCAAACAGCGGCCATGGGCCGAAGCGGCGGTGATCAACTTCCCGAATCAGGAAAATCGTGGTGCCCATATCAATGTCTCGGGTATGGCACTGGCCAAGCATGCGCCTAACTCGGCCGATGCCCTCAAACTGATGGAGTATCTGTCTTCGGATGCCGCCCAACAGAGCTATGCCGAGGTCAATATGGAATATCCGGTCAAGGCTGATGTACCTGTCTCAGAGTTGGTGGCATCCTGGGGAGACTTTAAAGCCGATGATTTGCCTGTCTACAAGTTGGCAGAGCATCATCAGGCGGCGCTGAGACTGCTCGATGAGGTTAAGTTTGATCTCTGAGCTTGAAGGCGTTTCTGCAAAGGCTATGGGGGAATAGCTGTGATCCTGACCTTCTCCAGGGGCTGGTCGTGGGCGGGGTTTATCGTCTGCGGCTTAATGGTGGCGCCGTTGCTGGCGCTGGTCATGCAGGCGTTCGAACCGGGTGAAACCCGCTTTGGGCAGATGTTTGCCACTGTGTTGCCGTCATACATAGCCAATACCTTTTGGCTGATGTTGGGGGTGAGTGTCGGCAGTTTGCTTTTGGCGGTGCCTGCTGCCTGGCTGGTGGCGCGCTGTGAATTTCGCGGCAGGCGCCTGTTCCAGTGGGCTCTGTTGTTGCCGCTGGCCATGCCGGCCTATATTGTCGCTTATGTGTATACCGATTTACTGGATTATGCCGGGCCTGTGCAGCGTTTTTTACGCGCAAGTTTTGGTTGGCAATCGGTAACCGACTACTGGTTTCCCGATATTCGAACTCTGGGCGGCGCCACTGTGATGTTGTCGCTGGTGCTCTTCCCCTACGTTTACCTCTTGGGGCGCACCGCGTTTCTGGAGCAGTCCTTAAGTTTGCAGCATGCGGCCAAGGTGATGGGCTGCTCGCCATGGCAGAGTTTCTGGCGTTTGTCGCTGCCAATGGCGCGCCCGGCGCTGGCGGCCGGTGTCGCCCTGGTGGCCATGGAAACCATGGCTGACTTGGCGACGGTCAATTATTTTGCGGTATCCACCCTGACCACGGCTGTCTACGATACCTGGCGAGCCTATGGTGACTTGGCGGCCGCCGCCAAAATTTCGCTATTGATGTTGCTTGGTGTTTTTACTCTGTTTGCGCTGGAGCGTATGGCGAGGCGTAAACAACAATTATTTCAAAAGCAGCTGTTGCTTGAGGCGCCGGAGCCTTACCGGCTTAAAGGTTGGCGTGAGTGGTTGGCGCTCGGCTACTGCTCGCTGTTGCTGCTGCTGGCCTTTGTTTTGCCATTTGTCATTCTCGGCAGTTACGCCTTGGATTACTGGCAGCAGAGCTGGAACAGTGACTTTTGGCAGTACAGTCTCAACAGCCTAATGGTCGCCGCCATCAGCAGTGTATTGTGTTTGCTTTTGGCTATCCTCTTGGTGTTCATTCGCCGCCTGAGCCCGCGAAAGTGGGACATGCTGCCATCCCGTCTGGTCAGTACCGGCTATGCACTGCCGGGCACTGTGCTGGCGATTGCCGTGCTTATTCCGCTGACCTGGCTCGATTTCAGAATTGATGATCTCTACGCTCTGTTCGAGCGTCAAGGCCCGGGGCTCTTGTTCACCGGCAGTATCGCCGCCCTGGTGCTGGCGTTTTGTATTCGCTTTGCCGCCATCGCCATCGGCAGCATAGAGAGCAGTTACAAACGGCTGTCGCCTTCTCTTGACATGGCGGCCATCAGCCTGGGCAAGACACCGGGTAAAGTACTGGCATTAATCCATCTGCCATTGCTGCGCAGCGGTATTTTTGCCGCTCTGCTGCTGGTATTTATCGAGGCGATGAAAGAGTTGCCGGCTGCCTTGTTGCTAAGCCCTGTCGGGTTTCACAACCTGGCCACCCAAGTGTTCCAATACGTCTCCGATGAGCAGTTGGAGCAGGGGGCGTTGGCGGCTATTGTTATTGTGTTGGTGGGGCTGGTGCCCTTGATTTATCTCAACCGTTCGCTGGAGCAAAACAACTGATGTCGACCCTGAGTGTCAAGCAACTCCATAGCCATTATGGCGCCCAGCAGGTGCTCAAAGGGCTGAGCATTACTTTGCAAGCCGGTGAAATTGCCGCCCTGCTCGGACCCAGTGGTTGTGGTAAAACGACTCTGCTCAGAGCCATTGCCGGACTGCAGCCGGTCTCCGCCGGTGAAATTCATATCAGCGGCCGTGCAGTAACCACGGATAAGCTGCAGGTTCCTGGAGAGGAGCGTGGCGTGGGGATGATCTTTCAGGACTATGCCCTGTTTCCCCACTTGACGGTCGCGCAGAATATCCTCTTTGGTGTCAAGGGGTTGAACAAGGCGCAGCGCCTGAGCCGGCTCGAGGAGATGTTGGATTTGGTCAAGCTCCCGGGGCTTGGTGAACGGTATCCCCACGAGTTGTCCGGCGGTCAACAACAGAGGGTGTCGATTGCCAGGGCGCTTGCCTATGAACCTGAACTGCTGTTGTTGGATGAACCCTTCTCCAATATAGACGCCCAGGTACGCGGCGAGCTGATGCTGGAGATTCGCGCGATCCTCAAGAGCCGTAACGTCAGCGCCGTATTTGTGACCCACAGTAAGGATGAGGCCTTTGTTTTTGCCGATACCCTGGCGCTGTTTGAAGATGGAAAAATAGTGCAGCAAGGCAGTGCCGAAACTCTCTATGCCAACCCGGTCAATCGCTATGTGGCGGACTTTCTCGGCAGTGGTAATTATCTTAAGGCCAAGGTCAGCTGCGAGCACTGTGTCGATACTCAAATCGGCCGCCTTAAGAGCTCTTTGCCCCATGGTTTGCCACTGAACTGGCAGGGTGAGTTGTTGCTGCGGCCACAGCAGTTGGAGTTACAACCCGACGAACAGGGGCTGGCCGTGGTTACCGAGCGGCGTTTTCTGGGCAATGTTTGCCATTATGATGTGCAGCAAGAGGGCGTCACTCTAGAGGTCCGTAGTCATCAGGTACAGTTTTCTCCAGGGCAGAGAGTCAGGCTGTCGACACTGGAACATCCGCTGGTGTTGTTCGGTAATGGCTGTTAACAACAATTGTTTCATAAGTTTGCTGTGGGTGATAATTTGTTTGTCTCTGTGTTATACCAAACAATCGGTTTGATTGAATTCACCATAGGTATTCACTGAACCCCGGACTCGCCCATGCGCCGCTCCGGGATGAGAGCGGAGGCGAGATGCATAACCACAGCAATAATAAAATGCAGGACGCACAAGGGATACGGAATATCAGCAACAGCTCATGTCGTCAGCTGTTACTCGGCGTCATCGGGAGTTTGGCTGTTTGCTGCAGCACGGGAAGCATGGCGATGGATAGAATCACGGGCGCGGCCTTTGCGAGCCGCTCTGAAGTCTATGCGGTTAATGGTATGGCGGCAACCAGCCAACCACTGGCGACTCAGGTGGCGGTCGATATTCTCAAACAAGGTGGCAGCGCCGTGGATGCCGCGATTGCCGCCAATGCCATGCTGGGGTTGGTGGAGCCTACTGGTTCTGGCATAGGCGGCGATCTTTTTGCCATTGTCTGGAGCGCCAAAGAGCAGCGGCTCTATGGGCTTAATGCCTCTGGCCGCAGTCCGGCTTCTCTGACGTTGGAGATGCTCAAGGCCAAAGGGCTTGAGCATCTGCCGCCTTATGGACCTTTGCCCGTATCCGTGCCCGGTGCCGTGGATGGCTGGTATGAACTGCATGACAAGTTCGGCAAATTGCCCATGAAGGATAACCTGGCGCCGGCTATTCATTATGCCCGTGAAGGATTTCCGGTTTCCGAGCTCATCGCCTTCTATCTGGCGCGAAGCGGTGACAAGCTGGCCAAATACCCGGGGTTTAAAGAAACCTATATGCCAGGCGGCCGCATGCCGGCCGTCGGTGAATTGTTTCGAAACCCGGCTTTGGCCAACAGCTATGAAAAAATTGCCAAGGGGGGCCGGGACGTCTTTTACAAAGGAGAGATAGCCCGCAGTATTGCCGCCTATATGCAACAACAGGGCGGTTATCTTTCCTATGAAGATCTCGCTTCTCACAAGAGTGAGTGGGTTGAACCTGTATCGGTTAATTATCGGGGCTATGATATCTGGGAGCTGCCCCCCAACGGCCAGGGGATAGCGGCACTGCAGATCCTTAAAACCCTGGAGCCATTTAATCTCAAGGCCATGGGGCTGGACAGCGCCGAATATGTGCATCATTTCGTGGAAGCAAAAAAGCTGGCGTTTGCCGACCGAGCCAAGTTCTACGCCGACATGGACTTTGCCAAAGTGCCGGTAGCGTCACTGATCTCCAAAGAATACAACTACGCCAGAGCCAAGCTTATCGATGCTGACAAAGCCGCCGCCAGTGTTGAGTCGGGTAATCCCAACCTTTTACACGGTGATACCATCTATCTCACTACCGCCGATAAAGAAGGCAATATGGTGTCCCTCATCCAGAGCAATTATCGTGGCATGGGCTCAGGCATGACGCCTCCGGATTTGGGATTTGTGCTTCAGGACAGAGGCCAGCTGTTTGATCTCACTCCCGGGCGTGCCAATTCCTATGCACCGGGTAAAAGACCGTTTCATACCATAATTCCGGCCTTTGTCACCAAAGATGGCAAGCCCTGGCTCAGCTTTGGTGTCATGGGGGGAGCCACCCAACCCCAGATGCATGCCCAGATCATGATTAATCTGATTGATTTTGGCCTCAACCTGCAGGAGGCGGGCGATGCTCCGAGAATATTGCATACAGGTTCCAGCCAACCGACCGGCGAGCAGATGACAGATGGCGGTTATATCAGCCTCGAGTCGGGCTTTTCCATGGAAACCCGCCGTGAGCTGATGAAAAAGGGGCATACTTTAAGTGATTCTCTCGGGGCTTTCGGTGGTTATCAGGCCATAGGCGTCAATGTTGAAAGCGGCGTTTATCGGGGAGCGTCCGAGTCCCGTAAAGACGGACAAGCATCAGGTTATTGAAAGTAATCGGCAAAAACGTGCGTGAGCTAATTCAAATTAATGCTCAAGTTGCGGATAATAAGGCCGAAGATGAATTAATCTGAAAGGGTAGATTGCAAATGGATACACAGGTTATGCCACGGGAACAGCTGGGGATCTGCGCAGAGGGAAATCTGCACAGTGTTTATCTGATGTTCAATGCCAACGAAGGCGGGGAGTCACAACTGCGCCCTTGTCTGGCCAATGTTGCCCAGTATTTGTATGAGCTGGCAGATCAGTATGCCGACAGTGCCTTTAATGCCTTTGTGGCGATTGGTGCCAACTTTTGGGATCACCTCTATCCGGGAAGCAGACCGGCTGAACTCAAGCCATTCCCCGCGATGGAGTCGGGTAACCGGGATGCGCCGGCGATAGAGTTCGATATCTTTATTCACCTGCGTTGTGATCGCCTGGATATTCTTCATCTGGTGGCCAATGAGGTCAACGAAATGCTGGAAGGCCTGGCCGAGCTGGAAGAGGAGGAGCGCGGGTTCCGCTTTATGGACAGCCGCGATCTGACCGGTTTTGTCGATGGCACAGAAAACCCCAAGGGCAGAGGTCGTCAAGCTGTGGCCCTGGTAGGGGATGAAGACGATGCATTTCGCGGCGGTAGCTACATTCATGTACAGAAATATGTCCACAATTTGAGTAAGTGGCACAGACTGCCGCAGAAAAAGCAGGAAGACATCATAGGCCGCACCAAGCAGGACAACATAGAGTACGCCTCGGAAGACAAACCGCTGACGGCGCATATCAAGCGGGTAAATCTCAAGTATGACAATGGTGAGTCGATGGAGATCCTGCGTCAGAGCATGCCTTATGGTTCAGTCAAACAACAGGGATTGATGTTTATCTCTACTTGTAAGACACCAAGCCATTTCGAAAAGATGCTTCACAGTATGGTTTTCGGTGACGGAGAAGGACACCATGATCACCTGATGCACTTTACTCAGGCGGTAACAGGTTCCTCTTTCTTTGCCCCATCTCTGGATTTTATGATCCAGTTTGATGATTAATAACGCGATAGCGACAAAAACGCCCCTCATTGAGGGGCGTTTTTTTTATGAAATGTTCAACTTAGTCTGTGTAATTGAACAGTGATTTGACTGTTTCCAGCGTTTCATCAATGGTCTTGATGCTGGAAGGGCAGATAAAGATAGTATCATCACCGGCAATAGTGCCCAGAATACCTTCTGGCTTGCCGATGGAGTCCAACAGCCTGGCAATTAACTGCGCCGCCCCCGGGCTGGTACGTACCACTATCATGGCTTGGTTATGATCCACATCCAATACCAGATTCTTCAGTGGGCTGCCGGCAGTTGGCACCCCAAGTTCGGCCGGTAAGCAGTAGACCATCTCCTGCTTGGCGTTACGGGTGCGCACGGCACCGAACTTGCTCAGCATGCGCGAGACTTTGGACTGGTTGATATTGGCAAAGCCTTCGGCTTGCAGTGCATTGACTATTTCACTCTGGGAGCCGAAGCGCTCCTCTTTAAGCAGAGCCTTGAAGGTTCTGATTAGCTCATCCTGATTTTTGCTTGCTTGCATTATCTTCTTCTGTCGTTATTCAGAAAATCTCGCTCATTCTGCATATCAAACGGGTAAGTGTCAACAAACACCCAAGATGCCTGCATAAAAATGCAGTTTGGGTCATTTGTTGGGTAAAAGAAGCCTCAGTAGGCGAGAGCAAATGCTGAAGTTAATTCAGCTTTTGATGAAGCAGAGTCATATGACTAAGGGATAATTGCTATTTTTGTGACGATCCTTTAATGTTGCGCCATCACAGAATTAGATCTATGTCACACATAATTCCGAGAATTGACGGAGATAACTATGAAAGTTGCTGTACTAGGTGCTGCTGGTGGTATTGGCCAGGCTCTTGCCCTTCTGTTGAAAACCCAATTACCTGCCGGCTCTCAGCTGTCACTCTATGATATCGCCCCCGTAACGCCTGGGGTTGCCGTGGATCTGAGTCATATCCCGACAGCAGTTGAAGTTAAAGGTTTTGCCGGTGAAGACCCAACACCTGCACTGGAAGGTGCTGATGTGGTGCTGATCTCTGCCGGTGTTGCCCGTAAGCCTGGCATGGATCGTTCTGATCTGTTCAATATCAATGCCGGTATCGTCCGTAACCTGATTGAAAAGGTGGCTACGACTTGTCCCAAGGCGCTGATCGGTATCATCACCAACCCAGTGAACACCACTGTGGCCATTGCGGCTGAAGTACTGAAAAAAGCCGGTGTTTACGACAAGAACCGTCTATTCGGTGTGACGACTCTCGATGTCATCCGCTCTGAAACCTTTATCGCCGAAGCCAAAGGGTTGAATGTTGCCGATGTTAAAGTCAATGTGATTGGCGGCCACAGCGGTGTGACCATTCTGCCTCTGTTGTCTCAGGTTGAAGGTGTCAGCTTCTCCGATGAAGAAGTTGCTGCCCTGACCAAGCGTATTCAAAACGCCGGTACTGAAGTGGTTGAAGCCAAAGCCGGTGGCGGCAGCGCGACTCTGTCCATGGGCCAGGCCGCTTTCCGTTTCGGTCTGTCGCTGATCCGCGGTCTGCAGGGTGAAGCCAATGTGATCGAGTGCGCCTATGTAGACGGTGGCAGTGAACACGCTGAATTTTTTGCCCAGCCAGTGGTACTCGGCAAAAATGGTATCGAAAAGGTTTTGCCATATGGTGAACTGAGCGCGTTTGAAGCCAACGCCCGTGATGCCATGCTGGATACCTTGAAGGCGGATATCAAACTGGGTGTAGACTTCGTTAAGTAAGTCGACTCCGGGAATAACAAGGAGCGCTTCGGCGCTCCTTTTTGCTACTAGAACCTATTCTACTCTGGCCTTGCTGGCTAGTTTCTTTGGCAAAACAGCCGAATTCTTTCCTGCTGCTCCTTTATCTGCGCCTGCCGTTCTTCTTCAGTCATCTTAATCATTTCACCTGAGGCATCATCTTTACGTTGTAGCCTGGTGTGGGTATTGAGGACATCCAATTGGAATTTGGCCTTATCGCATATAGCCTGAGCCTGGACTGCATCTTTCTCCTTGAGCAATTTGGCCTGTTTCTCAGACTCAGTCTCCAGCACAATGTCATCTTTTCGCTGCGGCGCGACCGTGCCGATTCTGGCGGGTTGCAGATTTTGGCTGTCCAGTTCGGTGGCTTGCTGTTGTGGCGGCGGCTCCTGGCTGTAGTGGGTGACGCCATTTTCATCGACCCAAGTATAAATGGGGGTTGCCGAGGCAGCGTTGGCTCCGAGTAATGCCAGCAGAGCCATAAATAGGCTGATCCTTATCATTGTTTGTTTCCGTTTCTGCAGGGTGAGCTTGTCTGAGCAAGTGTGTTATCTTTGCCGTTATGAGTTTGATTACACCATCAGGTTAAGTGTATGCAAAATTTATCCAAGCCAACAATAAAAACCCGTGGTATCTATCTGTTACCCAATCTGATGACAACGGCAGGATTGTTCTCGGGCTTCTATGCTGTTATCGCTTCCATGAATGGGCACTTTGAGGCATCGGCTATTGCTGTGTTTGTTGCCATGTTATTTGATGGACTGGATGGTCGTCTGGCGCGTTTGACCAACACTCAGAGTGCCTTTGGTGCCGAGTACGACTCGATGGCAGATATGGTGTCCTTCGGTATGGCTCCGGCCTTGATAGCCTATAACTGGGGGCTTTCTGAATTGGGCAAAATAGGTTGGTTGGCGGCGTTTATCTATTGCGCCGGGGCTGCCTTGCGTCTGGCGCGCTTCAATACCCAAGTAGGAGTGGCCGATAAACGTTTCTTCCAAGGGCTTGCCAGTCCGGCCGCAGCGGCTCTTATTGCCGGCAGTGTCTGGCTGGGGCAGGGCTACGGCGTCTCAGGGCATGATATAGGTATATTGGTGGCTCTGGTCACGGCCGTTGCCGGTCTGTTGATGGTGAGTAATTTCCGCTATCACTCCTTTAAAGAAGTCGATTGGCGTGGCAAGGTGAACTTCCTGGTGATTCTGCTGGTAGTGGCCGTATTTGTGGTGATCTCGGTCGAACCTGCATTAATTCTCTGTCTGCTGTTTTATCTCTATGCTCTCTCGGGGCCTGTGGTTACCATTCGCAGCGTTAGAAAACTCAAGGTGTCTCACGTTTTGGGTGATGACGATGAGACAGATGACAGTGATGGCAAAGCATCAAGTGCAGAGGGTTCTCCCACTTCCCATGCCCGAGATAATAGAGATAGCGATAACAAAGAAAGCGCCGAAGAAAAAGAAGATACGGGAGATAAAGCGAGTCTAGACAAGCTCAAGTCATGATTCTCTCGTGATAGTGAAAACTTTGGGCTGCCATTTCAAAAGGCTTTTACTCTGCAAAGCGGCGAAATATGTGCTAAACCTAGATCCCACCTTGAGTGAAATAGCCTTTTGACGAGCAACTCAGGTTAGTGAGCAAGTCAGTTTGCATAGCCATCTCAGTTGGTTCAAGTTACTCATCGAGATGAAAAGGGACTTTAGGGTAATGTCTGTGTTGCTTAAAAGTTGACAGCAACCTGGTAGTGCCTAAATAGTGTTCGCTTGGTGTGGTTTTGCAAAAATCCCCCTTGCACAAAAGTTCAGGCTCCCTATAATGCGCTCCCACTGACACGGCACAGCGGCAACGCGAAAGACGTGACAGGGTCGAAGAAAAGAGGCTCTTGAGTCCTTTCAACGACAGGCGAAAAAAGATGGTAAATACCTCTTGACGCCGCAGCAGGAAAGCGTAGAATACGCAGCCCTGACCCGATGACCACAGCGTCTAAGGGATTGCTCTTTAACAAGATAAACAAGCAAATCTGTGTGGACACTCACAGGCATTGAGAAATCGACAAAACGATTTAACTCGATGAAGAGTGTTCATACGAACAGAATTCATTGAGCAGAACCTTCGGAATCAACCAAAACTTTAATTGAAGAGTTTGATCATGGCTCAGATTGAACGCTGGCGGCAGGCCTAACACATGCAAGTCGAGCGGTAACATTTCAAAAGCTTGCTTTTGAAGATGACGAGCGGCGGACGGGTGAGTAATGCCTGGGAATTTGCCCATTTGTGGGGGATAACAGTTGGAAACGACTGCTAATACCGCATACGCCCTACGGGGGAAAGCAGGGGACCTTCGGGCCTTGCGCTGATGGATAAGCCCAGGTGGGATTAGCTAGTAGGTGAGGTAATGGCTCACCTAGGCAACGATCCCTAGCTGGTCTGAGAGGATGATCAGCCACACTGGGACTGAGACACGGCCCAG